>JASFVL010000190.1:0-7425 GCA_050049875.1 Anaerolineales bacterium
AGGCCCAACAGCTCCCAAGCAGTTCCCCTCAAGCGATTTTATGCTGCGTTGCTATGGGGCGCTGCACCCCCACCCAACGGAAACGCGTTTCCGAATGGCCAACCTCCAACCAGTTCTCTGCACTCCGTAATCGCTTTCTCTGGAAAAAACGAGAGCATAAGGTTTTTGCGCTTCGAGCGTTTCACCCCCACAAACGACGCTGGAAACCAACGAATGGTCTTGCAACCACTCCCGGATTGGCTGGATACCTTCTGCATGCCGGTCTCAAGCAAAAAAGCGTGTAACCTTTTCCTTCGGAAACGCGTTTCCGAAGGAAAAGGCAATTCATTCGGATGCGGCAGCTACCCGCGCCTACAGAGCGCCTGGGACAAGTCAACACCCTGGGAAGCGCCCTGCGATTCCTAAAGCCTCATCACTGCACAGACCCCTCTATCCAGCAGCGCCGTGTGCGCCTAGAGCACGAGGCGGAATTAAAAAACCCACCAAACCCTTTGGGGTGGACTTCCCCTTGCTGCTCCGTTGAACTCCCTTCCTTTAATTAAGCACAGCTGTGAGCGCATTTCCACCATCAACTCCCTGTAAGCCGGTCGACAAGGGTTGCGGACAGATCAAAACTCATGCTGTCCACACTTCAAAGCTGCGTAACCCACTTGAAATGGCCCTAACGACCATGGCAAGTTGTCTTCCCTACACCATTCGGAAACGCGTTTCCGAATGGTCAAACTGGCTGAACATTCACTGTCATGCCCACAGCTCAGAAACCACGGTAAGCACAAGAGAGCGATGCGCTCAAGACGGGGTTTCCAATTCGCCCACACGCTCCACTGGATTTCACGGGGAGAAGCAAAAGTGCTCCGACCCCCGCAATGCCCATCAAGAGAACCGCCGAGGGCAGGGGGATGGTTCCCATTCGCAACACTTGATTTCACCTCGCTCGCCACAAACTTGTCAGTTTGTGGCCCTAGACAATTCCCATATGTGGAACCGCAACCCCAAAGAGATGGAATGTGCGCCAAGAATTAGAACATTAGTTCTATCTAATATTTACTAAAATATTTCCTTTTTCTACCTTTTCCCAAACCTCAATGCTGCTGCCCCCGGCGTTATACACACACGGAGCCCAAGAAATGAGCTCCGCGGTAAAGAACCAATCGTAGATTTACTATCGGGAGTTCACGCCCCTTCGTCTTGCAGGCGCACTTCCACCTCCAAGGCTAGGCGCTTCAGGTAATCCAAGGTTTCACCAGCATCTTCTTCCACAGCGATGTCGGTAGCCAACCTGCCGATCACGGCATCCTGCTCATTGCCCTCAACGGAACGCAGCGCGTTGCGAAAACGGCGCACACCACCCAGCGCGACGGTGGCGGGGTCGCGCCTGCGGTCGGACTTCGCCTTTTGAGTCGGGCGCGCTTGATCTTGGAAAAGCCAATCCGGGATCTCGGCTTCTTGATCGCTCTTTTCGATCACCGCCTGACGCACCAATTCCTTCCAGCGGAAGGCGGGCCGGCGGACGATCTCAAGCAACTGCCGCGAAGCCAGTTCGTAGAGGTCGGCCACATCCAGAAGCGGGGTGGGCAGTTGCAGGACGGACAGGACCTGCCGCATACGGCGATCGGACAGCCCTGTGATGTCTGAGAGCTGCTCCCACTCCTCGGCGCTAACCTCAAAGTCGAGTGCCTGCCGGAAGTACGTGTACAAATCATCAGGGCGCTCCACGGGTGGGGTGACTCCTCGTAGATCCAAAAGCAGGGCAGCGATGCCACGCGCTTGAGAGACCGCGCTGGGATTCGCCTGGTGGATGTTCTCCAAGAACTGACGCCGGCGTGAGGTCCTCTCGTAGCCCACTACGTTGATGGTAGGGAGCTCCGCAGCGTCGGACAGCACAGCTTGGAGGATAGCCGCCCAATAGCGGCGCTCGCCGGTCTCGATCAGAAACACAAATTCGTTATCCCCAACCATCGCCCAGCGGCCAGTGATCGGGTTGACCTGTCCTTCCGTCTGAAAAGTGCCCCCCATATGGAGCAGCTCCTGAACCCGTTCCTGGTGGACGGGATCCTGCTCAGCGTAGGCCAGCCACTCCCTAGCCGCCTGGAAGCAGTCGATCTCGCCATCCCAAAACCGCTCTCGCACCTCGGGGGGCAAGACAGGGTGGCGGGTTTGGTAGAGGTCGGGGTAGGCTTGATCAACGGAGATCGCCTCGACGATCGCCTCCCCGCTGACCAACTCGGCTTCTGTTTGAGTCGCGGGCGCCTCAGCAGGAGTACCGCCCGCCGGGGGCTGAAATTCGCCTTCGTCAAAGTCTTCAAACGGGTTGTGGGGATCGCGTCGCTTTGCCATGAGCATTTCCCTCGTTTAAGTTCCAAAAAAGATTAAGCTGTTGTGCGTCGAACTACCTCTTCAACCAGCGTGGCGAATTCCTGCGTCGGTGGGGAGCTGGATTCCAGCTGACCCTCACTGCGCGTGCGCGGTGGATAGGCTGTAAAGATATCTTTATGCGCCGCGTGAGCCACTTTGACGTGCGAATACAAATGGATGGGTGGTAGCACCTGCCCTCCGAATTTCTCCCGGAGAACGTGGAGGAAATTACGATTGATATTGAGATTCCTCTGCACCATACTGGGTAAGTAGCCGATAATCTGCAACGACTTTTCAAATTCCAGTTGAATTTGCTGGATGTGTTTAAGCATCCGTTGTAAGCCTACGATGTCATAATACTCCGGTTTCACCGGGATGAGCACGTGAGTTGAGACCACCAGGGCGTTGGTCAACATATAGCCCACACCGGGAGGGGTATCGATAACAAGGTAATCGTATTCTCCCATCAGGGGCCTGACCGCCCGCTCCAAACGGGTTTCGCGTCGCGGCAATGTCATGATCTCATCCCGAGCTAAGCTTTGCATGGCCTCAGGGTTGGTGGGGATGAAGCCCAAGTTGGGATGATGATCGCTGGTCCGGATCATCCGCTGAACAGAAGGGGGCGGGGTTTGGCGCATTAGGGCATAGAGCGACTCCCCCGGACGGGCTCTGTGACAGCGAAAGCCGATGCTCATCAAAGCGTTAGCGGAAGGGTCAAGATCAAGGAGCATCACCCGGCCGTGCGGGCGCCTTTGAAAGCGCTCTCTCAACGCCAGACCTGCAGCCAGGTTCACCGCACTGGTGGTTTTTCCAGTCCCCCCTTTTTCGTTCGCTACCGTTATGACGACGGTCATAGTCCCTTCATCAAACCTACACACATTCGCCAGCGCATCTCAGAAAAGTTTACGTTGGTCCATAAGGAAGACTTGGGGAGGCTCGTCATGAGCAACTCTCCTGTACCAGTCAGCCAGAAACTTGGCTACTTTGGGGTACTCTTTCTCGGCGATCAATAGATAGCTGGGCACATCGAACTGTCTTTTGAGTTCAGCGTGCACGCGCTGGAAAACAGGGCTTTGCTTCCCTTTGTTCTTCTCGATCTTGCTCACCAAGACGGCCACCATCCTGCGGAGCTGGCTAGCCTGGTCAGCATTGATAAATTCGGTCCCCAAAAAGCGGGCTTCCAAACCGGCAACGCGGGTGACGACATCGTCTATTTTCTCACCCTGCTCTCGGATCTGCTGGCGGAGCGCTGCTGCTTCGTCCATCAGCCGCTGGTATTCCTGCTCAGCGGGAGAGGGAGCGGAATCGAGTTCAGCTAGGATGTCTTCAGGGAAGATAGCGGATCGAAAAGCGCCCCAGGCGACTTCGGCGAACTCGCGTTTGAAGCGCACGATCTTATCTTGGTGCTCGCTCTTGATGCGGCTGGCGCTCAGGGTCCCCAACCAATAGGGTAGACGCTTGAGCCACAAGCAACTAATCTGACGGGCACCGCCCCACGCGTCACCGTCCTTGGGGGTCAAAACCACCAGGGCATCGGCGATTGCCAAATCGCGTTTAATGCGCCTTAGCTGGGCGCTGGGATCGATCCCTAAAGCCTCGCACATGGCGCGCACCGGTACGTAGGGCTGCAGATTGTCGGTCAGGTAAAGCTCAAAGACTTCACCGTAGAACTCAAAGGGATATTGATCGATGATTTCAAGCGGCATTTCCTTCTCCAAATGAGCTTACCTTTCCATGACACAACCTACCTCAGGGTACTCCGCCCTGCGGGCTGAAGCCAATCTTAGCATGGACCCACAAAAAACACAACTTACCAAGGTCGTCTTTGTGTCTGCTGCTCCTATTGCGGCTCAATTCTACCACTCTTGAGGGAAAATAGTGTAAATGTGCTATAATCTATGAACTTTTACGCTAACTTTTCCGTTCTTCGGGTAAAAATGACTTTACTGTTGCATTAATATCGCTTTTGTGCAATAATAACGTTACTGGAGAAGACGATGCTCACGGATACCGCCGACTATACCGACGAATGGCGCATGGTGCACCTTGAACGTTTGGAACTGCTTGAAGACCCGTTCAAGATGTCCGCTGATCCCCGCTATCTCTACCTCGGCCAAGAGCACCTTACGGTCTACCGTCAAATTCAGGGAGTCATCGCTCGACGCAGAGGGCTAGCCCTGATTATTGGGGGAATAGGGATGGGCAAGAGTTCTTTGGCCCGCCGACTGTTCGACCTGCACTTCTCTGAGGACAAAATTGACATTGCCTATGTGGACACCGCTTCTTACAAGACGGCGATGGAGGCGGCGCGCGGCATATCGAGC
This sequence comes from Anaerolineales bacterium, assembly GCA_050049875.1. GTDB lineage: Bacteria > Chloroflexota > Anaerolineae > Anaerolineales > UBA11858 > JASFVL01. Next base: position 4,680 of record JASFVL010000190.1, read on the forward strand.
GCCTTTGTGGGTCTGGAAATCCCCTCTCAAAGGAGCTACGCCGCGCAGAAAGAGGCGCTCAAAGACGCCATTGTCAACGCTTACCAGGATGGTCGCAACGTCGTCCTGCTCTTAGATGACGCCCAGCGCATCGGCCGGGAAGCTCTGGAAGTGATCCACGAGTTATACAATTTCGACTACGATCACAAACTGATCCAAGTGATCTTGTTCGGACAGGACGAGCTTATTTCGCTTTTTGAGTCCTACCCCGCCGTCAATTCACGCGTCTTCGTGCGCATGACACTACCACCCCTAACGATGAGCAGCGCCCTTCAGATGATCAATTTCCGCTTGAGAACAGCTGGCCGGGAGGACCCTTTGATCGATGATGACGCCTTTAACCTCTTGTTCAACGCATCGGGAGGGGTGCCGCGCGAGATTGTGCGCCTGTGCGCCTTGGCAACAGATTTGTTAATTGAACGGGAGCAAGAGTTCGTCACCCGTGAGATGATGGATCAAATCATTAGCAAATATGGATAACCACGAGAAGACCACAGACCAGACCTTGCCAGCTTGGCTACGGCTGTATAAAGCTCGCAAAGCTCGCCAAGAGGTACGCCAACCAGCCACAAAACCGGTTGGCAGACCAAGACGCTCAGTGCCCATGAAACAAACCACCTTGTGGTTTTCGTCCGGGGACAGGGAACTCATCGGGGAATGGCAGGAATTCCTTGGCAGCCTAACTGATCACTCACTGTCGTTGGGAGAAACCGTGGCGATCCTGGCGCGCATCAGCTCCGACCGCTTGGAGAACCTCGGTGGTGAGGAAAATTTCAGCGATTTGGCTGAGTTCACTCTCAAGATGATTGGCGAAGACAGTAAAGATGAAAGCGCTTAAAAAAATGACAGAATAGGCACATGTTTCTGGTACCATAAATATGGTGTAATTAATGGTACCAATAATTAAGCATGATCTTTTGGTACTGAAAATTCAGCTGAATACAAAGAGATGGAGGAGGTGAGCGACCAGAAGATAGCAGGTTAAAAACAAAACACCCCCTATGGATGGGGGTGAACATTAAAGAAAAACTCCCCATGGGTTTGGCGGCCGCGCGGGGAGTCGAGCTGTTATCTCGATTGTTGCCCTAATTCTACACGGATTCTACGGGCATGTCAATAGCCGCGCGCCGATAAATTGTCTCCAATCCCGGGGGAAATCCGAAATTGGCGACACATGAAACAGTCACACATCCAACACAAACAACAAAAATACGCCTGCTCCTATGCGGCAACTCAGCGAGGTCGCTTTAATCAAGCGCCGGAGAGGTGGTCAAACCGGGAGTCCCCGTTGACGCACGGGGAGCGGATGGAATCTCATTCCGCTGAAGGTGTAAGTCGTGCCTGAGAGACCCAATTCAGGACACTACTCACACACCATGGCGGTTAATTGTGTAGACTGGAAAACGACCCTAGAGACAAGTGATGAAGCCTAAACATGCTTGGGAAGCTGCCTTAGGGCAACTGAAAATGGAGATGCCCAAAGCCGCCTACGATACGTGGGTGAGCGAGGCCGAGCTTGTCTCGTATGAGGATGGCACCTTTATCATTGGTCTGGGCAACACCTTCGCCCGAGATTGGCTCGAGAACCGGTTGTCCAGCACCGTGTCCCGCCTGCTGACTGGGATGATGAATCGTTCGGTGGAGACGCACTTTATCGTCTGGGATGGGGCACGCGAGGGTGCCCCTGAGGCGCAAACCGAGAGCGATCCAGAGGGGTTGCAATTTAAAATCCGTGTCGCCCATCACTCCCTCAGAGATGCCCTTACCGAACCCCACAAAGTTGTGGTGGTCCCTGGCTACTTCCGGCGCTGGATACCTTTTCTTGGACCCACCCTAGCTTGGATAGTGGTGGCGTTCCGCCAGGTGATGTATCTGAGCACCCGTCACAAAGCGAAACCCAACGCGGTTTTTCGAACTTCCCCTCGACAGGTCGCACGCTGGGCGGGTATTGCCCGCAACACACTGTGGCGCAATATGAAAGACCATCGCCTGCGATGGTTCCTGGAACGCCGGGACCCGGATAAGCATGTCTACGAGTTCATCGCCACGCTGCCGCTCACGCCGGGGGACGCACAGCGGTTACAGGATTTCCTGATTGCACATAACGCCCAATCCGATCCTTTGGCTGCCATCGAAGCCGCGCTGGATACCCCTGTTTCTCAGATTTGGCCAAACCCACCACCGCCTCCAAAAGACGAACACCTCGAGATGGAGCCTACACCGCGCAGTGTTCAAGATGTGGTCTTCGACGCCAGTGGCCCGATTAAAACGACGATCTATCAGCAGGTCTCAGAATTGGCGGATCACCTCGCCGCCCACCTGATCCCGCCGCAGGATGTCATCATCGTCAGCCATTATTTCATGCTCAATTGGGTGATGCGTCTAGGAACCGCACCAGCTTGGTTTATCGCCCTTCTACGTGACCAGTGCTTCATCAGCAAGGACGAGGCGCGCAATAAGGTCTGGGTGACTGGCGGTCATGCGGAGATCGCCCGGATGCTGGGACTGCAGCGGCCCAAAACAATCAGCGAATGGCTAACCCCTCTGGAGGACTCACGATTCGAGCGTCCGCCGCGTCCATCGCCGCGCTCTAAAAGGCAAAAAGCTCGCAAGGAGCGCATTCGCCGCCGAGAAGCAAAGCGAAATCAGATTAAGCAATTTGTGGAGCGCGTTGAGTACCTCAATTTGAGTGACAACACCGCGTGGC
>JASFVL010000191.1:0-7403 GCA_050049875.1 Anaerolineales bacterium
CCCACCAGCTGGCCGATCATCGGGGCGATTTTAGGGCTGTCGCCGTTCAGAAACCCGGCAATGCCCTCTTCAAATTTCTGATGTACGACCGCCAGCGGGTCGTTGTCCAGGATTTGAAAACGAAACGAGAACAGATCGCGAGTGAGCGAATAGGGCTGCAACATCGAAGGCTGGGTCGCCCGCGCCTCGAAGAACCACAAGGTCTCATCGAGCACATCGATCCAATTGAAAAACTCGTACAGCAGCCGCGACTTACCCACTCCAGCTTCGCCCACCACTGTGACGACCTGTGTTTCCCCGTCTTCGATGGTCAGCGTCAGTGCATCTTGGAGGATCTTCAGCTCGGGTTCGCGACCAATCATCTTGGTCTCGACCCCTTCGATTCCGCGAGTTTGCTGCCGGAAGGCTCGCGGGCGGGCCTCCAGGGCCACATAGACCTCAATCGGTTCAGCCCGGCCGCGCATACGTACCGCTGGCAACTGACGCACGCTGAAAACCCCGCGTACGTGGGTGAAGGTGTCATGGGAGACCAGGATCTCACCAGGGGGCGCCGATTCCTTGAGTCGCCCAGCCAGTGTGATGGTGACCCCGCTAGCGGTCGAATCACCCGAGTCGCCGCGGGTCAACAGAACCGGGCCAGTGGTGATGCCAGCCTGGAACGGCAGCGGCTCGTCACTCTCCCCCCAGTGACCGATTACCGCCTTTGCCAGCGATTCCCTCATCCGCAGCGCGGCACGAATAGCCTGCTCCGGGTCGCTCTCGCGGGTCTCTTGGCGCCCCCACAGCAGCAAGCCGGCTTCACCGATGCGGCTCTCCAACCGACCGCCGTTTTCATCGGCGATGCTCTCGTAGGCATGCCAAAGGCGGTCGACTTCCTTGCGTACCGTTTCAGTCTCCTCTTTCTCATAGAGCAGGTCGGCGAAGTCAGTGATGTCCATGTACAAGGCGGTCATCTGGCGCTGTACGTCAGAGGGTTTGGTTTGCTGCGCATCTGCCGTCTTCAGCGCCATAAGCTGCTCTGCAGCAAAGTTGAGGGTCAACGAACGCAACTCGGAGGGGTCGTTGCTGGCTTGCTTCTTGAGGGCCTTCCCCAACGCTTCCACCATCTCAGTGGTGGTCCCGTAGCGCTCATTAGGTTTTTTGTTCAACGCCTTCTGGATCACCTGATTGACCTGTGGGGAAAGTTCGGGGTTGAACGTGGTGATATCGGGAGTTTCTTCCTGCAAATGGGCCATCAACTCTTCGATTGGGTTCTCGCGGTCGAAAGGGCCTCTCCCCGCCAGCAACTCGAAAGCGATCACGCCCAGTGAATACACGTCCGCTCTCCCATCGAGCTCACCCATACCGCGCGCTTGCTCAGGGGCCATGTAGCCTGGAGTGCCGATCACGTTGCCGGTACCGGTCAGGTTTTTGGCTTCGTCGCTCACCCGGGCGATCCCAAAATCGGCGATGAAGGCATTGCCCTCCCGATCGATCATGATGTTGGAGGGTTTCAAATCGCGATGGACCACGCCCTGGCGGTGTGCGTAGTCCAGCGCGGTCGCCACCTGCCGTAGCATATAGAGCACCTCTCCATGGGGAAGTAAACCGGCCTCCATGATCTGCTTAAGGGTGCCACCCTCTAGATAACGCATCACGATGTAAGGAGGGTCATGCGCGCCATCGAAATCGTAAACCGGGAGCAGGTGGGGATGCTCCAGCTTGGCGATCAGCTTGGCCTCACGTTGAAAACGATCGCGACCGATCTCATCGCCCAAAATGCTGGATCGGATCACTTTGACCGCCACATGGCGGTCCATACTGGGCTGATATGCCCGGTAGACGGTCGCCATGCCACCCTTGCCGATCTCTTCGGTAATTTCGTAAGCACCAAATTTCGTTCCAATCATTTTTCTCAACCATTCTCCTTGGCGTTAAGCTGTTCTTGCTGGCGACCTAGATCAATCTAGGAGATTAGACCCAGGCTCACAAGGGTGACGGACACCCTGCGCGGCATCCGCAGCGCGCAGAAATCCGAACCCAGTTCAAGATACTTTTCCTCCAACCGAATCTCAAAATCGAGCCTCTTCCGGAGGCTGAAGCTCTCCCGATCCAGACTCAGCAGCCTGCAATAAATCTAAGACGACAAGTGGCTAACCTAGCGGGGGTCAGGGATGGCGTCAAAAGGGATACTGACAGTCCCAAGATCGATATCCTCGCCACTTTGAAACTTAATCAAATAGCTGCATTAAGCTTGAAGTCTAACTCAGCTCATCAGGCGCTTATGCATCACCCGCATACAGGTATCCATCACCACTTCCAACCCCGCCTCTTGAGCGACCTGGGCAGCGCTTTCGTTAACAATCCCCTCCTGCATCCAAACGACATGCGCACCGATTTTTATAGCCTCATCGACGATGGGGGGAATGTATTCGCTTTTTCGGAAAATCTGCACGACGTCGACTGGTTCGGGGATATCCTGAAGACTCGGGTAGGATTTTTCACCCAGCAGAGTCTCATAATTGGGGTTGACAGGGACAATCCGGTATCCTTGGGATTGTAAATAAGCCGGTACTGAGTGAGCCGGACTGTTCTCCTGACCTGACAGTCCTACGACGGCGATGGTTTTAGTTCTCTCCAAAATTCGCCGAATACTTTCATCATCCATACGTTGAATGCTATCTACTGTGGGCAAGCTGCTACCCTCCTTCTCGAAGTTAATGGGTAAATAAACCTGGAAAGAAGTCTTTCCAGGTTGTGAAAATACTTTGATATCCCCCCGGTGCTTGTCAACGACAATTTTATAACTGATGTCCAATCCCAATCCAGTTCCCTTCCCCACCGGTTTGGTCGTGAAGAAAGCGTCAAATATCCTGGACTTTATTTCCGCTGGGATTCCTGGACCGTTGTCCAAGATCTCGACAACAATCCAATCGTCATTTTGACGACGGGTCCGCAGTGTGATCTCACCTTCGCCATCCAGCGCGTCGATGGCGTTGTCAATGATATTGGTCCAGACCTGATTGAGCTCACTGCCGTAGGCTTGAATCTTGGGCAGATCAGTTGCGTAATCCCTGCGTACAGTGATCCCTTCTTTGAGCTTGCTGCGCAGCATAACCAGGGTGTTGTCCAACCCTTCGTGGACATCCACCGCCTGAACTGGAGCTTGATCCAGATAAGAATAAGTTTTGAGTGATTTGACGATGTCCGATATCCGCTCCGCGCCTTGACCGATCTCCAATAACAGACTGTAGACAGAATAAGTCGCGCTCAGCCAATTGATCACAGCTGGCAGTTGTTCGGGAGAGAAATCCTGCGTTAAAACTTCCAATATGGAGGTGTCATAGCCGATCTCTACCAGGGTTGGCGCCAGCTTCCAAGCGTCTTCAATGCCCTCATTCTCGAGCCATTCTTCCAACTCATACTCAAGATCACCGCGGGCGAGGGCATCCAGCGTCTCAACAGGACTCTGGTTGCGTTGGATAGCCTCGGCCAAAGTTTGCAAGCGTTCCCCTTGGGCGTCGGAAAGTGAGAAGCGTCCGAGATCGCTAACCGCATTTTCAAACTGAGAGAGGGTAGTCCGCATCTGTCCTGCCCCACGCTTGACAGCCGCCGCTGGATTGTTCAATTCGTGGGCAACGCCAGCGGTGAGCGTGCCCAGTTGAGCCATTTTTTCGCTCTGCCGGAGCATGGAGGTGGTGCTGCGCAAGCGAGCCAGAACCCCTTGCATCAGCGCACGCGCCGCCGAGGGGCTGCTGTTGACCAGATTCTCCAGTTGTTCCTGGTGGATAGCAATTAAATTTGTAGAAGTGCGAGCGCGCACACTCGCCATGCGTGGGGAGTCCTCCAACAAAGCCATCTCCCCAATCACCTCCCCCGTTTTACGAACGGCTAGGAGCACATCCCGCCCACTGGATTCTTTGACGATATCCAGCTCCCCTTCTCTGATGATATAGGCTCGATCACCAGGATCACCCTCAGAGAAAAGTTCCTCCCCCTTGGATAAGTGCACCTCCTCTGCCATCTCGCACAAGCGATCCAAGTCAGGTTCGGGGAGATCGGCAAAGAGGGGAACTTTTTTGAGGAATTCGTACATCAAACTTCTTTCAGATACTGGTGAACGAAACGCACGGAAACAGACCCCTCCCCAACAGCAGAGGCAACCCGCTTTGTAGAGCCGTGACGGACGTCACCAGCAGCAAAGATCCCGGGCACGCTGGTCTCCAACAAGTAGGGATCGCGCTTAAGTTTCCAGCCTGTGGGGCGATTGCCATTTTGGATCAGATCTGGTCCAGTGATGATAAAGCCTGCATTGTTCCTCTCAACAATGTCGGCTAGAAAATCAGTGTGGGCTTCTGCACCGATGAAAATAAACAGAGCTGCCGCGGGGTGCGTTTCACGTTCATCTGTGTCCCGATTGATCACAGTTATCGCTTCAAGTCGGTTCTTACCATGCACTTCGACAACCTCAGAGCGCAGTCGCACCTCAATATTTTCCGTGTCTCCAATCTGGTCAACCAAATATTGGGACATGCCTCTCTCCAGAGAGCTGCCGCGCACCAGCATGGTAACTTTGCCGGCGTATCTAGAAAAGAACATCGCCCCCTGCCCTGCGGAATTTGCCCCGCCAACGACAAACATATGCTGATCGCGGTAATTGGCAGCCTCGGTCAAGGCAGCGCCATAGTACACGCCCGCCCCCGTGATCGCCTCAATCCCCGGCACAGACAACTCGCGGACGGTGACACCAGTGGCAACAAGCAGAGATTTAGACCCGATCTCGCTGCCGTCATCCAAGGTGATGAAGCGGTAGGGATCCTCTACCCGCACCTTGACCACCTCTTGGGCGGTCAGAATCTCAGCGCCAAGCCGGATCGCTTGAGTGGTTGCCCGGCGCGCCAAGTCAGCACCACTCAATCCCTTGGGGAAACCCAGGTAATTTTCGATGCGCGAACTAGTCCCCGCTTGTCCCCCAGTGGCTTCTTTTTCAATCATTAAAGTCTGCAGACCTTCCGAGGCGCCGTAGACCGCTGCACCGAGTCCAGCCGGACCACCCCCTATGATGACCAAATCATAAAAGGGCGCCGTAGCCTCCGTTTGCAACCCCACATTCGTGGCGAGCGTGCGGGGATCAGGACTGGCAAGAACGGAGCCGTCTGGGAGGAACACCACCGGCAGATGACGAGCGCCATTCTCTGTGGATTCCACCAAGGTGCGCGCTTCTTTATCCTTCTCAATATCGAGCCACTGGTATGGAATCCGGTTGCGACTCAAAAAATCTTTTACTTGGTGGCTGCTTGCGGACCATAATGTACCTGCGACGCGAATTCCATCGTAGGGCACAGGAACCGTCGCCCACCAATCACTCAATAAATCGTCCAGCACTGGATACAAGTTCTGCTCGGGTGGATCCCAGGGCTTCATCAGGTAATAATCTAATCCAATCGTGTTAATGCTATCAATAGCGGCTTCCGTGTCAGCATAAGCGGTCAGCAATACCTTGCGCGAGTCGGGATAGAACCTCTGGGCCTCAGTTAGAAACTCCGTTCCGCTCATGTTTGGCATGCGCTGGTCCACCAGGAAGAGAGCCACCGAATCATTGCGTTTTTTGAGTTCTTGAACCGCTTCGAGAGCATCGGCTCCAGAACTTGCTCGCATGATGCGGTAGTCTCCGCGGTAATGCTGGCGAAGATCACGATTCACGGCGGCGAGCACCTGAGGTTCGTCATCTAACGTGAATATAATGGGTTTTGTCATTCTGTTCCTTCCTTATCTTTGGCTAGTGGGTAAATGGCTAAATTGACTCAAAAGCGCGTTCACAAGACTTCCTCCCTTACGTGCAATGAGTCATGGATATCAATGTTGGGACGTATAAAGGATAACTTCCAGAGAACTGAGCTATGATAACATGGTTTAGCAATGACAATTTTAAATCCTAGATGAGAAATATAAAAGACATACGCAGTTCAGGGGTAAGGGAATGGGGGGATGGATTTATCGATAGTACGTATGCAGGATGCGTTTATTATGGTGACAATATCTTGAGTTCTCATTTTTCAATCCACTTCCAACAACCTACGCACTTCCGGCTTCGCCAGAAATGACTCGCTCAACTGCTCACTTCCCGTCCGGTCGGCGATATCCAAGGCGATTTGGCACGCTTGTTCACGCAGCTCTTTTGCTGCACCAAACTCATCTGCTTTCACCTCTAGCTCTCCTAACCTAGCCAGGATTTGCCAAAGCCACCAACGCGAGCCCATGGCTTGCGCCTTAGTTTGGGCTTTGATAAGGCTTTCTCTGGCAGCATTCACCTGACCCATATCGATCTGCGCTTTGGCCCGCAGATAAAAGACTGATGGGAGAAATAATCGTTGATTATGAAACTGTATCGTCTGGAAGTGTTCTTCGATAATATCAAGAGCACAATCTTGATCATTTTGAGCCAGTGCAAGTTGGATTTGAGCATTCTTTAGATAGGGGATAAAGATAAAATCCAAAGCGCTATCCGCAAGGTTGATATGGTCTAACTCATCTGACGCTTTTGATATATCGCCTTCAAGTAGCTCAATTTGAGCCATAACTGCCTGAGTAAAAGGATAATACATGAGAAGACGTCCCCGGGCAAGGAATTGAGCTCGTTCAGCGATCTCTCGAGCCTTTTTGGTCAACCCTAAATTCGCATAAACCAGGGCGAGGTGCCCCCGAGTCCACACCTGAACGACCAAGAATTGAGCTTTTTCACCAAACGTTATCGCCTGCCGCATCATTTCAATAGCCCTAGCCGGATTCCCGAGCTCCCAGTACGCATTTCCGACTACGAAGCGGCTGTAGGATTGACCCCACAGGTTACCGATCGACTTGCTGATTTCAAAAGCCTCATCCGATAGGGCAATCGCCTTATCAAATTCCCCACTAAAAACATGGGAGGAAGTGGCGGTTGCCAAACTGTCCGTCAACATGGGCTTGTTGTCCATTTGACGCCACAACTCACTGGCTTCGGAGACAGCTTGCTGCGCTTTTTCATGCTTTCCTAAACCCCAATAGATATAGGGCAGGTCGTTCAAAGTGAAAGCAATCTGTTCGCGCAAATCGTGTTTACGCGCTAGAACAAGAGATCGCTCCCCTGCAACCAGAGCTTTTTCCGCACCCTCCGTGAAGCGATAGATGTTCGCCAAGTTCCACTGAATTTTGGCTTCGGCGGCTTCGTCCCCCAATTTTCGGGAGAGTTCTAACGCTTTCAATGATAGCGATTTCCCTTTGTCTGGATCGGCCAACTCGTTGGCGGTGGAGCGGATCGTCCCTTGCAACACCAAGGCTTCGAGTTCGAGGGCAGGATCCTCCCGGTTGTGTGCCAGGGCTTCCATTTGTTCGTAATTCTTCAAAGCATCAGCGAATTGGGAGTTCAATTCCAGGGCCCGACCCCG
>JASFVL010000015.1:0-28008 GCA_050049875.1 Anaerolineales bacterium
AGGGACTGTTTCAGCAATGCGGTCAAAAATCTGATAGATATCCGCAGGTTCCGCTTCCGGCGAGAGTTCGTCTTGGTGGAAGAAGAGTTTATCCCGCAGATACGTGAGGCAAGCGCCGGCGGTTTGTTGCTCGTTGGAGACCAAGTACCTGTCCGGTCTCGCAGAGGGAAGGGAGGCGATGTTGTGGAACACGTCTGTTTTTTTGTAAGGCACGTGACACGCCAGCCAGGCTGAAGTGCCGATATAGAAGTGTGTCTCGCAATCCCTGACCGCGCCGCTTCCGATGGCAGCGGATTGCAAGTCCGGTGTGCCAACGACCACCTGGATGTTCTCGTGTAATCCTAACTGGGCGACAGCTTGTGGGTGAATGGGACCCAGGATGGTGTTAGGTGGTATTAATTCGGGCAATTTCTCCCGGTCGAGAGTCGACATACTGATGAGTTGGTCGTTGTAGTCGATCTTTGACAGGTCGCGATTGTCGGTTAACCAGTGGATGGTAATGGAGTCGTACGAAGCAGTATATTTGCCGGTCAATCGCAGGTTCAGGTAATCCTTAGGTTCGAGAAATTTATACGTCGTCTGGTAGATTTCGGGCATTTCGTTCTTGATATAAAGGATGTGGGCGATTGAATCTTTACCGGCGTGGGCTGGGATTCCACCTGTTAATCGTAGCCAAGTCAATAGTTTGCCAATTCCAAAACCTTCTACTTTGATAAGGCCATCGGTGATCTTTTTGACATGAGCGGATCCTCGCGAGTCCATCCAGATAATTGCGTTCATTAATGGGTTTCCGTCTCGATCAACAGCCACCGTTCCTGACCACTGGGTGGTGCAATTAATTACAACAATCTCTTCCACAGGGATCAGTTTTTTATTTAAGAGACGTTGTAATGCGGTTTTTATCGCCCCCCACCAATCGTGAGGACTTTGTTCTGCTCCGCCGCCTGGTAACAGATGAAGCGGCGTCTCTTCAAATTCAAAAGCGATCAGTTCACCTATTGTGGAGTACAAACCGACTTTCGCACCCGTGGTCCCTAAATCGATCGCCAGAATATATCTATGCTCATGATTTGACACGTCAGCCTCCCAAATCTGTCAGAGTAAAATCAAACTGTTTTATTCCAAGCTCTTACGCATTAATAAGATACAGAAAAAGGGCTGAAATTGCAAGTGAAAAACCTCCCACTGATCGCTTCCGGTGGGAGGTCTTCGTTTCGAAGGGATGGATCAATCTAAAATATTCTCAATACTGCCTGGCTTGCCCATTCGAAAAGCGGCACGGATGCCAAGCTCAAAACCACTGTCCCAATGGCAGCAGTTGCGGTTGTTAAATTCAGCCAAGGCTCGTTGCGAACTTCCGGTTCACCTTCGTGCATGTACATGATCACCACGACCCGCAAATAGTAGTATGCCGAGACCAGCGAAGTCAACACACCGATAATGGCTAAGCCCACAAACCCGCCCTCCAGCACTGTACGGAAGAGGTAAAACTTCCCGACGAAGCCCAGAGTTGGCGGGATGCCCGTAAAAGAGAGCATGAAAACCGCCATTGCTGCTGCCAAGGGTGGGTATTTACTGCCTAAACCAGCGTAATCTTCTAACGCTAATCCGCGCCCTTCTGCTTTTTCTAGGGCAATAACCACTCCCCATGCGCCGAAGTTGGTCAGCGCGTAAGCCAGTAGATAAAACAGGGCGGAAGCTACTGAGTTTACCGATACAGATTGCTGACCAAATGGAACTAATGCCATCAGGATGTAGCCTGCATGAGCGATGCTAGAGTAAGCTAGCAGGCGCTTGATATTACTCTGGGCGATGGCGATGAGATTTCCAGCGAACATAGTTAAAGCAGCCAAGGCCCATATGACCGGGGTAAGTTCTGCGGAAAGGGTGGGGAAAGTAGCAATGAACACTCGCAGTAAGGCGGCGAATCCAGCCGCTTTGGCTCCCACGGCCATAAAAGCGGTTACAGCGGAGGGGGCGCCGTGGTATACATCCGGGGTCCACATGTGGAAGGGCACAGCGGCAACCTTGAAGCCAAAGCCAATCAGGATCAGTGCGGCGCCGATGGTAAGCAGGTTTAAGTCAGCCGTACCAGCGCTCACAGCAGCGACGATTCCGTCCAAGCCTGTTGTGCCAGTAGCTCCAAAAGAAAGCGCCACGCCGTAGACTACGAACCCTCCAGCGAATGCACCCAGAAGGAAGTATTTTAAAGCCGACTCCTCTGATTCGACTCTCGGGCGAGCGAAACCTGCCAGAACATATAGCGGGATTGAGAGCAGCTCTAATGCCAAGAAAACGACGATCAAATCAGCCGCTACCGCCATCAACATCATGCCGCTGATGGAGTAAAGCAGCAGCACGTAATACTCACCCTGAGCGAAACCCATGCGTTGAAGATAATCATAAGCGAGAGCGATCCCCAGCAAACCGCTGCCTAAGAAGAGCACATTCAGGAAAATTGCGAATCCATCAACGACGATCATGCCGCCAAAGGCTTCGAATTGCCGCCCAACCTGGGCTAAAGAAAAGCCCAAAGTTATGGCCAGTCCTAGCGCCGCCAGCAAGGTAAAAAAACCACTGCGGTCCTTTATGAATACACTGACTAACAGAAGTGCACTCGCCCAAGTGATCAAGATGATGAGCGGAAGAATAGATAGAAAATCGGTAGTGGTCATAGATGAGCTCAGTGCTCCAGGTATGTTGTAAATAGCTTAATGCATTGCCAATGCTGCTGTTTGAACAACAGCGACCAGCTTATCCACAGCGGGACTTATCAGTGCGAAAAACGGGCGTGGGTACAAGCCGATCCAGAATATGAAGATCAAAAGGGGGACTAGTGTCACGATTTCGCGCAGGTTGAGATCTTTTAAGGAAAAATTCTCTTCCTTATCCATAGGCCCTAAAAACAGCTTCTGGAACATATACAACATGTAAATGGCTGCTAAGATTACGCCTACTGCAGCGAAGCCAGCGTACCATGGAGAGCCGATCGATTCGGACCCGAAGGCTCCTAATAGAATGGTGAACTCACCGACGAATCCGTTCAATCCGGGTAAACCCATGGAGGAGAGCGTCACAATCAGAGTCAATGCTCCGTAGATGGGCATCACTTTCCACAATCCACCGAAAGCATCCATATCTCGGGTATGGCGCCGCTCATAGATCATTCCGACAATGATAAACAACGCTCCTGTGCTTAAGCCATGGTTGACCATCTGTAAGATCCCCCCCTGAATTCCTTGTGGATTCAGGGCGAACAAACCGAGCATAACGAATCCCAGGTGGCTGACGGAGGAGTAGGCCACTAATTTTTTGACATCCTGTTGGGAATAGGACACAGCAGCACCGTAGAGGATGCCAATAACCGCTAGCAAAGCCATCCAAGGTGCGAAGCGCACGGTTGCTTCCGGGAACATCGGCAGGTTGAAACGAACGAAACCATAAGTACCCATTTTCAGTAGTACCCCAGCTAGGATAACCGAGCCGGCTGTTGGCGCTTCAACGTGAGCGTCAGGTAGCCAGGAATGTAGCGGCCACATTGGGACTTTGATGGCAAATGCGGCTGCGAAGGCTAAGAACAACCAGGTCTGGATGTTCGCCGGGATGCCGCCTTTCGCAATTAGTTCCGGCACGGAAAATGTGCCCTGGTAAATACCTAGCCAAAGGATGGCCAGCAGCATGAGGATCGAACCAGCCATTGTGTAGAGAAAGAATTTGATGGCTGCGTACATGCGCCGCGGACCTCCCCAGATACCGATCAAGAAATACATCGGGACAAGGGTAAACTCCCAGAAAATGTAGAAGAGGAATAAATCCTGAGCGACGAATACCCCCACCATCCCCATTTCCAAGAGCAGGAAGAAGAGCATGAAATCCTTAACCCGCTCAGTTACGGCCGTCCAAGTGGAAAGAATGGAAATTGGGGTTAGGAGAGTAGTCAGCAGGATCAGGAGAATGCTTAGCCCATCCACGCCGATGCTGTAGGAGATGTTCCATCCAGCCACCTGTATCCACGGCAGGTCGATCACCAGCTGCAGGTCAGGGTTATTGGGATTAAAGCTCGCTAGCACCCACAGGGAGATGATGAAGGTGATGATTGAAGCAGCTAGGGCAACCCTGCGAATTGCTTCTTTACGTTGTTCGTCCAGAAACAGGATGGCCAAAACCCCAATCAAAGGGAAGAAGGTGACCAGCGTAAGGGGATCAAGGGGAAAGTTCATAGTCCGATAGCCTCCGTTATTGGTTGGAAGGATGCAGATCCAACGGTATAACGCTTATTAACTGCCCAGAAAAAATGTGCTTGCACATATTCCTCACCTTTTACCATAGGAAGCAGTTTTTTCAGTGAGCACATATTTGATTAGCTTAGGATTAAGTAACCAATAATTATTACAACACCGATGAAGACTGAGAGTGCGTAGTTACGTACAAAACCGGTCTGGATTCGCCGAAGCACGCCCGCCAGTGCTTTGGTAGCATCTGCCAGCCCGTTGGCGAATCCATCGATGATGCCAAGATCAAAGGGTACAGATAAGAATCTTGTTACGCCCGTAAAGGTGTTAACAATAACGACATCGTGGAACCAATCGTGCCAGAAGCGCCAGTCGACCGTTTCTGCTAATATCCGAGCAAGGGCGATGTAGGGATTCAGAATAACCGCCCAATAGAGTTCATCTACCCACCACTTGTTCTCCATAGCGACGAAAACCGGACCGAGTATGCGTCGGAGGGGGTCTTCTTGATCCTTGGTCAAGGATCTGCGCCCGTATAGAAGCCAGGCGAATAAGATGGCAGTCAGGGCCAATAAGGTCGATGTCAGCGCAACTCCTAGATTGAATTCACCTGTATGGAGATGCACATGGAAGTATTCATAAGTATGCTCAAGCCAATCCGTAAAGGTGTGCAATCCCGGCAGATTGAGCGCTCCCCCTAAGACAGAAAGAAGGGCTAAGACCATCAGAGGTCCGGTGATAATCAGAGGGCTTTCTTCAGCCTGTTCTGAAGCTGCGTGGCGCGCTTTCCCAAAGAAGACCATCCAAATCTGGCGGCCCATATAAAACGCGGTGAAGAAAGCCGCGATCGTCAGCAAGATATACGCCAAGCTGTTGAGCGTGGTTGCTTCAGCGAGAATCTCATCCTTGGAGAAAAATCCCGCGAACGGTGGGATTCCGGCGAGGGCAATTGCACCGATGATGTAAACCCAGCCAGTAGTCCGCATGCGGTTCCACAAACCGCCCATGTTGCGCATATCACCTGGATCGAAAACCTCTTCATCGTGATGCTCACCATCATGGGCTAAATGATGGTGTCCGCGCTCCAAACCTAAGATGACGGAACCTGCTGATAAGAAGAGCAGCGCTTTGAAGAATGCGTGGGTAACCAAGTGGAACATGCCGGCAACGAAGGCTCCCATTCCAACTGCTGCCACCATAAATCCTAATTGGCTGATGGTGGAGTAGGCTAACACCTTTTTAATATCATATTGACCTACGGCTATAGTAGCCGCAAACAGAGCAGTTGCAGCGCCAACCAACGCAACAGTGGTCTGAGCGGCTGGTACTTCAATATATAGCGGCGCGGAGCGGGCGATTAAATATACTCCTGCTGTAACCATAGTTGCTGCGTGAATCAGTGCTGAGACAGGTGTTGGTCCAGCCATTGCGTCGGGAAGCCAGACATACAGCGGCAGCTGAGATGATTTTCCGGTGACACCTAGCAGCATGAAGAGGGTGATAGCCAGGATGACACCAGGTTGCGCTTCGGCGATTTGGGGCGCCATTTCGAAAACTTCCTCAAAAGCGAGGCTGCCGAAGTTCCAAAAGATTAGGAAACCAGCGATCAGGAAACCGAAATCGCCGATTCGGTTGGTGACAAATGCTTTCTTAGCAGCAATAGCGTTGGCGGTACTCGGGCGCGCTAAGGTATCCATCTCGTACCAAAATCCGATCAACAAATAAGAGCATAATCCAACCCCTTCCCACCCGACGAAGAGCATCAGGTAGTTATCCCCACTCACCAGGGTCATCATCGCAACGATAAATAGATTGAAGAAGACGAAGAAGCGCCGGTAGCGACCGGGATCGTCTTTATGGCGCACATCTTCGTGCATGTATCCGATTGCATAGATATGGATCAGAGTTCCAACGCCGGAAACAGCCAGCATCATCGTCACAGAGAGGGTATCGACTCGAAAGGACCAAGGCAAATACAGATCTCCAATTGTGATCCAATCAGCTAGAAAAACGCTGGTCCCTTCGGGGTGGTTAAGCAGGGAGAATCCCAGCAACAAAGCCACAACGAAGGCCAACCCGGAAGCCGCGCTCGCCAACCAACCGATTAATTTCTCAGATGAACGCCCCCCAATGAGGATGTTAAGCAACAATCCGATGAGTGGGAAGAAAACGACCCATGGGGCTAACCCGAAAAATTGCGGTCCGCTTGTAACAGTCTCGTGTAGCAACATAGAGCTCTCTCAGTGATTTAGATTTTGAATTGTGGATTGTTGATTAGAGTTTTTTCATTCTGGAACAATCTATAATCAACAATTTATACTCTTCAGGGTATTAGGACGAATGTGATTGAAGGGGAGAGTATCCTTAAACTGTGTAATTATATTCAATTTAGCCTTTCAATTCACTTAATTGGTCCACGTCAATACTATGTTTTGTGCGAAAAATGGCTACCATTAAAGCTAACCCTACTGCTACCTCGGCAGCAGCCACAGTCATTACGAAGAAAACAAATATTTGACCACTTAAGACTTCGTACATCCGAGCAAAGGCAACAAAAGCTAAATTGGCAGAATTAAGCATCAACTCGACAGACATAAAAATGACAATAGCATTTCGGCGGATGAGCACGCCCAATGCCCCGATCGTGAATAAAATAGCGGATAAAGCTAAGTAATAGGTGACAGGTAGCATACGTTTTCTCCGTAAAACATGAGCTTCTTTCTGAAGGTATTGCCCATTAAGTTTTACTGATTAGACCTTCTCTCTCTAAAAGTCAACACAATCGCTCCGATCATCGCCACAAGCAACAAAACAGAGGTGATTTCGAACGGCAGCAGGTACTGATTAAAAAGGACATCTCCAACGGCTGTCGGACTGCCGAAATTGGGATTGATAAGTTCCTCTGCAGCGGTTGAAAATTCAATTCGGTAAAACAACAAATAGGCGGCTTCTGCGAGAAGGATTAGACCGAGGGCGATCGCCAACGGGCGCTGCCAGGACAATGTCCCGCTGGGACTAAGCCTCTCAGCACCAAGCAGCATGATCACGAAAAGAAAGAGCACCATGATGGCGCCGGCATATACTGTGACCTGCACCATGGCGATGAAAGCTGCTCCAAGGATGAGATAAAAGACAGCTACAGTAGCGAAATTAATGATCAAGAACAGAGCTGAATAAATCGCATTACGGCTGAAAAGCATACCCAGCGCGGATGAAACAGCGACGATGGCGAGCAAAGAAAATAGAATTAGGTCGGGGGTCATATTAATGTTTGTTGTTTCTTAGATGAAGTCTGTTTCCGACATGAGTCAAACCAAGTGATCTACGTAATTGTTATCAATCGGTGGGATCTTTCATCTCTGGTACAGATCGGTTGTAGGTACCCGGCTCCACAGTTTGCGGGGTTGGTTTCCCATTCGTAGGCACCGGATCAAGTAACATCTCTTTTGGATAGATCGCGTCTCTCCGGTCGAGGAAAGATAGCTCATAATTATCCTCCAACACGATCGCCTCCGTTGGACAAGCGTCTTCACAGAATCCGCAGTAGATACAGCGCAACATGTTGATTTCGTATGTGCTGGCGTAACGTTCTCCAGGTGAATAGCGCTCTTTATCTCTGTTCTCGTCTGACTCGACGAAGATCGCATCTGCTGGACAAGCTGCCGCACATAAAGAGCATCCGATACACTTTTCCATCCCATTATCATATCGTTTCAAAACATGGCGACCACGAAAACGCTTATGCACCGGTTTTTTAATTTCTGGATACTGTATGGTCACCGGTTTCTCAAAAATTGAGCGAAAGGTGATCCATAGACCGCGTGCGATGTGTTGAACGCGCGCCAGTTCTGGTAATGCCATTTTATCCTCCTACCGATACTCTCATTAACTTAGACTGGCCCCAATCAGTCTAAGAATATTATCATACCTAAAGCGGTAATAAAAACATTGAACAAAGCTGCGGGCAACAGGATTTTCCAACCAAATGCCATTAAACGGTCATATCGAAAACGTGGAAGGGTGGCCCTAACCCAAATCATACCGAATAAAAGAATCAATATCTTCGCAAAGAGAACAAGAGGTCCTAAAAACGAAGGCAAATCAATGAAGGGTATTCGATAACCACCGAAGAATAATGTCGCAGCCATGGCGCTGACCGCGATCATCTTGATGTACTCAGCCATGAAGAAGAGGGCAAATTTCATCCCGGAGTATTCCACATGATACCCAGCTGTCAACTCCTGCTCTGCTTCTGGCATATCAAATGGCGCTCGGTTGACCTCTGCAAGCGTCGCTATTAAGAAGATCGCTGCTCCAATGGGCTGATAAACGACGAACCAAACATTCCGTTGACTCTCTACGATGTCAACAAGGCTCATGGAGCCAGCTAATAGGATCGGACCGATGAAAGCAAGTCCTAGAGCGATCTCGTAGCTGATCATCTGAGCCGAGGAGCGCAGTCCTCCCAGAAGTGCATATTTGTTATTCGATGACCAGCCCGCTAGAACAATGCCATATACGGCAATGGATGTAACAGCGAGAAGGTAAAGAATGCCTATATTGATGTCCACTAAATAAAGATTGATCTCTCTTCCAAAAAGGTTGATTGAGCTCCCCCAGGGAATTACAGCCCAGATGATCAGTGCTGGTAGAACCGTCACAACAGGGGCGACGAAAAATATGATTTTGTCAGCGCGTTCAGGCACGAACTCTTCTTTGAAAATTAATTTTAATCCATCTGCTACCGGCTGAAGCAAGCCTAAAGGTCCCGCCCGGTTTGGGCCAACGCGAGTCTGGATACGAGCCAAGGCTCTACGTTCATAGTAGGTCAAGTATGCAAAGCCGGTGACACCGAAAAGCAGGATGATTACGGATTTGATAACCCATTCGATGATTGTTGCGAGTTCCATAGGATCCTCGTTGGTGGTAATTTTACCGAGTTTCTAACTCATGATTGGAAAGACGAGTTTGTCCTTTTGTTAATTGATCTTGTTCTTACGTTTGTACAGCTTCTCCTATAAGTATCTTAATGGCTGAGATTCTTTCTATAGGCACACCCATACTCCTTGGAATGAGAACATATCCGGCAGGCACATGCTCGTCAACTTGAATATCGACCTTAGCTGTTGTTTCATTAATTTTGATTTGAATCGACATTCCATGACTTGCTCTTAAATACTCGGCGTCAATAGGATTGAGGCAAATATATGCTTCAGGTGTCCTAGATCTTAGTAAGTCAGATGGGGTTAACATTGTGCCGTGATCATATAGCCGCGTGATGGGAACTGCAACAACCTCACCAAGAGGGTGACTGATGCTTTCTATTGGGAGATCAAAACTCGCTCCATCAGGAGAAATGGGTAACTGCACGCCCATACCTTGATGGTTTGCATAAGAGGTGCCGCCATAGTACAGGTCTTCTCGACCGACGATTGGCCATTGTTCGCTCACAAGGGCAAGGTTTTGATAATTAACCCCCTGGTAGCTGGGGATTTCAGCTGCGATCTGGTCCATCACCAGGGAGGCAGAACGTTCTTCCAGCATTAATCCTAGGCGTTGGGCCAATTGAGCTGCGATCGAATAATTAGGCCAAGATTGACCTTTGACCCGCGCAGCAGGATAGAAGCGCTGGACGCGTCGTTCGCCGGATGTGAAAGAACCTTCACACTCGGTGACAGCTTGAGCAGGTAGAACAACATCTGCTGCTTGGGCGGTTTCGGTTAGAAATAGTTCTTGAACTACGATGAAGGGCAGCTTGTGTGAGGGATGAGTTGCCGGATCATCCCCAAAGGGGTCTGCGCCTGCTATGTATAGAACCTTTGCAGATTCGAATTCTTCTTTCAGGTTTGATCTCGGTCGAAAGCCCATATCCCAAGCCCCTAGCTCATTCGCACGAGACCATACTCCAATTAGACCGTTGTTTGGTTTACCAATGTGATCTGTCTTGGCAAGTAAGTTAGCGCAGCTTCGAGACAAAGTTTGGGATTCCTCAAAACCTATACCCTCACTACCATAAAAGACAATCGCATTCTCGGCACCTGTGAAAGCTTCAGCAGCCTTGTCATCGCCATCGATCAGAGCTTGGATAGTGGCTGATTCTTGCCCATATGTGTAGCGCAAGATGTGATTGGCATGACGATCAATCTTCGTAGGTCTAGGATTGGCGACGATTAGGGTTGCACCTCGTTCAGCAGCTTGTTTTACTCGCAACCACCATACAGGAGCTTCCTCTTCCAAGTCGGATGCCACAACGAGGATTGCGTCATTTTCTCCAATATCTGCGATATTTGTGCCCTGACCAACCCCCACTACCGGGATTAAGTCTCCACCCCCCATATAAGAGTGTAGGGCGGTTTTTGCGCCCAGCCCTTCACTCAGTTTGTATAGGTTAAATAGATCTTCGTTTGACAACCGACCACTAACCAAAGTAAAGGTATCTTCCCCAGCTTCACGTAGTCTGCTGGCTACTAAGTCTAGGGCTTCATCCCAGGCAACTTCTTCCAGGCTGCCATTCTTGCGCACCATAGGATGGGTCAAGCGTTTTCTACTCTCTGTGAAATGATGGGCGAAACGACCTTTATCGCAGATCCACAGCTCATTGACCCATTCGTTTTGACGTGGCATAACACGTTTGATGACGAAATCGCCGTCCGATTTTGCCTCTCTGCGGGTATTTAGGGTCAGATTGCATCCTACGGGGCAATGACTGCAAATACTTGCTGCTTCATTGAGCTCCCAAGGACGGGCACCGAACCTGAAGTCGGCGGTCGTTAGAGCGCCGACAGGACAGATATCACTCGTGTTTCCCGACCAATAGGAGTCAAATCCGGGTTCCGAAAAAGTAACGATTTCCAAGCTCCGACCTCGTTGGTAGAATCCGATTACGGGGTCGTCCACAATTTCGCTTTGAAAGCGTGTGCAGCGAGCGCACTGAATGCAGCGCTCGCGATCTAGAAAGATTAAGTCACCTAGGGGAACCCGTTTGTCCAAGTGAATTTTATCGTCATAAAGAAAACGGC
Organism: Anaerolineales bacterium; assembly: GCA_050049875.1. Taxonomy (GTDB): domain Bacteria; phylum Chloroflexota; class Anaerolineae; order Anaerolineales; family UBA11858; genus JASFVL01. The sequence goes on from JASFVL010000015.1 coordinate 11,252, forward strand.
TCTCCCCCGGTCCATGGCCCATGGTTAGGTTTTGTAACGGGCATTCACCGCCTTTGTCGCATATGGGGCAGTCTAGTGGATGGGAAGTCAGCAAGAACTCCAAGATATCTTGTCTAGCTTTTTCCACTTTTTCTGTCATGCCTTGAACAACCATCCCGTCAGATACAGGCACTGTACAAGCCGTTTCCAGCTTCCAACCGAAGTTGATCTTAGGGGAACCATCCTGGTTAAGAACGATCTCACCTGTCTGTCGATCACGCTCAGGTCTACCGACATCAACTAGGCACATTCTGCACATACCAACAGGCTCCATTTTGGGGTGGTAGCAGAAAACAGGTATGTCGATCCCAATCTTTTTGGCGGCGTCGACGATGAGGGTGCCCTCCGGCACACTAACTTGTCTATCGTCAATGGTGAGGGTCACTTCTTTCATAAAGTCTCCGTAATAAACAGAACAAAAGACGTTACAGGCAAGTAAATTTCTGATCGGATTTTTGTATTACGCATCACATTCTACTTTTAGAAGGTTTGCAGTGGGGGAGTTGACTGGGCATGGGCGATAAACTCCGCAAAATTCCCTGCCTTTCCCTTGACTGCTTTAGTCATGACTTGTCTTTTCCAAAATCCTGCGGAAAACGCTCGATGCCTGTGAAAACAGCTTGGATGGCGAATTCTCCTAATGCACACAAGCACTTATTTTGCATATTCATCGCCACGCTATGAAGTAATTCCACTTCGTGCGTTTCAGCGTTTCCGTTGTGGATGCGTTCGGTGAGATGCTGCATCCAATAATTCCCTTCCCTGCAGGGGGTGCACTTGCCACATGATTCATGCTTAAAAAAATGAATCGTCTTGTTGATCACCCAATCAATTCCCACTGAGTCATCGATGACGATAACCGAAGCTGATCCCAAATCGGCTCCGAGTTTGCGAACCGAAGCGTAATCCATAGGAGTGTCGAGAGCTTCTTCGTCTGCAACGATCATCGCTGAGGAAGCACCTGCAGCCATGATTGCTTTGATCTCCTGGTTATTGGGGATACCACCCCCGTAGTCGAAGATCAGTTCGCGAAAGGTAGTGCCAAAAGGCAGTTCGTAATTTCCCGGCTTGTTAACCCGTCCAGAGAGACTAAACACTTTAACACCCGCGGTGTCATCAGTGCCCAATTGACGGTACCAATCACCACCCCGCTCGATAATCGCGGGTACGTTTGTGAGCGTTTCTACGTTATTGACGACCGTGGGTTTTCCGTATAATCCAAACGAAGGCGGAAAGGGAGGTCTCAATCGAGGCTGTCCCAACTTGCCTTCCATAGATTCGAGCAGTGCCGTCTCTTCACCGCAAATATAAGCTCCAGCCCCTAAATGGGTATACATTTTTAAACTATAATCCGTACCAAAGAGGTTATCGCCAAGCAGTCCTGCTTGTTCCAATTCAGCGATTTGTTTATCCAGCAGGTGAGCGATTTGCCAGAACTCCCCCCGCAAGTAAATATAAGCAGCATTCGCTCCAACGGCGTAAGAGGCGATTGCTACTCCTTCTAGAAACTGGAAAGGGTTACCCTCCATAATTTCCCGGTCCTTGAAGGTGCCAGGTTCAGATTCATCCGCATTTGCGACGACATAGTGTGGCCAATTATTATTATCCATAAAGGACCATTTGAGGCCTGTCGGAAAGCCGGCACCACCACGCCCGCGCAACCCTGAGGTCTTGACAACCTCAGTTACCTCTTCAGGACTCATTGTGGTGACGGCTTCTTCAAATACTTTGAATCCATCCAACACTCGGTAAACCTCTAATTTGTGTATATCGGGTGTGTCTCGGTGTCGAAGTAATATATATTCACTCATATTGTCGAATGCCATGTCATGAAGAATAGGTTGAGCTAAACCGAATAACGTTCAAATGTTTTTCCGCCAATACGCATTTAATCATGATCCTTGTCACGCCAAGAGTCAATCAAAGCCAGGGTGCTCTCAACTGTTTGATTCTCGTGGTAAGTTAAACCTTCGCCCGTTTGTACCTGAAACATTGGCGCTTGGTCGCATGCAGCTAAACACATCACTGCTTCAATTGTTACCAAGCCATCTTGCGTGGTTTCGCCAACCTTGATGCCCAAATTTTCGCATAACTGACTGAGGAATTCATCCGCCCCTCTTAGTGCACAAGGTAAATCAGTACATACTTGAATACGATATTTACCTCCAGGTTCGTCGTGGTACAAGGTGTAAAAACCGACGATGGAGACAACTTCAGTGGGAGACATACCTAGTATGCCTGCGATTTCCTCAATCGATTGTTTTGTAATATAACCCTGCTCGCGTTGTGCTAAGTAAAGTAATGGCATCACCGCTGAGCGGGATTGCTCGTTGGGGTATTTTGCTAAGATATTTTGAATTTCTTCAGTGTATTTTTCGGTGATCATTTTTATCGTTTGAAACCCAGAAGTTTATTGGGATTCCAGATGGACCAAGTGGATATCATCAATATTGTCTTGATATCACCGGTCTGCGTCTCCCAAAACAATGTCGATACTACCAATGATCGCAACTAAATCTGCGACCAAGTGACCATTTGCTAATTCAGGCAGTGCTTGTAGATGTGTGAATGAGGGAGTACGCCAATGGATTCGATAGGGTTTCGTTCCACCATCGCTCTCTAAAAAGACACCCAACTCTCCACGGGGAGATTCCACAGGGTAATATACATACCCCTTGGGAGTATTGAAACCCTCCGTCCATAGCTTGAAGTGATGGATAAGCGCTTCCATACTGGTACCCAGTTCCGACCGAGGGGGTGGAACGTATTTGCGGTTGTTGCTGCGTACAGGACCATAGGGCAATTTGTCTAGAGCTTGTTGAATGATGCGCAGGGATTGGCGCATTTCCTCAATCCGGACCACGTATCGAGAGAACACATCCCCACCTTGGTCAGTGGGAACATCAAATTCATACTGTTCGTAACCAGAATAGGGTCTTGCTTTGCGCAAATCGTAAGACACACCGGAACCCCGCAAGGTGGGACCAGTCAGCCCCCAACTCACAGCATCTTCAGCGGAGATCACACCAATACCCTTCGTCCGATCAATGTATAGGGGATTCTTGGTGAGCAGACCTTCATATTGCTCGATACGATGTGGCAAGTACTCAAGGAATTGGCGGACGGCATCCTCGAACTCGACAGGGACATCGCGCCATAATCCACCTGGACGGATATAAGTTGTCATCATGCGCTGACCAGAGACGAGTTCTAAGATGTCCAGGATCATCTCCCTTTCACGGAAGCAGTAGAGGAAGACCGACATAGCAGCCAAATCCAGCGATTGAGTACCCAACCAGACCAAGTGCGAAGCGATACGTTGAAGTTCGGTAAGGATGACTCGGATCACTTGAGCCCTTGGGGGAATATCGATTTCGATCAACTTTTCAATTGCTAAGCAATAAACCAAATTATTTCCGACTGTGTTTAGATAATCTAAACGGTCGGTCATCACCTCGGCCTTTTGGTAAGTCTTGGCTTCCATGTTTTTCTCCACACCGGTGTGGAGAAAGCCTATGTCGGGCACACAGTTGACGACAGTCTCCCCATCTAGTTCTAAGAGTAGTCGCAGCACACCATGCGTGCTGGGATGCTGTGGCCCCATGTTGAGCAACATGGTTTCACCTTCAATAGCACGGTCGGTGACAAGGTGCTTTAGTTCGTTTAAAGTTACCTCTTGAAGTTCCGGCATAAAAACCTCGTTGTAAAGTGTAATTCGTAAAGCTCAATTGAATTACGTTTATGGTTTACGATTTACTCTTTGACATACGGTTTACGAAGGTCGATCTCTTCAAAATTGAACGTGAATTGCACCTCTTCGTAACCGAGGGGATAATCTTTACGCAAGGGATGTCCTTCCCAATCGTAGGGCATTAAGATGCGGCGTAAGTCTGAGTGTCCATCGAAGCGAATCCCAAACATATCCCAGACCTCTCGTTCCAGCCAGTTGGCATTGGGATATATCTCTTCGATGGTTGGAAGTGATGGATTTTTACCAGGTAGAGGTACACGCAAACGTAAGGAGACATTATGCTGTAGGCAATGTAGTTGATAAACCACGAAAAACCTTGGTTGTTCGTTGGGCCAATAGTCTACTGCGGTGATATCCGGCAGGAAATTAAAATCTAACTCCTCACGTAGGGTTCGGCAGGTGTCCACTAGCTGGTCTTTTGAAAGTATCAGCGTGGTTTCGCCACGAAATACTTCTATTTCTACAGCGTACCGTTCTTGTATAGCCTGGACAGCATTTTGAAGATGATCAGTCATTTGCTTCTCGCTCTAGAATCATCGCCTTGTTTTGGGCCTATTCCTAGGACCATTCACTGATGCGTTCGTTTTGAACTTTTTCGTAAAGTGTGAGAATACCATGGATTAAACCCTCTGGTCGCGGTGGGCAACCAGCAACGTATACATCCACTGGTAAAATTTCATCCACACCCTGGAGAATGGCATAGTTGTTGAAAACACCCCCGCACGAAGCACAGTCGCCCATAGCGATTGCCCACTTAGGATCAGGCAATTGATCGTACAAACGCCGTAAGACGGGCGCCATTTTCCGTGAGACGCGGCCGGCAACGATTAATAGATCCGACTGGCGGGGGCTTGCGCGCATCAACTCCATACCAAAACGGCTCATATCATAATGTGAGGCTTGTGCCGACATCATTTCGATTGCACAGCATGCCAGTCCAGAAAGAAGGGGCCACATCGCCCGGGTCCGGCTCCAATTTACAGCTTGTTCGAGGGTGGTGGTAACTGCCCCTAAATTACCTAATTTCTGCTCTAATCCCATTCAAGTGCTCCTTTCTTCCACGCATAAATATAACCAACCATTAAAATGATGATGAAGACGAACATCTCCACCAAACCAAAAAGACCCAGGCGGCGGAACACTACCGCCCAGGGTAAGAAGAAGATCACTTCAATATCAAAAAGAATAAACAACACACCGATGCGGTAGAAGCGCACTGGCATGCGACGCGTTCCTGGTCCGATGGGTGTCATGCCCGATTCATAAGGCATGGCTTTGGTTTTAATATAACGTTTTGGTCCGAAGGAATGACCCAATATGATGACGAAGATCGCTAGCGCAGTGGCTAAGATGATGAGGATGGCGATGGGTACATACTCTAGGATCATAAATCTCCCTTTGCGACGATTTGGATTCAACTGAAAGGTTCCAAATTAAATCGCCAGAAAGTATATCACATGACCTCAGAAGATGACAGGGTGAGTACTATTTTTCACAATAGTGGAGAACATGTTAGATAATGGATTTGTTTCGATATGATTAAATAAGAAGACAGCCAGGCGTGGGGGGCACGCCTGGCATCTTTAGGAGGGCCACCGGGAAGTCGACAACTTGGGGGGGGCAAGCTGTGCGAAGTTTATTCGGTGGCGTGACACCTGTTTTACCAATAAGAAGGGAGGGCAGGTGCCAACGCATATAATATACACCAAAATAATCTAAATTGTATTAAAATAAGATTAATATTTACAAAGGTAGTGCAGTTTATGAGTGTTTGAGGGAACTTAGTGAGTTTTATCTGTTCAATCCCTTTCAGCTTTCCCCTGTAACTGTGTTGGGTCCCATTATATAAGTCTTTGGTTACAAATATGAATCGCACAGTAACTACATCCAGGGTAGGGAAGGATGGTAAGGTGGCTAATCATCCTCTTGGAAAATCTTAAGCCAATCCTCCACCTCTGCATCACTCAGTTCTATATTCATCTTCTCTGTAGTATTTATTGAATCGCTCTTCGTAATACTTGTTAGTTGTTGGGCGAAATCCTCCGAACTGATCACTCGTGCTTGTTGAGCCCTAGCGTGAATTTGTATTTCTCGATCAGAACTGACCACAGTCCAATTTTGAGCTTTTTTACCTAAGCTAAGCAGTCTTTGCATGATGGCATTATCCGCAGATCGTCCTCTGCGTATGAAATGAGCCTTCACCGGGCCAAATCTGCGATCTGACACCCCTCCAGGTGGGGCGTTGTCGAAATATACTTCAGCGCGCTTACCAACCCTCCAGCTGAAGTCTTGTAACAGTTTAACTAACTGCATCTCATCATCTACTGTCTTTAGATCTAATCCTGGAATATGCGGGATGAGATTGTGCCCATCAATCAAGTACGGCATAAGAGTCCTAATCGTCGCTCTTTACAGGTATTGGAAAAGGTATTAATGAGAGCTGGCCCGATTTTATTTTTAAAATTCATCCCCGTCAACCGATAATATATGCTATGATTCTTGGGAAAGGAAAATCCTATGCGGCGCTGGAAGCGCTTATTCTATTATTTATTAATAAATATAATCGTTTCAGCATCCGTGATGCTGGCGGTTCTTAAAATTTGGGAACGGGTTTACTATCCCGAGATGGGAATTTTATCATTCGTCTTGGGGACAAGCTTGGAACCCACAGTTACTTTGGAACAGATTTCTACAACCATTCCATCCCCATCACCAATCCCAACATTTGAACCCACATCAGCAGTTCAAACTTATACAGTCCAACCTGGAGATACAATCGGTTTGATAGCAGAAATCTTTGATACAACGGTTGAAGAGATCATGCGGCTGAATGGATTCAGTGATCCAAACGCTCTAGGAACAGGAGAGGTGCTCTATGTTCCGGCTCCCACGGTGCTTCCCTCACTAGCTACAGAAACGATATCACCTGATATGGAATCTGATGTAACGGTGACTTTGGTAAGTTCATCCAATAATCCAGGTGTGGAAATTGCTGGAGTGATGAGTGTAGGAGACGTGGAATCCGAGCACATCCTTTTACGAGGCACGGGAGAAGGCGAGCTGGTTATGACTGGTTGGCAACTTAAGGATGAGGATGGTAATGTTTACATTTTCCCGCAGCTTACTCTCTTCAATGATGGCGCGGTCAACTTACATTCCAAGTCCGGGATGAACACTGTGGTGGACCTCTATTGGGGTATGAGTGAACCAATTCTGCAACCAGGAGAGATGATCGTTTTGATGGATGGCCAAGAGCAGGTTCGGGCTACCTACCAGGTACCGTAAAACGGGCGAGATGAAAAAGAGTAATCGTGCTGTTGACGAAATAATTCGCCAGGCGATGGGGAGAGGAGATTTCGATAATCTGCCTGGTAAAGGTAAACCTTTAGAGATCCAGGATAACCCATATGAAGATCCAGCTTGGAGCATGGCTTTTCGCGCTCTGCGATCCAGCGGATTTACCTTACCTTGGATGGAGACGAGACGGCAAATTGAAAACGATCTAGAAGCAGCTAGAGACACGCTATTACGCTCTTGGAAATGGCGTGAATCCGTATTAAAAAGGCAGGGGTCGTCAAGGAGTTGGGTGGAGGGTGAATGGGACCGTGCTGTGGCTGAGTTTCGTGAAAGGATTGATGCACTCAACCAACGAATTTTCTCCTATAATTTGGAAGTGCCTTCCGAGTTGTTCCAACGCAAGCGCATTAACTATGATCGCGAGTTGAAAAAGATAACTTTAGGTTAATAATCGTAATGACTTTGTTCCGCGCAATATTTTGAGAAGAGATATTTATATTATGACCCAAGCATTGTATCTAAAATGGCGGCCTCTATCATGGGATGAGATTGTTGGTCAGGAGCATATTGTTAGTACGCTCTACAACGCGGTGTCTGCTGGACGCTTTGCACATGCTTTCCTTTTTGCTGGACCGCGCGGCACTGGAAAGACTTCCACAGCTCGAATACTGGCAAAGGCAGTCAACTGCTTAGATGAAGAATTGTCCAAACGACCATGCAATGAATGTGATCATTGCCAGGCTGTTAACCAAGGACATTTCCTTGACTTGATCGAGATCGATGCTGCTTCTAATACCAGTGTGGAGGATGTACGCGACTTACGGGATAAGATTAATTTTTCTCCTAACCAGGGTCGTTACAAAGTCTATATAATTGATGAGGTCCACATGCTTTCAACAGCGGCCTTCAACGCTTTACTTAAGACTTTGGAGGAACCCCCAGCCCACGCTGTCTTCGTGTTAGCGACCACTGAAGCACACAAGATCCCTGCTACCGTTTTGTCCCGCTGCCAACGCCACGAGTTTCGCCGTATCCCAGTTAGCGAAATACACCAACAACTTGAACGCATCACCGATCAAGAAAACATAGAAACAGATCCAGAAGCATTAAATCTTATCGCTCGTCAAGCGACTGGTAGTTTACGAGATGCAATTTCCTTACTTGACCAATTGGCATCAGCGTCACAATCGATTACTCTCGATATCGCTCACAACGTTTTGGGTACCGCAACCAACCAGGCGGTCTTGGATATCTTCGATGCAATCGTCGAAAATGAGCCTGCAAACGGTCTTGATCATATCCATCGCACGCTTGATTCGGGAAGCGATCCCCGTCAATTCGCCCGCCAGATTGTGGATTACCTACGGAGCCTGTTACTGGTGCGATTGAGCAATGCTGATCAGGTCGATGCTGGCGACGATATTAAAGTTCAGATGGCACGTCAGTCTCAAATCATGGATGTGAGTGAGCTCTTGCAGGTATTGCGAGCTTTCAACCGTGCTGCCAATGATGCTCGTAGTTCTTGGCAACCGGCACTCCCATTGGAAATGGCGTTTATCGAATCCCTGAAAATACTGGCTCCACCGGATTCCGAAGGTCAAAATGGGGAAACTCCTATTACCAACTCGGGAGGGTCAGAAAACAGTGTACCTGCCCAAAATCAAAATCTCGGTAAAAGCCATCAGTCCTATGGGTCACCCGGAACTGAGACAAAATCTGAGCCAGAAACAGACCCCCTCCCCAAGGATATCTCTAAAAACTGGCGTCGAATTCTGTCCCGAGTGCGCGATGTAAACCCTCAGACCCAAGCTTTACTTAATTCATGCAAGCCTTTAGGAATAAAAGACGGTGCTCTGCTCTTGGGTTTTAATGGTTCTTTTGCAAAATCCAAGATGGAACAGGGGGACAATCTGGAAATTACGAAAAAGGCGCTGGCTGATGTGGTGGGGAAAGAAATACCCATTCGTTGTGTTATTGCATCTGCAGATCAGAGTTCTATCCCAGCAGATGTTGAACAGGATGGGTTGGTAGCCACAGCAGTACGGGATTTGGGTGGCAAAATCGTGGACGTTCAATAAGTTATGATATATTAATGGCTTACACAGTTGAAGGGGGTAGGGAGCGAGGTTAAGGCGTTCGATGCTCACACAATCTCCCCAAAATTCCCTAACTCAGCAACTTTTGATCTATTGGAGGTGAACATGGCAAAAAGATCCAAACAAAAAAAAGGTTTGAGTGGGCCTAAAGGGGGTATGGGTATGATGCAGCAGATCCAACAACTACAGGAACAAGTATTAGCAGCCCAAGAGGAGTTAGCTGAAACCACAGTTAGTGCTTCAGTAGGAGGTGGAGCTGTTACCGTGGTTATTACCGGAGACCAGCGTTGCCAATCCGTCGAAATCGCCCCTGAACTTTTGGAAGAAGGCGATGTTGAGATGCTTCAGGATCTTCTATTAACAGCTTTTAATAGTGCTCTTGATCGGTCCCGGGAGTTAGCTTCCGACAAATTAGGACCACTCGCTAGCGGTTTACCCTTATAGATCAATCTCCTAACTGTTCTAAATTGGGATGATTTATACATCTTGATAGGTTGGTAAAAAACGCATGCTTTTGCCTACCCCCATCCAGAATCTAATTGACTCATTATCTCGGCTCCCAGGAGTGGGTCCCAAAACTGCATCCCGATTGACATTTTTTCTGTTGCGTGATGAGGGTGATTTGGCCGATGAATTGGCCAAGGCGTTACATACGATCAAATCGGGAACGACGTACTGCCAAACCTGTTTTAACATCACTGATGCGGATCGAATTGAGTGCCAGATTTGTTCCAACCCTGATAGAGATGGTTCGGTTCTTTGTATTGTGGAAGACCCTTTGGATGTCTTAGCATTGGAACGGACTCAAGGATTTAAGGGGCGTTATCATGTTTTGCATGGGGCGCTTTCCCCTGTGGAGGGGATTGGTCCAGAGGATTTAAAAATTAGGGAATTGATCGTGCGTATTAGGGAGAGTGAAGTCAAAGAAGTAATATTGGCAACCAATCCAAGCATGACGGGTGATGCTACTGCAATGTACTTGCACGACAAGCTCTATCCCATGAACATCCGAATTACTCGTTTGGCGCGCGGTCTTCCGATGGGGGGTGACTTGGAATACGCCGACCAGAGTACGCTCCTCCGGGCTATCGCTGGGAGGCAAATCATGGAATGAAAACCAATAGAATTCAGTGAATAAGGTCTGAAAATAGCAAAAAAACCTAGTTAAAACCAAATATTAATAAAAAAGGTGCGTCATACCTCTTGACGTATACAGCCTATAGCGTATAATATAGATGAAACGTCAAGGAACGATTTAGCTAGTAACAGCAGATCGCTAACAATTTTAGAGACGCTGGAGCGTCAGAGACCAGGGTGCTCAGCGAGCATTTTGAAAGATCAATTTCAAGATGGGAGTTGAAATACTCGACGGTCTGACGTGCCGATGTCGGGAGATCCGGGCATCGGTGTTTTTGTGTCTCAAAGAGGCTTGACAAGGAAAGGGGGGGCTGGTAAAATCCAGCCCGCTCTGAAACCTGGACCTTAACAACTGAAGAGTGATAGAAAGCCGTTTGAATTGTCAATCCTGATGATTACACCGCATCTTATGATGCGATGTTTTTTGCGGAGAGTTTGATCCTGGCTCAGGATGAACGCTGGCGGCGTGCCTAATACATGCAAGTCGAACGAGGAGATTTTTGTGTTTACATAGAAGTCTCCTAGTGGCGAACGGGTGAGTAACGCGTTGGTGACCTGCCCCGAAGAGAAGGATAACTCTGGGAAACTGGAGCTAATACTTCATGCACTCAATAAGTTTAGAACCTTTATGAGTAAAGGGTTCCGATGAGGAAACAAATCGGAGTCGCTTCGGGAGGGGCCTGCGTCCCATCAGCTAGTTGGTAGGGTAATGGCCTACCAAGGCAACGACGGGTAGGGGACCTGAGAGGGTGACCCCCCACACTGGCACTGAAACACGGGCCAGACACCTACGGGTGGCAGCAGTAGGGAATATTGCCCAATGGACGAAAGTCTGAGGCAGCAACGCCGCGTGCGCGATGAAGGCCTTCGGGTTGTAAAGCGCTTTTATGAGGGAAGAGATAGGACTGTACCTCAGGAATAAGTCTCGGCTAACTACGTGCCAGCAGCCGCGGTAATACGTAGGAGGCAAGCGTTATCCGGATTTACTGGGCGTAAAGCGCGTGCAGGCGGTTTGGTAAGTCGGATGTGAAAGCTCCTGGCTCAACTAGGAGACGCCGTTCGAAACTGCCAGACTAGAGGACGGTAGAGGGAGGTGGAATTCCCGGTGTAGTGGTGAAATGCGTAGATATCGGGAGGAACACCAGTGGCGAAGGCGGCCTCCTGGGCCGTTCCTGACGCTAAGACGCGAAAGCATGGGGAGCGAACGGGATTAGAAACCCCGGTAGTCCATGCTGTAAACGATGCGAACTTGGTGTTGGCGGGGTAAAATCCGTCAGTGCCGCAGCTAACGCGATAAGTTCGCCGCCTGGGGATTACGACCGCAAGGTTAAAACTCAAAGGAATTGACGGGTTCCCGCACAAGCAGCGGAGCGTGTGGTTTAATTCGATGCTACGCGAAGAACCTTACCTGGGCTTGACATGTAGGTTGTAGAGATCCGAAAGGTGACCGACCCCTCGGGGAGCCTACACAGGTGCTGCATGGCTGTCGTCAGCTCGTGTCGTGAGATGTCCGGTTAAGTCCGGTAACGAGCGCAACCCTTGCCGTATGTTACATGTGTCATACGGGACTGCCGGTATAAAGCCGGGGGAAGGCGGGGATGACGTCAAGTCAGCATGGCCTTTATGTCCAGGGCTACACACACGCTACAATGGCCGGTACAATGGGTCGCAAAACCGCGAGGTGGAGCCAATCCTCAAAGCCGGTCTCAGTTCGGATTGTAGGCTGCAACTCGCCTGCATGAAGCCGGAGTTGCTAGTAAACGCGCGTCAGCAACAGTGCGTTGAATACGTTCCCGGGAATTGTACACACCGCCCGTCACGTCATGGGAGCTGGCAACACCTGAAGCCGGTATCCTAACCCGAAAGGGACGGAGCCGTCGAAGGTGGGGCTGGTGACTGGGACGAAGTCGTAACAAGGTAGGTGTACCGGAAGGTGCGCCTGGATCACCTCCTTTCTAAAGAGATATCCGGAAGGTTTCTAGTGCTCTTGTGGCACGGATTTCCCTTCCAAAACGCTTTCCTCGAGCGGTGTCGAGGTAAACCGAATGACAATTTGGCTTTCTGTCACTCCTCAGTTGTTGAGGTTCCCCACGGGCCTGTAGCTCAGATGGTTAGAGCACTGTGCTGATAACGCAGGGGTCACAGGTTCGAATCCTGTCAGGCCCACTCCCCCAGGCCAAGTGCAAGGTTTATAAGCTGGTATCCTTGTAAAAGCCGAAACTTGGGGATGTAGCTCAGATGGGAGAGCGCCGCCCTTGCACGGCGGAGGCCAGGGGTTCGAATCCCCTCATCTCCACCTGGGCTTCGAGAAATACAAAGGTATATTAATTTGCTGATTGATTTACTGACTGAAAATTAGATATAGGCACAATCGTTAGGGAATTGCGGCCCGGCGATGTGCCGGGCCGTTTTGCGTAACTTACAAACTGAAAAGTTGAAGATTGGCTGGTGACTCTGACCTGAAAAGGTGAGAATCACCCACCAGCATTCAACTGCTGGAATAGCACATTACCAATTGAATAGCATCAAGAATAGTTCTGATTTCTCCGCATCACGTAGAGTTAAGCTACTAAGAGCTTACGGTGAATGCCTTGGCGTCAAATGCCGATGAAGGACGTGGGACACTGCGATAAGCCTCGGGTAGCCGTGTACAGGCGCCGATCCGAGGATTTCCGAATGGGGAAACCCGCTGTGGCGAACCCACAGCATCCCCTGGTTGAACACATAGATCAGGGGAGGGGAACCTAGGGAACTGAAACATCTTAGTACCTAGAGGAAAAGAGATCATTCCCCTAGTAGTGGCGAGCGAACGGGGATAAGCCCAAACCGGCCGTGCTTGCATGGCCGGGGTTGTAGGACCTGACTTATAGGAGTGATAAATCAATCAGTTAGCAGAATGGTGTGGGAAAGCCAACCATAGAGGGTGAAAGTCCCGTATGCGAAAATAGATTGACTCCTGTCAGGCACCTGAGTACCACCGGGCACGCTAATCCGGTGGGAAGCTGGGGAGTCCACTCTCCAAGGCTAAATACATTTGACGACCGATAGTGAACAAGTACCGTGAGGGAAAGGTGAAAAGTACCCCGGTGAGGGGAGTGAAATAGAACCTGAAACCGTAAGCTTACAATCAGTCGAAGGGCTAATAGCGTGTCTGTGCGCCGGCGAAAGCCGCGCAGCGCGGCGCTATGCCTGACGGCGTGCCTTTTGGAGAATGAGCCTGCGAGTTAATCTCTGTGGCCAGGTTAAGGGAGTGACACCCGGAGCCATAGCGAAAGCGAGTCTGAATAGGGCGAGAGTCGCAGGGATTAGACACGAAACCAGGTGAGCTACCCATGGCCAGGGTGAAGCGAGTTTAATCACTCGTGGAGGCCCGAACCCGTTAACGTTGCAAAGTTATGGGATGAGCTGTGGGTAGGGGTGATATGCCAAACGAACCTGGAGATAGCTTGTTCTCCCCGAAATAGCTTTAGGGCTAGCGTCATGCGTTTAGTACCGGAGGTAGAGCACTGGATGGGCTAGGGGGCTTACCGCTTACCGAACCTAACCAAACTCCGAATGCCGGTACTTTGGAGCATGGCAGTCGGACTACGGGAGATGAGTTTCGTAGTCGAAAGGGAAAGAGCCCAGACCATCGGCTAAGGTCCTTAAGTCTAGACTAAGTGGGAAACGATGTGGGACTACTGGGACAACCAGGAGGTTGGCTTAGAAGCAGCCACCCTTTAAAGAGTGCGTAACAGCTCACTGGTCAAGTGGTCCTGCGCGGAAAATTTAACGGGGCTAAGTCTAGCACCGAAGCCATGGGTCTCTTCTGAGCTACGGCTCAGAAGGGGCGGTAGGGGAGCGTTCTGTCAGCAAGGAAGGTCGATCGTGAGAACGGCTGGAGCTGGCAGAAGTGAGAATGCAGGCATGAGTAGCGTAAAACACGTGAGAACCGTGTTCGCCGTAAGTCTAAGGTTTCCGACGGCAGGTCAATCCGCGTCGGGTTAGTCGGGCCTTAGCCGAGGCCGAGAGGCGTAGGCGATGGACATCCGGTCAACATTCCGGAACCACCAAGGTGGAGCGATGGGGAGACGCAGTGAGGTAGGCCAGCCTGTAATTGGATTCAGGTGGAAGTGTGTAGGCGATGACGTCCGTAGGAAAATCCGCGGACTGAGCTGAGGCACGAGTGCGAGCCCATGAGGCGGAAGTGGCTAAGCCTTGCTGCCGAGAAAAACCTCTAAGCTGTGAAACCTCGGTGTCCGTACCGCAAACCGACACTGGTAGACGGGTAGAGTATACCAAGGCGAACGGGAGAACCCTCGTTAAGGAACTCGGCAAATTAGCCCCGTAACTTCGGGAGAAGGGGTGCCCTTAAGCGTGAAGGTGTTTACCACCGGAGCGCTAAGGGGTTGCAATGAACAGGCTCTGGTGACTGGTTACCAAAACCACAGGTCTCTGCTAAGTCGTAAGACGACGTATAGGGGCTGACGCCTGCCCAGTGCCGGAAGGTTAAAGGGAAGGGTTAGGGCGACTTCGGTCGCTCGAAGCTTTGAACTGAAGCCCCGGTGAACGGCGGCCGTAACTATAACGGTCCTAAGGTAGCGAAATTCCTTGTCGGGTAAGTTCCGACCCGCACGAATGGCGTAACAATCGGAGCACTGTCTCAACGAGGGACCCGGTGAAATTGAACTACGTGTAAAGATGCGCGTTACCCGCAGCAGGACAAAAAGACCCCGTGGAGCTTTACTGTAACTTGGCATTGCGTTTGGGTGTATCTTGTGGAGGATAGGTGGGAGGCTGAGAAGCTGGGGCGCTAGCCTCGGTGGAGCCGTCAGTGAAATACCACCCTAGGTACACTTAGGCCCTAACCCCACGCCGTAATCCGGGTGGGGAACCGTGCCAGGTGGGCAGTTTGACTGGGGCGGTCGCCTCCTAAAAGGTAACGGAGGCGCCCAAAGGTTCCCTCAGGCTGAATGGAAACCAGCCGAAGAGTGTAAAGGCATAAGGGAGCTTGACTGCAAGACATACGCGTCGAGCAGAGACGAAAGTCGGGCTTAGTGATCCCACGGTTCCGAGTGGAAGGGCCGTGGCTTACCGGATAAAAGCTACCCCGGGGATAACAGGCTAGTCAGGTCCAAGAGTTCACATCGACGACCTGGCTCGGCACCTCGATGTCGGCTCATCGCATCCTGGGGCTGAATAAGGTCCCAAGGGTTGGGCTGTTCGCCCATTAAAGCGGTACGCGAGCTGGGTTCAGACCGTCGTGAGACAGGTCGGTCTCTATCCGCTGTGGGCGTAAGGGATTTGAGGGGAGCTGCTCCTAGTACGAGAGGACCGGAGTGGACAGACCTCTGGTGTGCCAGTTGTCGTGCCAACGGCATCGCTGGGTAGCCACGTCTGGCAGAGATAACCGCTGAAAGCATCTAAGTGGGAAACTCGCCCCAAGATTAGATCCCTCATCCCGTTAAGGGAGTAAGGCCGCAGGGAGACTACCTGCTAGATAGGCGGCAAGTGTAAGCGCAGCAATGCGTTCAGCTAAGCCGTACTAATGGCCGAGGGCTTAACTCGTGGTGCGGAGAACTCAGCACTTTTCTTGTTTGTTTATTCAATTGGTATTGTTTTAACAATGTGTATTTGAAGAAGTCTCTTGGTGATTGTAGCGGCAGGGGTACACCCGGTAACATCCCGAACCCGGAAGTTAAGTCTGCCAGCGCTGATGGTACTTGGGGGGCGACCCCCTGGGAGAGTAAGTCATTGCCAAGAGACTTTTTCTGATTTAATACTCTTCTCTTCGCTCTCAACCTTAATAGCAATTATTTAAGATTTCTAATCTTACTTTTTAGTATCCACCTGTTGAAGGAGGTGAGTAAGATGACCAAGGTCGTTCTGCGTGCCAATGAGTCCCAAGAACAGTTGCTCAGGCGCTTTCGGAAGAAAGTGATCAGGAGTGGTGTATTGAGTACGGTACGCCGCAAACGGTGGTTTGTTTCAAAAAGCGAATTGCGTCGGATCCAGAAGAAAAAAGCTATTAGAAGAAGTAGACGCCGTCATACCTCTAAGAACCAATGATAGTGCACCAGTGCAACCTATTAGCGCTTTCCCGATTTGGGGCGATAAGACTGCACTGTTAGATACCGATTAAATTCGATTTTGATATCGTAAGAAAACAACTAGTTAGAACCTCATCCCAGTTTTGGGATGGGGTTTTTGTTTTCCAGCCCTTTTATAATGGAGTAAGGGCGGCTGCAAGCCGCCCTTTGTCCTTTTGTACGCCCGGCATGGGCGATAACTTAGGAGTGAAAGTCTCCAGCGGACGTTGACCCGACGAACCGCTAGCCGAACGGGGCCACCGCTTTGTACGCTACGCCGATGACTGCAACATTTATGTCAAAAGCGAAAGAGCGGCTAAGCGAGTGATGGAGAGCACCACGCGTTTCATCGAAGGAAGAATGCGTTTA
>JASFVL010000192.1:0-7342 GCA_050049875.1 Anaerolineales bacterium
CAGTGACCAAAAATCCCTTGTACTGGACCATTACCTTTTGGTCGAACCAACCTCCCCCACTGCAGATCAATACCTGGAGCAGTACCCTACCCTCGCCGAGGAGCCGATTTACGTGCTCAAGGAAATAGATCAAGCCTCAACCGATTTGCTGAACCCCATCATGGCTAAGGCTCTAGTGGTGGTTTCCGGCATCGAGCAAATGATCGCCGATCCATCCTCAGTACCCCCCATGGCGGAGGGTTTTGAATTCGACCCATCTCAAATTCCCCCTGGCATGGATGTGTTTGAACTGCTGGCAATGATGCCGGCGGAACAGCTTTCGGAAATGAGTGCTGCCATTAATGAGGGGTTTGCAGCCTTGGGGGACAACATGATCAACCAGATGGCGATCAGCGCGGTCAAATCCGAGTACGAAGCCTTGGGCATGGATACCGGCAAACTGCAAACCGACTACATCCTGCGCACAGGCAGCGTAATGTTGCTGATCTCGCTGCTTGGTGGCGCCTGTACAATCGCTGTTGGTTTCCTGGCTTCAAGGACCGCTGCCGGAGCGGCGCGCGACATCCGCAAAAATGTGTTTGAAAAAGTAGAGAGTTTCTCGAGCGCCGAATTCAATCAATTTTCTACGGCTTCCCTGATCACGCGCTCGACCAATGACGTCACCCAGGTTCAAATGGTGATTTTCATGATCATGCGGATGGTCTTCTACGCCCCCATCATCGGCATCGGTGGTGTCATAAGAGCGATCGATAAGAGCGCCAACATGTGGTGGCTGATTGCTTTGGCTGTGATTGTGCTGCTCAGCTTGATCCTAACCGTCTTCTCTGTCGCTCTGCCCAAGTTCAAACTCATGCAGAGCCTGATCGACCGACTTAACCTCGTGACACGCGAAAACCTTTCCGGCATGATGGTAATTCGAGCTTTCAACAAGCAGGAGGATGAGAGAGAGCGTTTCGATAAAGCCAACCGGGATTTAACCGATACCAGCCTGTTCATTGCCCGTGTGATGGTCACGATGATGCCCGCGATGATGTTGCTAATGAACGGATTGTCCGTCGCAATCATCTGGGTCGGCGCTCACCAGGTCGCTGAAGCAAACATCCAGGTCGGTGACATGATCGCCTTCCTGCAATATGCTATGCAGATTGTGTTTGCTTTCCTGATGATGTCGATGATGTTCATTTTCCTACCCAGAGCAGCAGTATCAGGCGGCCGCATCGCGGATGTGCTGGAAACTAAGACCACCATCAATGACCCAGAAGACCCCAAAAAATTCAAGGAGCCATTTATCAATCAAATCGAGTTCCGCAATGTCTCCTTCCGCTACCCTGGCGCAATCGATGATGTGCTCCACGATATCAACTTCACCGCCAGACCCGGTGAGACCACGGCGATTATTGGTTCAACCGGATGTGGTAAATCCACTGCCATCAACTTAATCCCGCGATTTTACGATGTCACCGATGGCGCCATTTATCTGGATGGAACTGATATCCGTGAAGTGAGGCAAAGCGACCTGCGAGACAAGATTGGTTACGTCCCACAAAAGGGCCTGTTGTTCTCAGGCACAATCGAAAGCAATCTGCTTTATGGTGATGAAAATGCCAGCGTAGAAACACTGGTGGAAGCCGCTGACATCGCCCAGGCCAGCGAATTCATCTTCGCCAACCCAGAAGGTTTTTCAGCTGAGATTTCACAAGGCGGTTCCAATGTGTCGGGGGGGCAAAAACAGCGCCTGGCAATGGCGCGTGCTTTGGTAAAACAGCCCCCAATTTACATTTTCGATGACAGCTTTTCCGCCTTGGATTTCAAGACCGACTCGGCTTTGCGCAGGGAGCTCAAGGAGAAAACTAGTGACAGCACTGTGCTGATCGTCACCCAGCGTGTGGCTACCATCAAAAATTCAGATCAGATCGTCGTTCTTGATGAAGGTAGGGTTGTCGGTAAGGGCAAACATCACGAACTGATGGAGAGCTGCGAGACCTATCGAGAAATCGCCCTATCGCAGTTGAGTGAGGAGGAACTGATATGATGATGCGTGGTGGACCTTCATCGTCTGATCGCAGATCCCGAGGTGGGTCTATGAGAGCGCGCGGCCCCATAGGACACGGTGGCCCCAGGGCAATGCTGAAGGGTGATAAAGCCCAAGATTTCAAGGGCACGATGATCAAGCTGATCCAGTATCTCGGCTCCTACAAGATCGCCATCGTGATCGTGATGCTCTTCGCTGTGGGCTCTACTATCTTCACCATTGCCGGCCCGAAGATATTGGGACAGGCAACCACCAAACTCTTTGAGGGTGTCCTAGGCCAGATATCCGGAACCGGCACCGGGATTGATTTTGACTTCATCGGCAGAATCATCCTGATAACCTTGGCATTGTATCTCGGCTCAGCCTTGTTCAGCTTTATCCAAGGTTGGATCATGTCGGGAATATCGATGGATATCACCTATCGATTCCGCAGAGATATCGCTGAGAAAATCAACCGCCTGCCGTTTAAATATTTTGACACCACCACTCAAGGCGAAGTGCTCTCGCGTTTAACCAACGATGTAGATACGATCAGCCAGACACTCAATCAAGGCCTTACACAGATCATCACCTCTGTGATCACAGTGATCGGTGTGCTGATTATGATGCTGACCATAAGTTGGCAAATGACTTTGATAGCACTACTGGTCATCCCAATCTCGATGGTCATCACCATCTTAGTGGTACGCCAGTCGCAAAAATACTTCAAGCAACAGCAAGATTACCTTGGTCACGTCAATGGGCACGTTGAGGAAATGTTCGGTGGTCATTTGGTGATGAAGGCCTTCAACGGGGAAGAACGGAGCATTCAGCGTTTTGATGGATTGAATGACACTCTCTACAGCTCGGCCTGGATATCCCAGTTTTTATCCGGATTGATGTTCCCGATCATGAATTTCGTGGGCAACCTAGGTTACGTAGCGATCGCCATTTTGGGTGGTTACCTGGCTACCCAAAATGCCATCACTGTCGGTAATATCCAGGCCTTTATTCAATATGTCCGCTCCTTCATGCGGCCGATCACCCAGATTGCCAATATCTCCAATGTGCTTCAGCAAACCGCAGCCGCCGCGGAGCGGGTATTCGAATTCCTAGCTGAGGAAGAGGAAATCCCCGAAGTGGATGATCCTGTCCAGTTGGAAAAAGTTGATGGTCATGTCGTCTTCCAGAACGTTCAATTTGGTTATAGCCCGGACAAGATCGTCATCAAGGATTTTTCCGCCGATGTCAAACCAGGGCAAAAGATCGCTCTTGTCGGCCCGACTGGTGCGGGCAAAACCACCATGGTCAAGCTGCTCATGCGCTTCTACGATGTCAACAGCGGGGCGATCTTTGTGGACGGTCACAACATCAAAGATTTCAAGCGCAAGGATTTACGCTGCATGTTCGGTATGGTGCTGCAAGATACCTGGCTCTATAACGACACCATCATGGAAAACATCCGTTATGGCCGACCTGATGCCAGCGATGAGGAGGTCATCACTGCCGCCAAAGCTGCCCATGTGGACCATTTTGTGCGCACCCTGCCAGAGGGCTATGACCTGGTACTGAACGAGGAAGCCACGAATATATCCCAAGGTCAGAAGCAGCTCCTAACCATTGCCCGTGCGATCGTGCTTAACCCCAGCATGTTGATTCTGGATGAGGCCACCAGTTCAGTCGATACCCGAACCGAGGTCTTGATCCAGAAAGCCATGGACAACCTGATGCGGAATCGCACTAGCTTCATCATCGCCCACCGCCTCTCGACCATTCGCAACGCGGATTGGATCCTGGTGATAGACGAAGGTGATATTGTCGAGCAAGGCAAACATGAAGAACTGCTGGAACGCAAAGGCTTCTACGCTGAACTTTACAACAGCCAGTTCGAGTTGGAACCTGTATACGCATAGCGGGTTTTATTTAGGACACGTTCACTCATCTCTAAACCTCTACAATCATCGCCAGAGCGCTGAATTGAGCAACCAAAGTATCAGGGAGGCAGTCAGAGCAGGTGTTTTATGATAGCTCCTGAAGCAGCTCCTCGGCCTCTTTCAGATCAAGCGTATCGTAACCTTCCGTAAACCAACCATAGACCGGCTCCAGCAGATCCCGCGCCTCATCCACCTTGCCCTGCTTTTGCCACAAACGCGCCAAGTCTATTGCAGCTCTCAGTTCCCACGACTTCGCCTTCTGGCTGCGGGAAATTTCGATGGCTGTGGTAAAGCCAGATTCCGCACCAACGCTATCCCCCAGCAGATCCAGAAGTTCCCCCCGCAGCCTATGGTAATCCGCTTCCCAATGGCGCTCACCCGTCCTCTCCACAACAGCCAAGGCCTCCTCCAGGGTGGTCAGTCCCTCCTGCAGGTCACCTGTATTTACTTGTGCCTTTGCTAAAGACCGAAGTATGACGGGTTTGTATAACTCCACGCTGGTAGCCTCACTGATCGCCATGCCCTCGCGAATTAGAGCGATCGCCTCAGGGATCTGGCCCAACATAGCAAGCGCTTCCCCACGGCAGCTTGTCGCCATACCTAACCAACCTTGTAAGTCCTTTTCACCCGCTAATTGAATCAGCGCCTCTGCGTTTTCTTGGAGTGCTATTGGATCCCCGCGCATTTGATTGAACATGCAGCCAGCATAGCAGAGCACATCCGCTAGGGTAAAGGGATGGTCAAATCCTCGCGCCAGGGCCAGCGCCTCTTGGCTTCTTTCCAAAGCCTGATCGGGATAGCCAAGGCACCAAAGGGCGCAGGCATCATATGCCATCGCACTCGGTCCTGAGTCCACCCCCCGCAAGGAAACGAGGGAGCGATGGTGCTGCTCGGGATCGTAAAAGGACAGAACTTCTTTAAAGTGAGTTCTAGCAGTCAGGTAATCTCCAAGACAGAAATTAATAAATCCAAGGAACCAATGGCCCTCCGCTTCAAGCACCGGTTCCTTCGCTTGCTGAGCCAAACTGAGCGCCTCACTTCCAATCTCAAATGCCTCTTGATGCTCAGCCCTGACGTAGTGATAGAGCGCTAGTTCACCCAATACACGTGATAGCTGATCCGTCTCCCCCAACCGCTGGCATAATTCGCGCGCCCGGTTGATCGCTTTTTTCGATTGAGGGTTGGGGCCCTGATACCTCCATGCTTTGACAAAGGAGAGCTGCAGCTTAAGTTCCTGCTGGTCACGCTCGGGTGAGTGCGGCAGCAGGTGAAGCAGTTCCAACCCTCTGCTTAGGGGGGCGATCCCCTCCTGATAGGCAGAGAGTTGAACGGCCCTTTCTCCAGCCTGATGCAGATATTGAATCGCCTTAAACGGAATTCCAGCTTCTTCGAAATGTCGCGCTAACTGCAACGCAACATCAGGTCTCTCATCTTGAGCTGTGTATAGCCCCTCCAGAGCGTTCCCGACTCGCTCGTGCAAATGTACCCGTTCCACTTCGTCCAGGCTGCTGTAGAGGTACTTCTGGAAAAGGATGTGCCGAAACCGGTAGTTGGAGAGCAGTTGCCCCCCCGAGCGACGGATGCTCTCGGCGCGAATCAAATGATGCCTCCGGTCTAACTCACCACTTAGGTGTTTCAACAGCCCCCTCTCATCCGTTTCCATTACCTGGGCGACCACTTCAGCGGTGAACACCTCCCCCTCAACGCTGGCTGCTTGCAGCACGGCTTGCAGAGGCTGTCGAAGACGACCGATGCGCTCAGCGATGACCGCTTCCACCCGAGCCGGCATGGTATCCCAATCCAAACTAGGCCCTTCAACCCATCGACCCATCTGATCCTGCACAAGATCACCACGCTCCTGCATCCCTCGCAACAATTCGATCGTAAACAGCGGATGCCCTTGAGTCTGCCGGTGAAGCATTTCTCTGAATGGTGACCTAAGCCCATTTGGCTCACTGTCCAGCAGCGCTTCCACAAACTCCCGGCGATCCTCCCTCCCCAAGTTCACAAATATAGCACCCAACTCGCGCTGCAGTTCGTTGACCACGGATTCGAGAGGGTGGCGTTCCCCCCGTCTACCCAAGGCGACTTCTTCTTGGCGATATGCGCCCACGATCAGAATTGAACATCCATCTAACTGTCGCCCTAAATGAAAAAGCAATCCGATGGATCCCGCGTCCGCCCACTGCAAGTCGTCCAGCACCAGCACCATTGCAGTATCTCGAGCAAGCGTTCGCAAGACGCGTGTGTACTGCTCAAAAAGGTCGCTCTGCTGCGGACTGGGGATAAGCAAGCCCATGCCCTTGCGTTCCACCACTTCTTTCAGACGGGCCAGCCAATCCGCCCCATCAGGCGCATAGGTCATGGCACGATTAATCAGGGCAGCACCGGGGATAAACGTATCGATCAGGTTCGGCCCGGATTCAAGAAGCGCTCCAACCGCAAACGGGAGGGTATTCCAGAGGCGGCGGGCGTGTTCTTCTGTGATTGCCCCGGCCGCCCAGCGGGCTTCCACATCTCCGGTCAGCAAACCCAAGATTTCCCGGAAGGGCAGATAAGGGTCGCCCATCCCGGTATGGGCGTTACCCTGTCCCCCGGCAATGACCAGGTCAGGATGCTTAGCCAGGGCACGCCGGGAGAATTCCTGGATCAAAGCTGTTTTACCGCTGCCAACTTCACCGGTGATGAAGACAACCCGGCCCTTGCCGGATAAGGCCAGCTCAAGATAGCCCTCCAGTTGGGCGAGCTCCCCCTCACGAGCGACAAAGATGGTTTCCTCAAGCTTTTCCGGTTCTGTCCCATCAAGAAAGCGCGGTCGTTGGTCTGCGGGTTCGGCGATGACTGGTCGAGGCGGCGCGTACTGCTCTGCCTCCTCGCGGATGATCTTTTCATACAGATGCCGGGTTTCCAGCGAGAGGTCCAAGCCCAGTTCACGATCTAATGCTTCCACACAACGTTGGTAGGTAGCGGAGACCATCGCCTGGTCTCCCAAACCCGCATGCGCTTTCATCAAAGCCCGGAATGCCGGTTCGGGCGAATGCCCCAGCTGGATCCACCGCTCGCCCCACTTCAGCATATCCTCCCAGCGACCGGATTCGCCTAGACGAGAGAGCAGGGTATGCATCTTTTGATGATATGCGGCTTGCAGACGATCGCGCTCTGACACAACCCACTCATCATAAAAACCCGGCAGCAGCTCTCCCCGGTAAAGACGGATGGCCGCGATCAAATCCTCAACAGATTTCCCCTCCGCCGCTTCCAGGAGCAGGCCGGCGTCCAACCAGTAGTCCGCCCCATCGTTGAAAAGGACCTCGATATCGCTGATCTGCAGGTAATCTTCCCAATTGAGTGATCCCCCTTCCAGAGATTTATGGATGCGCCAGAGTGCTTGGCGCAG
>JASFVL010000398.1:0-4283 GCA_050049875.1 Anaerolineales bacterium
GGAGAACAAACCACAAATTGGTTTCCTTTTTGGGGACTGGGTGGTGGACCTGATGGATGCCTATTGGACGTGGGGGCAACGGGCAGGCTCCTTCTGGGAGCACCTCGAGGGGCAACCCCCCACCGATGTAGGCACTCTGTTGAGGGACGCGGACATCTGGCTAGGCGTGGGGGAGCTTCACGACTTCGTTCAAGGCCAGCGCCAGCTCGAGACCGAGGAGATGTTCGACGAAATCCCTGCCCTCGCTCTGGAGCGAACGAGCTTGCTGCCACCCCTCCGCCATCCCGGCAAAATTGTCTGCACCGGCCTCAACTACCCGCCCTCGCCGGGCTCAGACGCCTGGACACCCCCGCAGTACCCGGTCCTGTTCCACAAAGTGGCTACGTCGCTGGTCGGGCACCTCTCCCCCATCATCCTGCCGCGCGTCAGTCGGCGGGTAACGTACGAAGGCGAACTGGCCGTCGTGATCGGCAAGGGCGGGAAGAACATCCCACAGGAGCAAACCTGGGGGCACATCGGCGGGTACACCATCGCCAACGATGTGGGCGCTGCCGACATCGAAAAGCGCTCCTCCCAATGGACCTCGGGCAAGATGTTCGACACCTTTCTACCCCTGGGACCGGCGCTGGTCACTGAGGATGAAATTCCCACAGCGAACAGCTTGATGATCAAAACGATGTTGAACGAGCGCACGGTGCAGGAGAGCACCAGCGCGGAGATGATCTTCGATGTTTCTCATTTGATCAGCTACATCTCCACGCTGACCACCTTGGAACCTGGCGACCTGATTCTGACCGGCTCGCCGAAACGCGTCGGCGAGCAGCCTGACCCTCGAATTCCCCTGCAGCCGGGGGATCGCGTGTCCATAGAGATCGAAGGTTTGGGGACCTTGAGCAACCCTGTTGCCGCCGAGGAGGGATAAAATGATTCCAACCCGACCGATGGCTTTCGTGACGAAGGCGGGGGTGATCGAGTTCAGAGAACGTCCCATCCCCGAACTGGGCGCCGATGACGTGTGCATCAGCGTCCAAGCCGTGACCCTGTGCGGCAGCGACCTGCACATTTTCAAGGGAAGACACCCCGCCGCCCCGCTGCCCGTGCCAGTGGGGCACGAGATTGCCGGACGAGTGGAGCGCATTGGAGCGGAGGTCAGCCGCTTCCAGCCTGGGGACCGCGTCGCCGTCGAGCCGGTGATCGCCTGCGGGGGATGCCACTTCTGCCAGCGCGGTCAATATCACCTGTGCTTGGAGATCAGCTTCCAATATCGACAGGGGCAGGGCGGGCTGACCCCCACCTTCATCGCCCCTGAGCGCTGGGTGCATCCCCTCCCCAAAGGGATCTCCTATACCGAGGGCGCATTGCTGGAGCCGCTGTCGGTGGCGGTCCATGCCGTTGAAAAGGCTGCGCTGGAGTTGGGTGATTCCGTCGCCATCTTCGGGGACGGCGCCATCGGCTTGTTGCTGCTGCAGGCAGCCAAAGCCGTCGGCGCGGGGAGCGTATTTTTAGTGGGCATCAACCCCCATCGCCTAGAACTTGCCTCCAGGTTGGGCGCTGATGTGACGCTGAACAACCTGGAAAATGACCCGATCGCCGTTATACTCGAGCATACTGGGGGGCTAGGAGTGACGCGCTCTTTTGAGGCGGTGGGGCTCGAAGAGACCCTGGTTCAATCGCTAAAAGCTTTGCAAAAGGGGGGGCGGGCGATTTTGTTGGGGCTGTTTGAACAGCCCACCACCAGGCTTCCTGCCAACATCTTCGTGCAGAAGGAAATCACCCTGACGGGCTCGCAGGGCTACAACTGGGACTTCCAGACCGCCATCAAGCTGGTGGAGCAGGGCCGGGTGGACCTCAAAAGCCTGATCACACACGAGTTCCCCCTGGAGCGGGTGCAGGAGGCCTTTGAGGCTTTGATGGATGCGGGAAAAAGGGCCGTCAAGGTCGCTATACGGGTTGGGAACAAGGATTAGGGGGATTTAGGGCTTGGTTTTCACCAGCAAGAGCTGCGATTAGATTAATATTGGCTCCAACCTCTTGACAGGGCTCGTTAAATTTTGTACAATCTTAGTTAGCGCTAACGTTAGCGCTAACGATAACGCTAACAGGGGAGGTTTTGATGCCAAAACGTGTCACCATGTTCGACGTAGCCCGCGAAGCGGGTGTCTCCATCATGACCGTCTCGCGGGTGGTAAATAACAAAGAAGGGGTCAGCGTAGATACCCGCAAGCGAATCTCAGAAATCATCCATAATTTAGGCTATCGTCCCAGCAGCATCGCTCGCGGCTTGGTCACCAAACACACCGGCACCATCGGTCTGGTCGTGCCGGATATCACCAACCCCTTCTTCGCCAGCATCGCCCGCGGCGCCGAGCACCAGGCCTACGCCGAGAAGTACAGCGTCTTCCTGGCCAACACCAATGAGGACCCGGAACGCGAGCTGGCGATCTTGGAATCCCTGGAGGAGAAGCGCGTCGACGGGCTGCTGCTGTGCAGCTCGCGCCTGGAAAATGAGGAGCTGAGCAAATGGGTGACATACCACCCAGCGGTCGTGCTGGTTTCGCGAACGCTGGACGAGGATGGCGTCGGCACGGTCTTGATCGACGAGCAGTTAGGGGGCCAGATGGCTACCCAACACCTGCTGGAATCAGGACACCGTAACATAGGAGTGGTTTCCGGCCCTCCGGTTTCGCACAGCACGCGCGGACGGCTTAAAGGCTACCGCCAAGCTCTGAACGAGGTGGGCATTTCCTTCAACCCACAATGGATTCGACACTGCTCGCCGGTGATCGAAGAAGGGCGCGAAACCGCTCTAGAGCTGTTGGAAGCCCATCCCGATCTAACCGCCCTGTTCTGCCACAACGACCTGGTAGCGGTCGGTGCACTACACGCCTGCGCCCAACTCAACCTCGAGGTGCCGGAGCAAATCGCCATCGTCGGCTTTGACGACATCTCCCTGGCGGCTCTGGTCACCCCACCGCTGACGACCTGCCGAGTTCCCTGTTTCGAACTCGGTGCCCAAGCCATCCAAATGCTGCTGGATCAAATCAATGATCCCCACGAAGGCGGCACCCAAATCAAGCTGCAGCCGGAGCTGATCGTTCGAGCCAGCGCCCCCAAGGAATTCATAAGGTTGGTCCATGAACCCTAAAGAACGTTTCTTGAAGGCTTTGAAGCTCCAGCCCGTTGACCGACCCCCTGTAGCGGCGGTGGCAACCGGTATCACCGTGGAGATGATGGAAAAAGTGGGCATATACTGGCCTGAGGCGCACCGCGACGTGGAGCAATTGGCGGGGCTAGCGGAGTCGATTTGGCTGCACACCGACACGGAGTGCATCAAGCTGCCCTTCGATATGGCCGTTGAGGCGGAAGCCTTGGGCGCGGAGATCAACTACCGCAACATCGACACCACGCCCACCGAGGTCGGTCACCTGTACAACCACCCCGACGAACTGGTTATCCCCGCCGACTTCTTCGACCGGGGCCGCGTGCCCACCGTTCTGCAAGCCGTCTCAAAACTACGCCAACGCTATGATGACCAGGTGCCCATCGTGACCTCGATTGTAGGGCCCTTCGCCCTGGGGGCCAAGCTTTTCGGTTTCAACAATTTCTTGATGTGGATCGTCACCAACCCCGATTGGGTCCACCAGATCATGGAGAGCTTGACCCCGCTGGCGATCGAGTATTCCACCGCCCAAGTCGAAGCCGGCGCGGACGCTGTCATCCTTGGGGAGGCTACCTGCACCGGCGACTTGATCTCCTCGGAGATGTACCGTGATTTCATCATGCCCTATCACAAGCAGCTTTGTCCAGCCATCCCCGCCCCCGACATCATGCATATCTGCGGCAAATCCACCGGGCACATCCCCTACATCGTCGAGACCGGCACCGCCTGCTACAACTTCGATGAGGGCGTTGACCTGAAAGAGGCCGTCAGGCTGATGAAGGGCAAAGTTGCCGTGGCTGGCTCCGTCCCCACGCTGACCGCCCTGCTCAACGGCACCCCAGAGCAAGTTTACCGCTCATCGCTAGAATGCTTGCAGACCGGTGTGGACCTACTCACACCCGGCTGTGCTATGGCACCCCACACACCAATCGAGAACATCAACGCCATGGCTCGAGCAGCGCGCGAGTGGGAAACGAAAAGCGAACTATTATGAACGCCAAAGAGCGCTTCCTGAACGCTTTGACCCAGGAGCCAACCGACCGGCCGCCTGTGGCCGCGGTGGTAACGGGGATCACGGTGGGTATGATGGAAAAGTCCGGGGTCTATTGGCCCGAAGCCCATC
>JASFVL010000016.1:0-27404 GCA_050049875.1 Anaerolineales bacterium
GCTGACTGCGGGGAAAATTGGCGAGCAAGGTCCGGGGGCGGGATGTGATGGACCCGTGTCCAAAATTGCTAGGGATCTCAAGATCAAAAAGGATGGGGAATCCCCGGTAACGCTGGTGGATTTCAAAGCCGGCTTTGAGGACACAGCTCGAGGGGCGATTACTAGTTTAGATTGGGCTATTGTGCTGATCGATCCTACACTCGCTGCGGTGGAAATGGCAGTAAATATGCGGGACACAATCGATCAAATCAAAAGCGGTGGATTGCCGGCAACCAAACATTTGGAAAACCCCATTCTGGTCGCCATGGCCAACCAGATGTTCTCCAAAGCCAGGATCAAAGGGGCGTTGTTCGTACTGAACAAGATCCGAGATAAAGAAATGGCGCGTTATTTAGAGGAAAAGCTCGCTGAGAGAGGCATCGATCCGATTGGCACTATCCATGAATATCCTGCGATCTCTATAGCATGGCTAAAGGGAACACCCCTAGCTATTCCGGAGGTTCGAGAGGAAGTCCACAGGATCGTGAAAGAGCTGGAAGCTATCGAAAGAACCTCTCCACAACCCGAAAATGTTTAGGACAGAGGTCAGGTCATGGGTGTAAAGAAAATCCTACTTTATCCCAAAGAAAAGGAAGCCTTGCGGGCCAAGAGTGAAGGCGTCCAGATCTTCAACAAAGGAACCAGGCAGTTGATCGAGGATCTAAAGGACTCTTTAATGGCTCACAGTAATGGAATCGGGCTGGCTGCTCCCCAGATAAACGTGCATCAACGGGTCGTGATCGTCCGGTTGAAGGCGAGCAATTACGAAAAGGCAGAAGCCGACCCGCCCATCGCCTTGGTCAACCCAGAAATCATTGAAACCGGAGACGAACGTAGGGATTTTGACGGGTGTCTGAGCTTTCCCGGGTTGTACGGAGAAACGGTTCGCCCTCATTACATGAGAGTCATCGGTCTGGGTGAAGACAGGCAGCCATTTGACCGGGTCTTTGAAGGCTTCGACGCCGTTGTCGTGCACCACGAGATCGACCACCTGGATGGTGTGCTTTTCATCGACCGGATTAAAAAATTGGAGGATCTATATCGGGTGTACCTTGATGATGATGGTAAACCGGTGCGGGTACCCCTCTCTCAAGTCGTACGCAGCGACAGAATGAAAATTAAGATCGAGCAAGCAGAGCTATGATGCACAATCACACGTTTGGAGCCGTTGTTCTGGCTAGCCTTCTGGCTTGCACCGTCACCACTGTCGGCATTATTGTCATCAGTCGATATGAAAGGTGGGGCACAAACAACGCGGTCTACTTCATGAGTTTCGCGGCAGGCGTGTTGGTCTCTGTTTCCTTTCTTCACATCATCCCCAAATCCATAGAGATGAACCCATCGGCACCACTTTTTCTCCTGGCTGGGTTTCTGGCGCTCTATGTGACCAATCGATTCCTAAACGCTTATATCTGCCACAAATATGAATGCGAAGACTACACCCTGGGCATCATCCCGATGTTGGGCGTGGGTCTACATTCCTTCTTGGATGGGGTGATTTACTCGGTAGCGTTCAATGTGAGCATCTTCACCGGGATACTAGCAGCCATCGGTATGGTTTTGCACGAATTCCCAGAAGGAATTGTCACCTTCTTGCTGTTAAAGCAAGGCGGGTTCACTAAGAGAAAGTCAGAAGGCTACGCCTTTTTGGCCGCAGCGATCTCAACTCCGTTGGGGACGCTGTTTTCCTTTCCAGTCATTGGAAAAATTCACCGCTCTATCCTAGGCGGGTTGTTAGCCTTCTCAGCTGGCGCGCTGGTGTATGTGGGTGCCTCCCACCTGCTCCCCGCGGTGGAAAGGGAGAACAAAAAATACTCGCTTATATCGATGGGCGCTGGCATTTTGGTCGCTATTGTCATCGTCCTGTCCAAGATATGATGAGCTAGAAGGAAGTATAGTATTCAGATTATCACCCTAGTTCTACTGGACGATTTAAACGAACGAACAGGAGACGTGTATGTACTCGAAATTCTTGGTACCGCTGGATGGTTCTAAAAGGGCTGAAAGGATCCTGCCGCATGTGGAAGAGCTAGCCCGCCTTATGGGAGCAAAAATTGTCTTCTTGCAGGTGGTCGAACCGACCTATGAGGTCGTTGGTCCTCATGGCAGCGTGATGGATGTGACCCTAAACCCCTTGGAAAAACGCGAGCAGGAAGCCCAAAACTATATTGACGGATTGGTAGGGGAATTTAGCAAACTTGGCCTAAGCGTAAGGGGATTCGTGGAGAGAGGTCCAGTGGTTAGTACCATCATCCATGTGGCTGAAAGGGTAGGGGCTGATCTGATCGCTTTAGCTAGCCACGGTCGCAGCGGTCTTGCAAGAGTATTTTACGGTAGCGTAGCCGCTGGCATTCTTCACCAGGTAGATCGACCATTATTAATTATTCGATCAAAAGGTGAAGGATAAGTTTTTAGGAGGTTTGAAATGTTAGTCAAAGAACGTATGTCCCATCCCGTAATCACGGTGCATCCTGATCTACCGATTCAGGAAGCCCTCCAGCGAATGAGAAAAGAACGCGTACGGCGGTTTCCGGTGGTTGACAAGCGCGGTCGTTTGATCGGTATCGTCTCTGAAAGGGACCTGCTGCACGCTGCTCCCTCAGATGCAACCAGCCTGAGCATCTGGGAAGTGAACTATTTGATCAGCAAGATCACAGTTGAAAAAGTGATGACCCAGGATGTTATTACGATTTTAGGGAATACGCCCATCGAAGAAGCGGCTCGCGTCATGGCGGATAACAAAATTGGGGGCTTGCCCGTCGTCCAGGGTGGCAAGCTGGTTGGGATCATCACTGAGACCGACCTGTTTAAGATTTTCCTGGAGATGCTGGGGGCGCGCGAACCCGGTATTCGCCTGGCTGTGCTGGTACCCAATGTAACCGGGGAACTGGCCCAGCTGGCCAGAGCGATCTACGAGGCCGGTGGGAATATCCTGGCACTGGGCACATTTCTCGGGGAGAGCAGCGAGAACCGGGAGGTCACGATCAAAATTGCCGATATGGACAACAAGGTCTTGGTTTCTACAATTGAACCTTTAGTAGAGCGCATTTTAGACCTGCGCGAATCAGGATGAAATGCGGTGGAGAACAAAACATGAATTACGTTTTTGGCCCTGTTCCCTCTCGTCGGTTGGGCCAATCCCTGGGAATTGACACAATCCCTCTGAAAACCTGCAACTGGAATTGTGTTTACTGCCAACTCGGCCGCACCCAACCACTGGTCAATGAGCGCAAAGAATACCATCCATCCAAAGTGATCCTAGCTGAGGTGAAGGAAGCGCTGGAAGCTCATCAGCCAGGGGAAATCGATTGGGTTACGTTCGTGGGCTCGGGAGAACCCTTATTACATTCCCACATGGGTTACTTGATCCGCCGGGTAAAGGGTTTCACGAATTTGCCAATAGCGGTGATTACCAATGGATCATTATTTTACCTGCCTGAAGTGCGGGATGAACTATCGGCAGCCGATGCTGTGCTGCCAACATTGGATGCTGGAACGGAGCGACTGTATCGAAAGATCAACCGTCCCCACCCAGACATTACCTTTGACCGCTTGACACAGGGATTGATCGCCTTCCGACAGGAATACAGCGGGAAGTTGTGGGTAGAGGTTATGTTGGTAAAGGGTTTGAACGACAGCGAAGAAGCGCTACGTAACACAGCCTCCATTCTGGAAGACGTCCAGCCTGATGAGGTACATATCAATTTGCCGGCGCGGCCACCAGCCGAGACTTGGGTAGAACCCCCCAGTGAGGAAAGTCTGATGCAGGTTATGGCTATCCTGGGAAATGTCGCCAATGTTGTGCACCCGGCCGAAGGTAGCTTCGACCTTAGCGGTTACGACAACCTTTTAGATGCTGTTTTGGGTATCATCACCCGCCACCCGATGCGACAGGAGGAGCTCGAACGAACCCTGGATCGTTGGTCTCCTGGACATGTAGCTCAGACTTTAGCAGATTTAGAGGCAAGTGGTCGAGTCCAGGTGGTTGAGCGCTTCGGGACGCGCTTCTGGAGCGCAGCGCCCTCACACTATCCAGACGAAGCTCATAGCTTGCGGACGATGCCGGGTTACCGAGAGCGCCCCAAGAGCCACCACAATGCAGAGGAGGTGAAATTTAACCATAAGGGATGAAAAGGTTTACAAACTCATAACCGATCTTAGTCTTAAAACAGTACACAATCTAAAGAAAGGAACAACTGATGTCCAAGGAAGATTTAATTCAAGGCTTAAACGAAGACCTGGCTGCTGAATGGGGCACCGTAATCCGTTACGCGTATCAAGCAGGGAAATCCTTCGGATTAATGGGAATTGAGCTCCGGGAGATGTTCGCAGAGGAAATCCAGGACGAGCTTGGTCATGCCACTTATCTCACCGATGTGATTATCGATTTGGGAGGCGAACCGACCACCACACCGAAGGAGTTCCCCAAACCTGAAGGTCTTGAAGCGATGCTAGAGCTGGATCTGGAGATGGAGAAGGATGACGTTGAGAACTACATGAAGCACGCTGAGATGGCCGAAGAACTAGGCTTAATAGAGCTGCAATTGCACCTGGAAGATATGGCTGCAGACGAAGCCGGTCACGCCCGAGACCTGCGCCGTATCCTTAAAGGACTCTAGGTACGCTCTATAGATGCATTTTTGAGCACCTCCTGGCCTCGTGGGTGGGTAAGCGGTATCTCCACCCCCGAGGACAGCTGAAAGTACCTGGAAGGCAAACATTGAGCACACAGGATAGACCAAATGGCAAATCAGCACTTGAAATCTTTGAATGAGATGACGACGGGTAAATCCTGTATCGTGCGCCAGTTGCGTGGCGGCAGGGAATTCTTAAGCCGTATGGCAACAATGGGTTTTACCGTTGGTGCTGAATTAAAAGTGATCCAGAACTACGGACGAGGACCTTTGATCACCTTGATCCGGGATACGCGCATTGCATTGGGACAAGGAGAAGCGCTGAAGGTGATCGTCGAGGAAACCAATGAGCAAGCGTGAGCAGGAGTTGACCCAACCAAAGCTCCAGACAGGTGTTCGCTCGGGAGATCAGCTCACAGTTGCTCTTGCTGGTCAACCGAATGTCGGAAAATCCACCCTCTTCAACCTACTCACCGGTCTGAATCAGCACGTCGGCAACTGGCCAGGTAAAACCATTGAAAAGAAGGTCGGCACTTACCGCTTAAATGATCGATTCATTCGCATCGTAGACCTGCCTGGCACCTACTCCCTGACTGCCAACTCAATTGAGGAACGCATTGCCCGAGATTACATTATCAAGGAACACCCCGACGTGGTGATCGCCATCGTCAACGCCGCGAACCTGGAGCGCAACCTGTATCTAGTGGCCGAATTGATCTGCCTCCCAGTACCTGTAGTTCTAGGGTTAAACATGATCGACGTTGCTGAGCAGCAGGGAATGCGCATCGAACCCCATGTGCTGGAAGCCGCCCTCGGTCTACCGGTCGTTCCCTTGGTGGCAAGCCGCAACCAAGGAGTGCGAGAGTTGATGGCGGTCGTGGAGAAGATGACCCATGGTTCCCATACTTATCGAGCTTCACGACCGCAAATACGGGAGGATCACCGCTTGGTGCTGTCTGAATTAAGCTCACTCCTTAAAGGGCAAGTACCAGATCCATATCTCGAAGATTGGATCGCCCTCAAACTTCTGGAAGGCGATGAGGAGATCACCAAGATGATGCAGGTACGGATGCCGCCACAGCTATGGGAGCAAGTGCATACCATTTTGATGCAACACGAGGACGCCATCCTTGGCGTAGCTGGCGGACGATACGACTGGATCAGGCGAATGGTCCGGGCAGCACTGATCCACCCTTCGGCTGGCTCGATTACACTCACCGACTGGCTTGACCGCTTTGCCACCCATCCGTTGTTTGGCCTGGTCTTGTTGTTTGGGGTCTTCGGGGTGACTTTCTGGCTCACTTTTTCCCTTGCCACTCCGGTCCAGACTTGGCTCGAAGATGTGGTTGTGACCGGAATAGCCGAGGGAATCCGGGATGCTCTTCAAAACGCCCCCCAATGGCTGTCAAGCCTATTGGTTGATGGGCTAGTCGCTGGGGTGGGGACGGTATTGACCTTCCTGCCGGTTTTGGTGGTCTTTTTTACACTCTTGGGTTTGTTGGAGGATGTTGGATATCTGACACGAGGCGCTTACGTGCTGGACCGCTTTATGCACCCGCTGGGGCTGCACGGGAAAAGCTGTTTGGCGCTTTGTATCGGTTTCGGCTGCAATGTGCCGGCTGTCCTGGCAGGTCGAATGGTTGAGACAGAACGAGGGCGTTTGTTAACCATCCTGCTGACCCCACTAGTGCCATGTGCTGGTCGTCTGATGGTGCTCGCTTTTCTTACCCCTATTTTCTTCGGTCCAAATGCTGCTCTCGTCTCGTGGGGGTTGCTCACTCTTAACCTGCTCGCTCTGGTCGTTATCGGTGTGCTCCTCAACCGTCTGATCTTTGGCGGTGAACGGATGGCTTTTATTATGGAGCTGCCCCTGTATCACATACCCAACCTGCGCACAATCGCTCTTTTTGTCTGGCATAGGAGCAAAGTCTTCCTGAGCACAGCTGGCTCGATCATCCTGTTTGTATCTGTGGTTGTGTGGGCTTTGGCGAGATTCCCCGGCCCAGGCATAGAGAACAGCATTCTGTCCAACGTTGGCCGTTGGTTGTCACCCCTAGCCGCCCAGATGGGACTGGACTGGCGCATGATGGTGGCTTTGTTATCCAGTTTTCTGGCCAAAGAGAACACCATTGCCACTCTGGGGGTGCTTTTCCGGGCTGGTCAGGGAGGAACTGGCCTGGAGCAGGTGTTAGCTGGAAGCCTAACCCCCGCTGCGGCGATGGCTTTCCTGGCTGTGCAAATGCTGTTTGTGCCCTGCGCAGCCACGGTGGCTGTCATGCGCCAGGAAATGAGCAGCTGGCGCTGGACGCTTTTTAGTGTAGTGCTCTTATTTGTGGTCTCTTTTGGTGTTGGTGTCGCCATTTACCAGGGCCTCACCCTCTTAGACCTATAAATAAACCTTATCAAGAATCAAATCAACGCGGAGAAGAAATGACATACCACGTATCGAGATCAGATATTTTTCAAGTCTTGGGTCAAGTCCGGCATCCAGAAATCCAGAAACGCAACCTGGTTGAGCTGGGCATGGTCCCGGAAGTGATCGTTGAGGGGACTCAAGTTCATGTCCTGCTGGCACTGCCATCGCCGGATGCACCGATCAAGCAAGAGCTGGTTGAGGCGGTACACCAGGCTGTGACTGGATTAGAAGAAGAATTGGAAGTCGAAGTCCAGCTAACAGAAATGGGAGATGCCCAGAAGGCAATATTCCAGTCTCTCGTCAGCGAAGAACTAAAAGTTGCCCCCAAACCTGGGGTTCATGTTCGCTGGGTGCTGGCTGTAATGAGCGGGAAAGGGGGCGTGGGTAAGTCTTCGGTGGCGGGATTGTTGGCCTCATCGCTGAGGAAGCGGGGCTTTAAAGTTGGGGTCCTGGATGCGGATATCACCGGACCTAGTATCCCCAAGTTGTTTGGCGCTCACCAGTTACCGGTAGGGGGAGCGGAGGGGATCCAACCTATCGAATCAAATAAGGGGATTAAATTGATGTCCATAAACTTGCTCTTGCCGGATGAGGACCAACCGGTCGTGTGGCGTGGTCCCCTGATCAGTCGCGCCATCCAACAATTTTGGAGCGAAATCGCCTGGGGCGATCTCGATGTCCTAGTCGTAGACTTGCCACCTGGGACATCGGATGCATCCCTGACGGTAATGCAATCCCTCCCCCTGGATGGCGTCGTGCTGGTCACATCCCCCCAGGGCCTATCTGGTATGGTCGTGCGCAAAGCTGCTAACATGGCGACTGGGCTAGGCATCAGGTTGGTCGGCTTGGTAGAGAACATGAGTTACCTTATTTGCCCTGAATGTGGGGTGAAAATTGAACTGTTCGGTGACAGTCACGCTGAAAACACAGCGCGATCGATCGGGACTCAACTGCTGGGACAGATTCCCCTCGACCCGCAACTCTCGACCTTATGTGATGATGGAGCTATCGAGTCTTATCACAATGAAGTTTTTGAAAGCATAACGGATCATCTGATCAAGCGGGTTTCGATCAGAGAGCCAGAGTCTCTTTAGAAAGGAAGGATCGCGATGTGCCAGGCAACTGTATATCTAAATGACAAAGTGATCATGGAGGATGTATCGATGGTGGAACCCGTGCCGGAGGGAGTGCGTCTAACTGCCCTGTTTGAGCCGGTGCAGGTAGTGGCCGCGACCATCCGCCGAATTGATCTGATTAAACACCGCGTAATTTTAGAATCGTTTGAGGAAGACAATAAGAGCCATGAACGAAGTTGAGAAACTGCGCGTACTGATCCCGCATTGGATTGAGCATAATAGAGAACATGAGGGTGAATTCCGGCGCTGGGCCAAACAGGCTGGTGAGGCTTCGGAGGACATCTTAGCAGCTGCTGAAGATATAAAGGATGCCAATAAAGCCCTGAAAGCCGCTTTGGAAAAGTTGGGAGACCCCTCGCTGCAACACAAACATCCTCATGGAGACTGATTTTCTTTTGTAGCCCTGCCCAAAAGCGTTCTTTGCTCCTCCGGTACAACGCAAATATTGAAATAGCTTATCAGGAGAAGGCACAAACACTGTGGCAGTAGAGCGGATTAGCTGCTCTGGGATTGCAGGTTGAAACAAAGGTAAAACCACTTGATGACATATTGAGGCTGTAACTTCAACAAGAGGAGTTGAAAATGGAAACCCCCTGGGATCATCGTTATGCTCAACGAACACAACGCATGGCCAGTTCAGCCATTCGCGAATTGCTCAAATTTACCGAGTTACCAGATATCGTCTCTTTTGCCGGTGGCCTACCAGCACCGGAGGTCTTTCCGGTGGACGAGTTTAAGCGGGCCTGCGACCGGGTATTGCGCAAGCATGGCTCACAGGCTTTGCAATACAGCGCCACCGAGGGCTTTGTTCCATTACGGGAGATGATCGCCCGCCATACCTCCCGCTACGGGATCGAGGTTGACCT
Source organism: Anaerolineales bacterium (assembly GCA_050049875.1). Taxonomy (GTDB): domain Bacteria; phylum Chloroflexota; class Anaerolineae; order Anaerolineales; family UBA11858; genus JASFVL01. The sequence continues at coordinate 9,092 of JASFVL010000016.1, forward strand.
CGCGAATATCCTCATCACGACGGGCTCCCAACAAGCACTTGATTTACTGGGAAAAATATTTATCAACCCAGGCGACCGCATCCTGGTCGAATCACCCACTTATTTAGGGGCTTTGCAAGCCTGGAATGCATACAGTGCTGAATACGTCTCCGTGCCTGCGGATCGACATGGGATGATCACTGAGGCTTTGGAAGAAGCCTTGCGCACGGGACCCAAGTTCATCTACGTATTGCCCAACTTCCAGAATCCGAGCGGCACCACGCTCAGTCTGGAGCGCCGCTGGGAGCTGGTTGAACTGGCTGACCGCTATGGTGTTCCAGTGGTTGAAGATGATCCTTACGGTCAGCTACGTTATGAAGGGGAGCATCTGCCATCCATTGTTACGTTGGATGGACGAATTAGAAAGAACAACGACTCCTATTACCGCGGCAACGCGATCTATTTGAGTACATTCTCTAAGATATTGGCTCCAGGGCTCCGGTTAGCCTGGGTGATCGCGCCCCCAGAAGTGATTGGTAAGCTGGTTCAAGCTAAACAAGGGGTTGATTTGCACACAGCAACCTTCAACCAGATGGCAGCTTATGAGGTTTCGCTGGGCGGGTTTCTGGATCAGCATGTCAAGGTGATCCGCCGCGTCTACCGTGAACGGCGCGACACGATGTTGGCCGCCATGGATCGTTATTTCCCCCCTGAAGTTGAATGGACACACCCGCAGGGTGGGTTGTTCCTATGGGGGACATTGCCGGAGTCACTCGATTCGAAGGAGGTGTTGAGAAAAGCTGTGAAACGCAAGGTAGCTTTTGTGCCAGGCGCCCCGTTTCATCCGTGCGGTGGAGGCCACAACACCCTGCGGCTCAATTTTTCCAATGCCACTCCAGAGAACATCGAGGCGGGCATCCACAGGCTTGGTGATGTGATCTATGAACAGGTCCGGGGAAAAGTGGCCATCCGAGATTGATCAGGAGCATTGATGTCCGCTCGCCTCTTCCTCTTTATTGGGTTGCTCTTATTCTTGAGCACTGGCTGCTCCCCTGACACCCCCTCGCCAGAGAGGGTTTCCTCAACGGATTCAGCCCCGCTCAAGCACGTTACTGAAACGAACACCTCCATCCCTACAGTAGACGTTCCGGAGAACAGATTCACGTCCACTCCCAACGAGTCATCAGTTGTTCTTACAAAAGATGTGGAGGAGGCATTGGAAAGTACCCTGTCTTCAACAGAATCGCTGACGATCACCATTGTTTACGACAACAATCCTTATGATGGAAGGCTGAAAGCAGCCTGGGGGTTTGCCGCATTGGTTTCCTATAACGATCACATATTACTCTTTGACACGGGTGGTGATGGGCCAACGCTGATTGAAAACATGCTCACCTTGCAAATCGATCCAATACAAATTGAAAGCGTTGTCTTGTCTCACGCCCATGGTGATCATACGGGAGGCCTGAGCGCCTTATTAGAGCATGGAACACGCCCGACGGTGTATTTACCCCCCTCCCTCTCAGCCACTTTCAAAAACCAGGTTTCCAAAACAACTGAAGTTATTGAAGTGACTCCAGGATTATCAATCACCGAGGGCGTGTTCACGACGGGTGAGATGGGGCGGAGCACACCCGAACAAGCCTTGGTGATCCAGACCGACCAGGGGTTGGTAATTATCACCGGCTGCGCCCACCCGGGGATTGTGGAGATCGTGGAGCAAGCCAGAACATTAATGGGTGGGCAGGTACGTTTAGTCCTAGGAGGCTTCCATTTGAGGAGCAAAAGTGAAACCGAGATCGATGGGATCTTGAGGGCTTTTGGCCTTCTAGGAGTGGAACAGGTTGCCCCTTGCCACTGCACTGGAGATCGAGCCATTGCTATGTTCGCAGCTGAGTATGGAGAGAACTTTGTCCAGGCAGGGGTTGGGAAAGTGATTATTCTGACTGGAGGAGAAAATTAGTCTCAAACCCTTTAACGATCCCGAGATCGTGGCAGGCTATGAAGCCTGGTATGAGACCACAGATCAACAGATCGATCAACGGGAAAAAACCCTCTTGAAGTGGCTGTTGGAGTGCTTCCACCGTGTTAAGACAATTCTGGAAGTGGGCTGTGGCACTGGGCATTTCACGCGTTGGTTCAGCGAGTTAGGATTGCAGGCTACCGGGCTGGATCTATCTCGTCCGATGCTGGAAGAGGCCAAGAGTCTTGGAGACTCGGTTTGGCTGCAGGGAGATGCGTTGATGCTTCCCTTCCTCTCAGAGTCGATTGATCTGGTCGCCTTGATCACCACGCTGGAGTTCCTCTCTGATCCCGGCCAAGCCCTGATCGAGGCGTCGCGCGTTGCCCGGCAAGGGATCGTCTTAGGCGTCTTGAACGCAAAGAGCCGCCTGGGGCGAGAATACAGACGCGAGGGCGGGCCGATTTGGCGAACCGCCCGATTCTTCACACCAGATGATCTCAAGCGGATGATCCTGGAGGTCATCGATAGAAGGATAAGTATCGTCTGGCGCACCACATTATGGCCGCTCTGGCCAGATGCTCTGCCGCTGCCCTGGGGAGGGTTCATCGGTATGGCGGTGAAATTTATTGATGTACATGTGGATGAAAAATGAGAAGTATTTCAGCCCAGGTTAGCCTGTACCCATTGGGTAAGGAAGATTTGTCAGCGGAGATCGATGAAGCGCTGCGCATTCTTAGACAGCACGACCTTGAAGTGATTCCCAGTACCATGAGCACGCTGATCTCTGGCGACGACGAAGCGATTTTCACCGCTCTGCAGAAAGCCCTTCGCCACACTTCTGAGCAAGGACGCGTAGTGATGGTTGTGACCTTTTCAAACGCCTGTCCAGCACCCGATTCTGAAACAGAACACCATGGCAATCAAAATGTGCGAGAGGAGAAGAAATGAGTAACATGATGCTTCGACCTTTCCGCCTAGGGAACTTGACGCTGTCAAACCGAGTGGTGATGACCGCAGTTAAACTAGGTTATAGCTCAGGAAAGGGAGGGGTGAACGACCGGCATATCGCCTTTTACGTTCGCCGTGCCCAAGGGGGAGTGGGGCTGATCACCAGCGAGCCCATGTACGTGCAGCATAACGGTCGAGAACTACCTACCCAATTGGGTATTCACACCGGTGAGTCAACAGCTGGATTGCGGCGGTTGACTAAGGCGGTCCACACAGCGGGTGGGTTGATGATGGCGCACATCAATCATGCCGGCCGGGTTGCAAATCCCAAACTGGTCCCGACTGAAAACTTGGTCTCGGCCTCTGAGGAGCTTTGCCCAGCCAACCAGGTTACCCCCCGGGCGCTGACCCGCGGTGAAATACCCGATGTAGTCAACGCCTTCCGTGCAGCTGCCCGTCGGGTCCGGGAGGCGGATTTTGACGCCATTGAGATCCCTTTCAGCCATGGTTATCTCATCCACCAGTTCCTGTCTCCGCATACCAATCACCGCGAGGATGAATACGGTGGCACGTTCGAAAACCGCTTGCGATTTGGAAGACAAGTGATCGCCGCGGTGCGTGAACAGGTGGGAAGCAGCTTCCCCATCGTCGTGCGCCTGAACGCCACTGATTACGTTGATGGAGGTCTAAACCTCGAAGATGCCATTAAGGTCGCCAGTGATCTGGAAAGGTTGGGAGTGAACGCCATTAGCGTCACATCCGGCACAATGTGCGAGTCGGTGCCCTTTTGCCTATATCCCAGTGGTACGCCCAAAGCCCATCTACTCCCCATGGCATTTCACATTCGCGAAGCTATAGAACTTCCGGTGATCGTAGCTGGACGGATCCGATCACCTGCCATCGCGCGGGAGGCACTAACCGCCGGGCAAACCGATCTGATCGGGTTAGGTCGCCCTTTCCTGTCTGATCCTGACTGGGTGCGCAAGACGGAAGACGGAGACGAGCAGGCGATCTTGTTGTGCGCAGCCTGTCACCAGGGCTGCCTGGCTCAACTGCGGAAAGGAGAAGGCACACATTGCATGTTCAATCCTCTCACAGGTCGCGAATCCAAACTACGGTTCACCAAAGCCGAGAAACCACGCTTTGTCATGGTCGTCGGTGGTGGACTTGCCGGACTGGAAGCCGCGACCGTGGCGGCTCAACGCGGCCATCGCGTTACGCTCTATGAACAGGAAAGCTGTCTGGGAGGGCAATTCAACCTGGCTGCCATGGCACCACACAAAGAAGAATTTTTGGACGTGATCCGTAACAAGGAATTGATGGCCCGACGCACCGGTGTAGACATTCATTTGAACACTCAGGTTTCGTCAGAATTGGCGGAAGCTGCCCAACCAGATACCTTGATCTTGGCAACTGGCGGCATCCCATTAACCATCCCTTTTCCCGGTCTTGAAGATGTTCCTTGGGTTTTAGCTTCCGACTTAATGGGTGGTGAAGTTGAGGTCAATACACCAACTGCTCTGGTGATCGGAGGCGGACTAGTGGGCCTGGAGAGCGCTGATTTCCTCGCTGCCCAGGGGGTGCAAGTGACCGTAGTTGAGATGCTGGATGAGGTTGGTGGCGATATGGATCCTTTAGCGAAAGCGGTGCTCACCGCACGGCTAAGAGAACGACAGGTGAAGGTTCAGACGAGCACTAAGATTCTCCGGCTAACAAAGACCGCTGCAATAGCTCAAAAGGATGAGCAGGAAATTAGTTTACCCCTGGAAACAGTTGTTGTTGCAGTGGGTGTGCAGGCTAACCGCACCTTACCCAATGCATTGGCTAAAAGCAATCTAGAAATTCATGTTATTGGTGATGCGGTAAAGCCGCGCAAGGCGCTAGAGGCGATTTGGGAAGGATTTGAGATCGGGAACATGGTATGACGATTCATTCGGTTACTTTTCATCCTATCGGCTATGTGAACAACGAGTTTGATGGGCCTGCCTCGCCGGACGAAATTCGCTCGGTTGAATCGCGCCTCATCATCGAGCCTTTTCTAATTGATGGTTTAAAAGGCCTTGAAACGGGTCAACAGATTGTGGTCATCTTCTATTTTCACCGATCAGAGGGTTATGCTCTATTCCAGCACCCGCGTGGTAACCAGAGTCGTCCGAAGCGTGGTGTCTTCGCTCTGCGAAGCCCAAACCGTCCCAACCCTATCGGAGTGACCGTGGTCGATTTAATCAAAATTGAAGACAATGTCCTGCGAGTTCGTGGATTGGACGCCATAAACCGTACGCCTATCCTCGATTTGAAACCAGCCTGAAGAGTGATTGGATCAGATATTACGCAGTTGAGGAGATATCCCATGACAATGACGAGGCTAGAAAAGCGATTTGTGAACCGCCAAAGAAAGGCTGATCGTAATATTGAACGGGTTCGTCAACGTCTTAATCAGTTGGACGCGGCTGATATACATGACGTGCTTGAGTTGGGTTGCGGAATTGGGGCTGTTTCCGCTTATCTCTCTAAACAATACGGCATGAATGTAACTGGCACTGATTTCGATCCACAACAAATCGAGATTGCGAGGCAGTTATATTCGGAAGGGAAGCGCTTACGTTTTCAGGTTGAGGATGCTACCAATCTAAATTTTGATGACGAGAGTTTTGACCTGGTTATTTCCCAGAACGTATTTCATCATATCCCTGCTTGGGATAAGGCAATACATGAAGTAGCGAGAGTGTTGCGGGAGGCTGGCTATATTATCTGGCTTGATCTAGCTTTTCCAGCCATCATCAAGAAATTGCTGCGACCATGGGTGAAAAATTATGGTCTTTATACCATTGATGATGTGAATATTGAGTTCGATAGAAATGGTTTCAATCGTCTATTCTATGAAAAATCATTTCATGGCTTTTTTATGCACCATCATTTGGTCTTGACTAATGGAAAGTGAGGTGAATCGTAATGATCCGCCCCTCATTCAAGAACCACTGCATCATATCCTGTGGCATGTTACACCCCGAATTAACCCATTTGACAGAAACCGGTTTTCTAAGTCCGCGCCGTATCTACTTCACGCCGCCGGGTTTGCACGCTATTCCAGAAAGACTGGAGGAGCATCTTCTCAAGAGATTGACACATGCTCGGGAATGGTGCTCCGACCACCAAATTATCGTCGTGTATGGGAAGAAGTGCCATGTTAGCGTTGATGAGCCGCTAAAGCGGGTTGACACAATCTTACAGGAGGTGGGCCAGGATATTATCAGGGTGCAGGGGGATTACGGCTACGATATGCTGGCAGGCTCCGAGGATCGACAACGCATCAGCGCTGGGAGGCAAGACAAAATTCTATGGTTTACACCAGGCTGGCTCAGAAGCTGGAAGCCCATCTACCAGAGATATTTGAACTGGGATGAGGCTGACGCTAATGCAAACTTCCCAGGATATTACGACAAGATCATTGTCCTGGATGGCATTAACCTATCGGAGAAGTACATAACGCAACATGCTGAGGAGATCATGGAATTGTTTGACTGGACGGGCTTGGAGATTGAATTTCACCCGATCACCCTTGACCGTTTCAAGAGGTTGTTGATAGACGCTCTCCTTGGGCTTGTGGATTTGAAGTCCGGCGTTGAGTTAGCAATAATCACATTGTTTGTGTATGTTGGCATTAGGGTGGCCCCCCAGATATCAGAGCTTATTCTGATTCGATGAGAGTCCCAACAAATACACCATTATGTGTTCTCCGGATTCTCGCCAAACCTGTGGATGTGGTACATGATGAACTAGCCTAAAGGAATGTTTGGATGGCGCGAAAATTAATTGGATTGATCGTAAACCCTGTAGCAGGGATGGGTGGCAGTGTTGGGCTCAAGGGGACCGATGGAAAGAAAATGTACGAGAAAGCGAAGGAGTTGGGTTCTGAGCCAGTCACGCCTGAGAAAACGAAAGAGCTACTTTCCCACATCAAGCACAAGGACAGGATTAAGCTGCTCGTTGCCCCCGGTGTGATGGGAAAAAACTATGTCGAAGGACTCGACGTTCCGAATGAAGTGATTGGGGAATTGGGAGAGGAGACCTCAGCGGCGGATACAAAGGGAATCGCCCAACAGATGGCCGAACGTGGCGTGGAGCTGCTGGTATTTGTGGGAGGCGATGGCACTGCCAGAGATATTTACGACTCGATCGGCTCCACCCTACCTGTGGTCGCGGTACCCGCTGGCGTCAAGATCTTTAGTTCGGCGTTTGCTATCAGCACTAGAGGGGCAGCTCAGATGGTGGATGCTTTCGTGGAAGGTGCTAATTTAACCGAGGAAGAAGTGCTCGATATTGACGAGCAAGCCTTCAGAGAGGACCGCTTGGCTTCCCGGTTATATGGCTATTTGGTTGTGCCTGAGCTTCAACGATTTCTACAACCCGGAAAAGCCGCCTCGAATGTTGCTCTGCCTTCCAGGGTGAGCAAGAAAGAGATAGCAGAATACATAGTTGAGGAGATGGATGCGAGGACACTGTACTTGCTCGGCCCTGGCACGACATTAAGGGCCATCACTGATGAAATGGGATTACCAAAAACGCTCCTCGGGGTGGATGCGGTCAATGCCGGGGAATTGGTTGGAAAAGACTTAAACGAAAGAGGCATTCTGCGCTTATTTGAAAGCTTTGAGAAAAGAAAGATAGTTGTGACCCCTATTGGAGGTAACGGATTCATCTTCGGTCGGGGGAGCAAACAGTTCACCCCGCAGGTCATAAGACTGGTAAGCAAGGAGAACATCTTGGTGGTAGGGACTAGAGGCAAGGTGGGACAACTAGATTGCTTGCGCGTGGATACGGGCGAATTTGAACTCGATGAGGTGCTAAGTGGGTATCTTGAGGTTTGGGTCGGCTATGGAGAAGCTATTCTGATGAAGGTCAGGTGCTGAAAGAAAGATATTCGCTTTTGATGAATGGAGAAGAAAAAAGTAAGGAAAATCGGATCGAATGCAAGAAGCGATGCTTTATGAAAAGATAGCCCGAAATCGCGTCCGCTGCCATCTGTGTGCGCATTATTGCGTGATCGCGGATGACAGGAAAGGCGCCTGCCGGGTACGCGAGAATCGGGGCAGTGTTCTTTACACATTGGTCTATGGACGTACCATCAGCCAAAATGTGGACCCGGTTGAAAAGAAACCCCTTTACCATTTCTATCCCGGTTCGTCAGCTTACTCCATTGCCACGCCAGGGTGCAATTTCCGCTGCCAGTGGTGTCAGAATTGGCAAATCTCCCAAATGCCACGCGAGCGAGACCTGATCGCCGGCCGCGAAGCAACCCCCAAACAGATCGTCGCTAGTGCCCTGGAAACTGGCAGTCGCAGCATCGCATACACGTACACTGAGCCAACCATCTTTTTTGAGTACGCTTACGATACAGCCCGCCTTGCTCACCAAGCTGGTCTTGCCAACATATTTGTGACCAATGGCTACATGACCCAAGAAATGCTGGAAATGTTCCACCCCTTTTTAGACGCTGCAAATGTGGATCTGAAGGCTTTTCGCAAAGAAACCTATCGGCGCTATGTAGGGGCAGGATTACAGCCCATATTGGATAATTTGAAGCTCATGAAAAAGTTCGGCATCTGGCTTGAAGTGACCACATTGGTGATCCCGGACCTAAACGATGATCCATCAGAACTGCGCGATGTTGCCTGTTTTATCGCTCAGGAGTTGGGCGCGGATACGCCCTGGCACATCAGTCGTTTCTATCCAGCTTACAAGATGAATAATGTGCAGCCGACGCCCTTGGCAACGCTCCAACGGGCACGGCAAATCGGGTTGGAGCAGGGACTGCATTATGTTTACGTTGGTAACATACCGAGCGACAGCGGTCAGGACACATTTTGCCCAGAATGCGGCCGACTGTTGATCCAGCGTCATGGCTTCGGGGCGTTAATAAATCGAGTAGAAAAAGATGGTTGCCCCGCTTGCGGAACACCGATAGCCGGTGTTGGTCTTAGAGGAAATTAAAAGATCCTGCGATGAACATTTTGATATTTGGCGGATCAGGAAAAATGGGCGCTGCTGTTGCCTGGGATTTGGTCAGAGCATATGATGTGGGTGCAGTAGGACTCATCGGTCGGCGGGAAGATGCCCTTGAGAAGACAAAGGCCTGGATTAACAGCCCCAAAATAAAAGTACACCCGCTCGATATCGCTGATACATCTGCTGTTAAAAGCTTAATGCAGCAATACGATATAGGCATTATTGCCCTACCTGATAGAAAGACAAGTTATAAGGTTGTGGAGGCGGCAATTGAGGTTGGCTTAAACACCGTTAATATGCTCGAAGAATATCACCGCAGACCGGACCCCTATGAGATCGAGTGTGGTATTGCCCAATTCACATATCGTTGACGTATGGACTGAGGACTGAGGGATCACCATGGATATCAAGATCTTGGGTACAGAATCACTCGGTGTGCGCGGACTTTCCTGTAAGGTGCAAGTAAAGGACCGTAAGATCATCATCGACCCAGGTTTATCCTTAGGATACCGACGCCATGGTCTGCTTCCCCACCCAGTGCAGGTGGCTGTTGGCGAACAGGTCCGCCGTGAAATCATGAACGCATTGCAAGAAGCGACTGACATAGTACTAAGCCACTTCCACGGCGATCACATCCCTCTTCCCGATGCCAACCCTTATCAATTAAATGCGCACCGGGTCGCTCCTCTGTTCCAAACAGTTCGTCTCTGGAGCAGGGGGCCAGACGGACTTTCACATCACATGGCTTCGCGGCGAGAAGCGCTGACCGACATATTTGGGAGGAGTCTGCCCAATGCCGAGGGGCAAAAGGACGGCCAGTTGGAGTTCTCTTGTCCTGTGCCTCACGGAGACCCTGACGAAAGCTGTGCAACGGTGATGATGACACGCATCGAGGACGAGGAGGACGTTTTTGTACACGCCTCGGATATCCAGCTCCTCGATGAGCAGGCTGTGTCGTTGATATTAGATTGGCGACCAACTATCACACTGGTTAGTGGACCACCACTCTACCTCTCCAGTCTAATGAAGATGCAACGTCGACAGGAAGTTTGGAAACAGGCAATACGACTGGCTCATGGTGTGAAAACGCTGATCATAGATCATCACTTGCTGCGCTGCAAGGAAGGATTAGTCTGGTTGGATAACCTATCATCAAAAACAAATCATCGAGTGATTTGTGCCGCGAATTTCATGGAGCAGCCTTGCCGTTTGCTCGAGGCTCGACGTACGAAATTGTATAACGAGATGCCAGTTCCCGAAGATTGGCATGATGCTTACACCCGCGGAGAAACAGATACCCAGCAGTATCGAAATGATACGAAGAAATGATGCCTGACTGGTTAATATGGAGAAGAGATTAAGCAAAGTTGTGAATATTCCCAAAGTAAACGCAGCCAGTAGAGCGGTCAAGCGTGCAATAGGATTCATCGATCGGCAGAAGCACAACTATCGGGTAGCGATCACGCGCTCTTCAGCGAATAACTTCCTTATAAACCTCACTGCCCAATATGATTCCATATACACTGTGGGGCTCGGAGCTGGCTCGGTAGAACTTGGGACAATCAACAGCGTTGGTAATGGGATCAGCGCCCTCATCTCCACACCGATAGGCTGGTTGATGGACCGCTGGGGTCTCAAACGACTTTACCTGCTGGGTATGGTTTTGATGGCAGGGTCTGCATTGGTTTACTCTCTCGCAATTGGCTGGCAGGCGATCATCGCCGCGATGGTCTTGTTTTCAATCTCCACGAGATTTATAGGCACCGGTTGCAGTGTGATCTGTGCCGATTCTGTGCAGAACGAAGACCGGGTGACTGCCCAAAACATCTGCGTTACGGTTGCTTCTCTCTTCGCTATGCTCGCTCCTCTGGCTGCAGCCCAGCTGGTTACAAGATTTGGGGGATTGAATGTCGAGGGGATTCGATCGTTATATACCATCCGCTTCGTGGGATATATACTCGTTTTTCTCTTCCTCGTCACTCAACTAAGGGAGCTAACAACAACACCAGGAATGGAGACAAGCGTCAGGCTCGGTTTTTTGGATGATTTCAAGCAGCTCTTGGAGGGTGAAAACCCTTTGAAAAGGTGGCTAATCATCGCTTCCTTGACCGGCTTTCCGATAGCTATGACCACCCCCTTTCTTCAGCTCTTTGCCCACCAAGCGAAAGGAGCAAATCAGTACCTTCTAGGCGCTATGACCACAGCTACGATCTTCACACGAATCATCTTTGGGATCCCGCTGGGGCGATTGGCGGACAAAATCGGGAGGAAAAGGGTTATTTATCTTCTCACACCACTATGGTACGTTTCCTATCTTCTACTCGTATTCTCTTCCAATTCGTTTACCTTGATCATGGCAGGTGCTTTGCAGACTTTCTACTTTATCTCTTCGGGAGTCACCACTGCCATGACATTGGAGTTGGTTCCCGTAGAGCAGATGGGCAAGTGGAGCGGTCTCGTTGGTCTTTCTCAAGGACTGGTCGCGATCCCAGCTCCCATCCTTGGGGGACTAATATGGGATCATCTTAACCCAATGTATGTGTTCCTCATCCCAATTGGGGTAGATTTTATGTTAAAACTCCCTCTTTTGGCTACAATTCCGGAGACACTGAGCGATGCTACAGAGGCAAAAGTGGATTAAATTCTTCAAGATTAGACGGACTGTATCTATGATTGTTGGATGTTGATGTTATTTTTGAAATCACGCAAGATAACAAAATGAAAGACAAAGGAGGTTCAGATGCCAGTAGATCCCACTTATTTACGGGACTTCCGCTGCTTTGAAGATCTCTCCGATGAACAACGACAAGCGGTAGCCAAGTTGGCAAAAGCAGAGTGTTTTTATCCCGAATACACGCTATTTGAAGAGAATCGGCCAGGAGAACACTTGTTTCTGATCGCAATGGGAGAGGTTGAAGTCCTGTATGGCATCAGTGAAAGCGGTCCAACCCGCGTTGACCAGGTAGGTGCCGGAGAAATCGTCGGTTGCTCTGCCTTGGTGCCGCCGTATGAGCACACGTCAACGACTCGAAGTCTGACGGAGATCGAAGTGTTGATCGTTGACGCAAACGCCTTGCGGGAATTGATGCGGGAGGATTGTTCGCTCGGTTTTTCAATACAACAACACATCATGCAGCTCTTGATGGACCGGATTACCGATCTGCGCTTAGCAGTGTGAACGGTCGGCATATCTGCTCGAGTAAGCCTTTAGCTTTTCTGGAAGGCGGACTTAAAGCCCGCAATTGATGAGGCTTTGGAGATTTTCCACCGCCACGAACCAGACCTCGGTGCCAATGAGCACTTTAATTGCTGAGGATAATGAAACCATCCTCGCTGCTTTGAAAGAGGTCTTTCAAACAACAGCTAGCAATGGCGAATCGGACATGGTAGTAACCTTCTCCAACGCCTGTCCTGTGCCAAGAGAATCCACTAAAGGCGAAGATGATATGACTAAAACCAAGAATGATACTGTGACCTATCATCACATTGGCTATGCTAGCTAACCTTTCATAAATATGACTTTGCCACTTTGTACTCACACACCATCTTGAATACTTGACTTTGGTTTCAAAAGGAGGTACATTTATTATGAAGGAATAATCAGGACACTATGTTTATTGGAGATAGCCGCTATAAAAAAATATGTCGTTGCCTAGGCTCTCAGAGCCAAGCAAAGTATTCTAACAAAGACCTTACAATAAGTAACGTCGATATTCAGCAATTCGCAATTGCGTTTCAGATTGGATAGAAATCCAACAAAAATTAGGGATTTCTCCTTTGAGCAATTCATTGCGATGAACTGATCCCTCAATAACACCAGCCTGGCTTGATGAGCCGAGTTCGTGCGACATCAAGCCAGGTTTTCGATTCTAACAACATTATTCATCCTATCAAAATCATGGCCTAGAACATTCTTGGCACACCAGAAATAAACCTGAGAGCGTCACTGCTTTGGTCAGATACCCGTTCATGTTTCGAACCTTTCAAACAGAGTTTTGTACCAACCCGTGTAGTCGTTATCCATCAGAAACAGGGATTTCTTAAGTATTTATCCAGCACGCATTAAATATAGCAGGAGGTTCCAATGAACGCAGCGACAAAAACTAAACTACGTCATCCGGTTGAAGCAAAGATACTCAAGCGCGCCTTAGATGGTGATGAGCAGTCGGTAAGCAATGCCCTTGAATATCTTAGTTCGGCCTACTCAGCCTTACGTAAAATCATGCAAAAAACGATACCCAACCTTGCTGATGATCGGGTATGGTCAATCTCCTGCGATGTTTAACGTTGAACCGATGGGACGACCATCTAGATTGCATTCGACGCTTGGATACAGTATTTTCTTAGTGCCCAATGCCTATTGGCTGGATGGGAAAAAGAAAGATGATTTCACAAAAAACAACGGATGAACTCTCTCCGCTGGATCAGATTCGACAGACCGAATCAGAAGTGACGCGCGATATCGCAGTAGCCCGGGAATCCGCTGAACAAATAATTGCCACGGCAAGGAACGAGGTTAAAGAGCTGTTAGAAGAAGTGCGAACAACCGGATTGCGTCGAGGACAGACACGCTATAAGGAAATCTTCTCCCTGGCTGAGGAAGAAGCTCGGGGCATTGTAGCTCAGGCGCAGAACCGGGCGGAAGAGTTACGTCGCAAAGGGAGAAAGCGTATGGCTACAGCCGTTGATTACGCTGTGAACCTTGTGATCGGCCTCGAAGGAGCAGGAGATCGCAAATGAATATTGAAATGACCCCTCTTGAAATCGTGGGTTTAAAGGATGATCTTCAGGCTACCATCCACACCTTACGTCGTCTGGGGCGTGTACATATAGACGAGTTGACCGAATCTCCACAGGTGGCGGCGCGCCCATTGTCCCTAGGTCGCGAGACTTTAAAATCTCAAGAGGAGCTGAGCTTCCTTGTGTCACGGATAGAGGGGCTACTGGACACACTGGGAGGGGGACAAGCGAGAGGTGATTACATCCCTCCACTAGAGAAATGTCTTCCCGAGGCTCGTTCAGGTGTGGATTTCCTCATGTCAAGGATACAGGCACTCATCTCCCGCCAAGATAAATTGCAAGCTGAACTGACCTCATTGCCCCGCTATGAGATCACACTGCGCAAGTTATTGCCCATCATACCATCCTCCGCGGGGGTACCGGGTAACGTGACCGTGGGGGTGCTGGTCAGCCGGACGCACGTAGGCGTGCTGGATTCCATCGGCAAGCAAGTGATGGACTTGACTAGCGGACGCTCCGAAGTGGTGGCCAGCGATGTGGATGCTTCAACGCGTGCGATGTTGATTGTTTTCCCCGATGAATTCACAGATGAAATTGAAACCCTCTTAGGCCGTGAGGATGTCTCACGGCTACGTCTCCCCGCTGAACTGGGGGGCGGCGCTCCAGATGCGGTCCTCGAAAAGCTGCGTCGTCGGATGGTTGCTATACCTGAAGAGATCAATGAAATTGATCGCAAGATGGCTAGGCTTGCTGCGCAATGGCGCGAAAAACTGGTGATCTGGCGCGATGTCCTGCGCGAAGAGTTGGATACGAATAGTATACTCTCACGATTCGGAGAGACAGATATGACCTTCGTATTGGTAGGTTGGGTTCCTACCGGAGATTTTGATGAAGTCACTACTGCTCTAAAAGAAACGATTGGCGAGACAGTACTCATGCGGCAACTACCCATGACGCGGGAAATTAAAAGGCGGGCTCCTGTTGCCCTCCAGAACCCCCGCCTGGCCCGGCCCTTCGAGAGTTTGGTAAACCTGCTCGCCTTGCCGCGCTATGGACACATTGACCCCACCCGGCTGATGGCTTTTTTCTTGCCCATCTTCTTCGGCATGATCCTTGGCGACGTGGGATATGGCATGTTATTGCTAGCTATTAGCTTGAGTCTATTTTTTAAGCTCAAGGGTGGGGTGGTGCGGGATGTTTTGGCAGTGTTGGCTATGAGTTCTGGTTGGACGATCTTGTTTGGGTTTCTTTTCGGTGAGTTGTTTGGCACTTTGGGAGAGCACCTGGGAATGCACCCTTTGTGGTTCGACCGGGCTAGTGCAGAACATGTAGCTGGGTTGCTTTTGATGACCATCGCGGTCGGAGCTGTCCACATCAGCCTAGGGCTGGTCCTCGGTGTCTGGGAAGCTATCAAAGATAAGAGGCACAGTCACATGTTGGAACGCGGCGGAATGCTGCTGGGGTTGGTAAGTCTTTTCCTGTTGGTTGGCGTCTTGATGGATTTCTTGCCTGAGGATTTCAGGACGCCTGCGATAGGAGGTTTGATTATCGGTATTGTGCTGATAGGTGCATCTCTGGGCTGGTTGGGCATCCTCATGGGCCCTATTGAGTTTATTGGCCTGATTGGTAACATTCTCTCTTATTTGCGGATTGCGGCCATTGGTTTAGCTTCGATCTACCTGGCGAAAGTGGCGAATGATACGGCTGGGATGCTTGGTAACCTGATCGTGGGTGCTGTGATGGCTGTGTTACTCCACGCCCTAAACTTGGTGTTGGGTGCATTTAGCCCTACTATCCATAGTTTGCGTTTGCACTATGTCGAATTCTTCCGTAAGTTTTACGAAGGAGGGGGCAGGCCTTACGAGCCGTTCAAGAGTCTGTTGGAATCAGATTAATTGAGTAAAAGGAGGCAAAAAATGGATATTGGATTAACCGCAATTGGCGCAGGACTGGCAGTTGGAATAGCTGCGATAGGTACAGGCATTGCCCAGGCTCGCATTGGTTCAGCAGGAGCCGGCGTTATTGCCGAAAAACCTGAAGCGCTGGGGCCGATTATCTTGCTCGTTGCTATTCCTGAAACCATGGTTATCCTCGGCTTTGCCGTCGCGGCCATGATCCTGTTGTTGGGAGGGTGAAGTGAGCCTTCTCGCCATACTGGAAGCCATCCGTTCTTCGGGAAAGGATCAGCTTCACAAAATCGAGGAACGTGCCTTTTATCAAACCCGCGAAATCTTAGCCAATGCTCGCTTAGACGCCGAACAATTGGAAGATGAAACTTACACTGCAGCAGTAGCTCCTGCCATCAAGGAACGGAGCCGCTTGCTCCACCACGCGCGCCTAGAAGCCTTGCAGATTATCGGCAACGTTCGGGAGAAATTGGTGGATGCCGCTTTGGAAAGAGCCCAGGGGTACCTGACCGATGCGCGGGCGAAATCATCTTACCCTTCAATATTGTTAAATTTGGTGCAGGAAGCGCTCACGGAACTGGAGGGGTCTTTACAGGAGTCGGGTAGTGTTCAATTGGAGGCTGACTCCCGGGACCGGGAAATCTTAGAGAACCTTTTAGACGAGGCAGGATTAGCGTTACGCGTAAACTATACCCTCAATACCTGGGGAGGCGTAGTTGCCAAAAGCCAAGATGGGCGCGTTGTGGTTATCAACACCTTGGAAGCCAGGCTTGAGCGTGCCACGCCATATCTTCGTCGTTATCTGGCTGCCCTGTTTGAGAATGAACACATGGAGAGTAAAAGGAGTCAACGCGTTGAAAAGCTTGTCCCCGCTTGAGATTACCAATACTTCTTTATCATGTCTACTTTCGATTACGGGAACGCGCGCTTACGCGCTATGAAGTCGAGACTACTCTCCAAGCGAGAGTTCGATGCTTTGTTGGAGACAGACAGCCTCCAAGGACTGATTACCGCGCTCACCGGGACCGCGTACCGAAAAACAGTGGAGGCTGCGCTGGCGCGCACCAGTGGCATGGATTGTATCGCCCAAGCTCTCCGGGATGATCTTGTAAATACAGTCGGTAAGGTGCATAAATTCTATCGTGGACGGGCTGGTGAAATGACCGCCATGGTGTTACGCATTTATGACATCCAAAACCTTAAAGCAATCTTGCGCGGTCTGACCAAACAAGTACCTCTTGACGAAATCTTATTTTCTGTCTTGCCAATCGGGGAACTCGAAGAAGATTTATTATCTGAATTGGCGCGTGCCCCGAACCCGCGAGCAGTCATTGATTTAATGGCTACCATGGTCTTACCCTTCGCTCAACCTTTGCTCCAACTGCGTGTCGACCGTCCGGGTGCAGAAATAACGGAAATGGAACTGGCGCTGGATCAATGGTTTTATCGCCAATCTTTTCAATACCTGCAAACTACACGCCACGTAGATGGGATTCTGCTTTCCGCCCTGCAACTGGAAGCGGATCTGATCAATCTGCTCACGATGTTGCGTTTTGCCCATGCTCCGAGGGAACGTAAATTCCTGCGAGAGTGGCTGCACACAGATGAGCTTGAACGCCTCCTTGTCGGTCCGGGTAAGCTGCCGTTCGCCATGTTAGTTCGCGCCGGTCGTCAAGACACGGTAGCCGCAGCCGTAGAAACCCTCGTAGGAACACCTTATAAAGACCCTCTTGAGGTCGGATTGAAAACTTACGCGAATTCAGCCTTACTGAGCGATATTGAAAAACAGCTCCAGCGCTTCCGGTTAATCTGGATGTCGAGGCAGATTACCAAAGATCCCCTGGGTATTGGGGTATTGCTGGGGTATCTGGCCTTGAAAATCAATGAAGTAAATAATATCCGCTGGATAGCTCAAGGTATCAATCTGGGATTCGAGGAGGATAACATTCGAGCCGAACTGGAGTATCCCCCATGAGTCGTCTATTAGTGCTTACGCGTTCTGCACTGGCGCCTGGTTTTCAACTAGCTGGCGTGGACACCTACGGCGTGGAAGATATTGAAACCGCCCAGGAATTAATCGTCAACTGGCTGGAGACGGGTGAAACTGGATTGTTGGCAATCGACGATGGCTTGTTGGAGCGAATGGATTCATCGTTAGTGAAACGTCTGGAGGATACGCATCAATTGCTTTATATAGCAATTCCCGGCGGACAACCGTTGGGCGCGAAAGCATCCCGAAGGTACCGCATCGCGGAAATGATACGCCGGGCGATTGGTTTTCATATTACGTTCAAAGGGGAAGAGGCGGAAGAAGGATGACAACGATGGAGAACAATGTTGGAGAGGTGATTCGCGTTGCCGGGCCTGTTGTTGGAGCCATTGGCCTGGATGAGGTGCGCCTTTTCGATGTCGTTCAAGTTGGTCAAATGGGCTTGGTCGGTGAGGTCATTCGTCTCTCGGGGGGGCACACCACCATCCAGGTATACGAAGAAACCTCTGGCATCCGGGTTGGGGAGCCGGTTTGCAACACCGGCTTGCCATTGGTCGCGCACCTTGGTCCGGGCCTTTTAGGGAGTGTGTACGACGGCTTACAGCGCCCACTGGAAGTGCTGGCCGATATAACTGGGAACTATATCCGGCGGGGTGTGAGCGCGCCCCCCCTGCCAGAAGATGCCCGCTGGCAATTTACACCTCGCGTCATATCAGGGGAGCACGTCGGCTCAGGCGATATTTTAGGCGTAGTCCCCGAGTCACAAACCATCGAACACCA
>JASFVL010000193.1:0-7300 GCA_050049875.1 Anaerolineales bacterium
ACCTCAGAACATTTGAATTCAAGAGCTAAAACACTTTGATTTTATCCAACCATGTTTCTAACGGTTTCAATGATATCCTCAGTTGTTGGAATGGTGAGGTCTTCCAGCGTAGGTGCAAATGGGATTGGAACATCCATCGCCCCCAGGCGCATAATAGGTGTGTCCAGATAATAAAAGCCACCTTCTTGTAAACGAGCTATTATCTCTCCTGTAATCCCAAAGCTGCGGTAGCCCTCATCTACTACTAAGACACGCCCAGTTTTAATTGTTGACTCTAACAGCTGTTCTTCATTGACGGGAGAGACAGTCCGCAAATTGAAAATTTCAATTTCAATACTCTCTTTCGCCAATATATCAGCGGCTTCTTGAGCTGGATATAGCATACTAGAAGTACAGATTAATGTGACGTGATCACCTCGTCTATGTAATTTGGGTTCACCTAAAGGAATCGTATAGTCTTCTTCTGGCACAAGTCCTTTTACGTTGTAGATCATTTTATCTTCAAAGAACATTACTGGATTTTCATCTCGAATTGCACTCTTCAACAAGCCTTTAGCATCCGCAGGAGTTGCAGGCATGACAACTTTAAGACCCGGAATGTGGCAGAACCAAGCGTGGAGACTCTGACTGTGTTGTGCTGCTGCGCGTCGCCCTGCACCCATTGCGGTGCGAATCACCATGGGAATCTTGCACTGTCCTCCAGTCATGTAACGCAATTTGGCAGCTTGATTAACAATTTGATCTGAAGCCAGTGTGGTGAAATCGCTAAACATGATCTCGACTACTGGTCTCAGGCCTGTCATCGCAGCGCCAATGGCAAGACCAACAATACCTGCCTCTGCAATGGGAGTGTCGATCACCCGTTCAGGACCAAACTCTTTCAAGAGGTCCTGTGTTACCTTAAAGATCCCTCCAGCAACACCAATGTCTTCACCCATAATGATCACCCGATTATCACGTGCCATTTCCTCTCGAAGTGCATCATTAATTGCTTCACGAATAGTGTGCATCTTTTCAGGCATAGACATCCTCAATCACTTGTGCCGGATTAGGATAAGGAGAGTCCTTACCATACTCGAAAGCTATATTAATTCGCGCTCGAATCTGCGCTTTGACCTCGTCCAGCGTTTCCACATTGCTGAGCTTATTATTTATCAAGGCTTTCCGAAATCTTTCAATCGGACACTTTCCGCGCCAAGCATCCACCTCTTCCGCTGATCGATAACCATAAGTACCCCCTTGATCTCCCATATGGTGTCCTTGTAAGCGGTAGGTCTTACATTCCACAAAGCTTGGACCTTTCCCGTTTCTGGCTCGGGCAACCGCCCAATCAGCAGCTTGATAAACTGCGAGAACATCATTGCCATCTACTGAGACCGCAGGAATCTCCAAAGCTTCTGCCCGCGCAGGTCCCGTGCCTGCAGTGACTCTATTTGCCGCGGTGTATTCTCCATATAAGTTATTTTCTAAAATATAGATCACTGGCAACTTCCAAACAGAAGCCATATTGGCGACCTCGTAAAATAAGCCCTCATTTAACGCCCCATCTCCGAAGAATGCAACGGATACTCGTCCATCACCTAAGTATTTGGCAGATAACGCTGCTCCAGTGGCAATACCCAAACCACCAGCGACAACCCCATTTGCACCGAGTATTCCTAGATCCATATCAACAATGTGCATACTTCCCCCTTTGCCTTTGTTATAGCCAGTTGATTTACCAAAGAGTTCAGCCATCATGCGGTTGGGATCGCCACCTTTAGCTAGCAAATGCCCATGTCCCCGGTGGGTACTGGTGATATTGTCTGAATCCACGAGGTTCAGGCAAACTCCGACAGCAACTGCCTCCATTCCAGTATATAAATGAGCCAGCCCCGGCATAATCCCCCGGCTGTATGCTTCGTAAATCTTGTCCTCAAATTCCCGAATAAGCACCATACGTTTGTACATCTCAACCAGAAGGTCAGAAGGAACGTCGGATAGGTTAAATGTATCTTTGCACATTCGATTGGATATATTCATGCTTCCTCAAAGGTCTTCTTACTAAGAATAATTATTATCATAAAACTAACCATTAAACTCTAAACTCCCTCAAGGATCTGATTTCTCGGGAAAGTAAACTAGCTTTCCTTCTCTTACCACCCCAATAGGAAATAAGTAACGATCAGCTATAACAGTTTCAACTGGTTCCGTCCAACCTGCATCACTCAATGATATCGGTCCTTCATGTAATTTCAGTAACGTCAAGTCTGCGATGGAACCAGGTTTTAGTGTACCCAAGTGATTCTCCATACGAATCACTCGGGCTGGGTTCAACGTTGTCATCTCAACTACTTGCCTTAAGTTTAGGCCTAAATGAAGAAACTTAGACATAGTAGTTGCAAGATCAAACACCGGGCCGCTCACATTTAATGAGTGAAGGTCGGTGCTAATAGTTCCGGGTAGAACCCCCTGTGCAATTGCTTGTCGAGCAACTCTAAATGTAAAACCACCAAGTCCATGACCTACGTCAAAAATAATACCGCGCTTCTGCGCTTCATCAACTTCTGGTAAAACCACTCCATCATCATCAAGAATCCCTCTTGGACGGCCAGTGTAACAATGTGTGATTACATCACCGGACCGTGCCTCAGCAAGGATTTTTTCAAGTGGTGGAGAAGTTTCTCCTATGTGAAACATAATTGGTAAACCTGATGCGTCGGAGGTTTCTCTCGCAAGTTTGAGAACTTCAAGGCCATTGTCACCAAGAATGTAAGTGTCCATGCGAACTTTAATGCCAAGAATTAAATCGCGGTTATCTTCAATTATCCTCAGAGCTGCTTTCTTATCAGCGAAACGGAGGTCTTCGAGTTCTCCTACATTGCTGCTGAGCATTCCAAGTTCTGAAAGATTTATATACGCTAAAATGCGAGTTCGTGAGACATCAATAATGAATTTTCTCAGTCCTGAAAAGTTTCTTGCTCCAGCAGAACCTGCATCGACTACTGTGGTTACTCCTTTTCCTAGACAATATTTTTCAGGATTGACACCTAGGTATGACACATGCTCAAAAATATGGACGTGGATATCAATCAAACCCGGAGTAATGATTATCCCATCAGTATTCACCACCTGATCGGCGTCGGTTTCAGGAATCGTTTTTGCTAACATGGTTATTCTATTATTTGTAAATGCAATATCCATCACCGTTTCAATATTTTGTGATGGATCGATAACTGTACCACCCTTTAAAATCAAATCATACATATTGTTCTCCATAAATATAAAACTGAAATCAATCTACCACTAAATTTAGGGAGAATAATGTCGACGAGACCTAAAAACACTCTATCGCATTCAAAAAACCCAAAGTTGGTGTTAATCAAAGCCATTATCCGGCTCTTCATTGCTAATATCTTCTAGATCATGATACTTTCCCGAAAGTAGAATAGTCACCATATTCGCAAGCTGCTTCAAACATCGCGACAATATTCTCGGGTGGTACATCGGGTTGAATGTTATGCACAGCAGCTAACACAAAGCCACCTTGTGGAGCAAGATCTTGGATGCGGCGTTTGACTTCGGCTCGAACATTTTCAGGTTTGCCAAACGGTAATACCTGCATGGTGTCAATCCCTCCCCAGAAACCGATATCTTTTCCGAATTCTTTCTTGAGCTGGAAAGTATCCATACCTACTGCACTAGTCTGCACAGGGTTAATGAATTCGATTCCTAAATCAATAAAATCAGGGATCAACTTCCCAACAGCACCGCACGAGTGATATAAAATTTTCGCTTTGGTATTTGAACGCATTTGATCAAAAAATATCTTATGCCGAGGTTTAATATATTTGCGGTACATCTCGGGGGAAATAATTGAACCACGTTGATCGGCCACATCGTCGGAACTACTTACAACATCTATCAGATCACCAACCTCTTCCAAGGCTTTTTTCATGACCGGTATTCGGATCTCAAGAATAGCATCCATCAACGCACAGATTAAAGTGGGTTCCAGAGCGAAA
Source organism: Anaerolineales bacterium (assembly GCA_050049875.1). Classification (GTDB taxonomy): domain Bacteria; phylum Chloroflexota; class Anaerolineae; order Anaerolineales; family UBA11858; genus JASFVL01. The sequence continues at coordinate 4,005 of JASFVL010000193.1, forward strand.
TCCATATACCATCTTTCGAAACCGCGCATAAACTGGCTAGCATGAACGATAATGTCCTGTAGATGGAGTACCAAGGCAAAATCTGTTGTATCTCGAATCCTCAAAGCTTCTTCCCTGAGATGGCGTGTATAGCCGGGATCGGTGGGGTCAGGCCAATCCCAGTTAATAATTTCTGAGATAGATATCTCTCGATCGAATGGTGATTTGACGACATCGAAGTAGTGCGATCCCAGAGGGCGTTTGCGTATCACGCCAAGTTCGTCTTCATGCCTCCCTTCGGGAAGCATTTTTTCCCTGGAATTATCTGGTTTTCCCAAGAAAATTCCCCTAAAGTCTATATCCAGCCGACGCAAAACACTTTCATTTGGCTTTGCCACTTGGGCGATCTTCGACATACCAAAGTCATCTCGATCGATTTCTGTTTCTCTCAATCCTAAAAACCTTACCAGGGCTTTATATGGTTCAATTAAAATTCCTGTATTTCGATTGGACCCCAGATCTATCGGGACCCTATCTGGCTCTTTATGACTCAAGGAAGTTAAAGCACGATCTCTATGATTCATCAATTTTAATTCTCCTTAATGATAACTACCATATTTATGAGCAAAAGTGCACATGGCTTCGATATCCATTGGGCGGGCATTAATAATCTGTCCAGCTGGCCGTAGTATATACCCCCCACCTTCCGCAGCAGCGTCAATACACCGACGAACCTCTTCCTCTATAGTATTTATATCCTTTGTGGAAAATACACGTTCATCAAACCCCCCCATTATGCAACATTTCTTACCTACTCTATGTTTAACATCTGCTAAATTAAAGTCACCACTGCTGCTTGCCGGTGTTATAGTTTCCAGGCCGTCAGTGCCTGTTGCAACCATATCTTCCAAGAAATTACTTCCTTTTCCACAGTTATGATAACAAACCAAAGATTTTGCGACCTGTGCTATAGAGACACACTCTTTATCATATGGATAGATAAATTCGCGGTATATCCTAGGAGAGAGGCCTAACCCGACCCATGATTCGTTTATACAGATAGAAGGGGGATAAAGGGAAGTTATCTGGATTATATGCTTTTGTATCCAATCTGTGCACCAACGCATCAGATCATGTACGAATTGTGGTCGATCCCATGTGTCCATTATTAGAGCTTCTGCTCCTCGCACCTCAACCGCTAACCCCCAAGGACCGATCACGTAGTGCATCCACCAAGCTTTGTCTCGGATTTTCCCAATCATGGTCTTCAGTGGTTCAAGATCTTCTGAGCAATCAGAGGGGCGATACCGCAATAGATCGAGTTTTTTCTCGGGTTCAGCACCACCTAGCATATTATTCAGCGGTATTGATCCATTACGTTCAATACGATAAGAATAAAAGAGATTACCTTTAGGGGTAGATATCTGGTGTTCAACTTCGCGATATAAAGCTCCTCTCTTCTTCGTTATAATCTTTTCAACCCAATTATCGTGTTCAATCTCCCTAGGTAAAAGCATATTTGGCCAGACCTCAGCTTCTCCGAGATGTTGACCATAGGTGGTTACGATGGGATCTAGGCCTAAGTTCCTCTGGGCACGCACTATTGTATCTTTGGGATCGTTGATTATTGATTGAAATAGATCACGTCTTGTATCTACTTTTGGTAACAGTTGGATTAATAAATCTAAGCCGAGATATGAGTGGACAGGAACTCGATCTGGAGTACCTGCCATTGAAAATGCAACCCTTGTGCGTTCTACGTTGCTAACTCTATTTAACATCCATTCTATTCTCAATAATTAATTGTTCTAAACGTTTTCGATAAAAGACAAAATTCTCCCAAGAGACATCCGGAGGTACCAGATGATCGATATGAGGAATATATCTACCGGTTGGGAGTGTACGTGCTATTTTGTGGTTCAGTTCTCGACGAATGGCTTCTTTACCAGCAGCGAGAGTTCTTTTATCGACTCCACCAAGAATTTGTAACCGAGGATATGTCTGGCGTATCTCCCATACATCCATGCTCGCTGCAGCCTCCATTGGCCCCATCCCCGTTACACCACCCTTTAGAAATTCGGGGAGCAACTTTCGTACGTCACCATCACTATCGACAAGTATGATTCTCACACCGTGGTCGCGCAATGTTCCTGTTAACTTTTTGTAGGGTTCCATCAAAAACTCTCTGAATGTATCTGGTCCAATAAACGGGCCGGTTTTGAAGCCGATATCCTCTGTCCAATACGCGAAATCAACGTCCACCTGACTAAGCATCTGATCGTAAAGACTGGACCAAAAATCCGCCAAATAATTCATCATGTCCTTGACTAACGCTGCCTGATCGTAAAAGCTATATAGCAGGCGTTCGGCACCCAACAGATAACGAGCGGTATGGTAGAAACCACACTGAGCAGCAATGCCTCCGATACAAAGTGGAAAGTTCCGATACTGTAATCTTTTGCGTTCTGCCTCCCAATCTTCTGGTAGACGGTTTGTGAGTGTTGGCTGCAACCTTTCAGCCTTGACCTGTTCCCAATCCTCTCGGGTTTCCACCAGGGTTTTAATGATTTGAGGCATGCTGCTGCGATCTTTCATATTCCGCACAATATGACCGCGCGGGTCTTGTTCAACAACAGTATCACCCTCATCATCAATTAACTTGCGCTCGAAGGGTGGAGACACAAAGGAATTGATCGGGACACGTTGAATACCCTCATCCAAACCCAGTTCCATATGTACATCCTGATCTCGAGCCCCGACTGCCGGATCCCAAATTAACGCTTCGCCAAAAATCGATCCTTCATACATTTCCCCTGTATGTCCCACACGATGAGGCAACCCTTCCTGGTACCATCTATTCAATGTCTGACTCCAATATCCAAATTCCCATAATGGGACGCGCTCCACTAGCTCGCCTCTCATTGTGGCTAAAAACCTTTCCCTAGAATTCATCATAGCTCCACTCTGATAGCCTAGATATCAGTATGCGAATTAAACTGCTCTATGCTAGATTGCTCAGGATTAAATTCTTGATGCAAAACCTTCATTGACCAATTCTTTCATTTGGCGGGCTTCTTCTACAGTTGAAGCTAAAGTTTGTAGTGATAATCCTATTGGATCCAATTGATCAGCAATGAAAGCAAGCTCTTCTAAAGTTGCTGTGGCAAAAGCTATACAAGGTTTTTTAGTCTGAATTTTCTTCCATGCAGGGAGTATTTCTTCCAGCTGAACGATGCCCGCATCGTAATTCAACTCTAAAGCATCAATTTCCTTAATTTCTAAGAGCTGGTCGATCAACCACAGGTATGTGCCGTGCA
>JASFVL010000017.1:0-27374 GCA_050049875.1 Anaerolineales bacterium
TAGCACCGCCGCTGCCAGGCAGACGCACCTTTGGATGGTCATGATCCCCAATGACGGTACTGTTTAAGTTGCCGAATGGGTCAATCTGGGCGCCTCCCAGGAAGCCATATTCTATGAAACCTCGTTGGGCAGTTTCAACGATGTCACGAATACCGGAGGCAGCTAGCGCCTTATGGAAGGTGCGCCTTTCGCCAACTGCGAGCGGCAAATCCTCAAGGATCGCCCCAACACCGCCAAACTCGAATATGCTGGTGAGATTAGGAGCATGCATTTTTTGTGCAAGGGCGGCGGCTAGCATAGGTATACCAGTTCCAATGAATGCTGTGGTGTTATCCTCCATCAAACGCGATGCAGTACAGATTAATAGTTCTGTAGGGTTGTAGGTTTTTTGATTCATGCTTACTTCTCCGGCACCAGCTCTTTGAGTTCCTGCAAGCGTTGAGCACCGATCAAATCTAAATACTCTTGGTGGTTCCTAACGCCGTAAATATATTTATCTAGGTAAGCTTGAGCGCTTTCTACCTCCTTTGATGCTTCCACCCAATAGCGGATGTGCTCTTCATCGCGCTCGTAGAGGTAGCATGTCTCCCCCGGGTGAGAGCCAAAAGGGGCTTCCACCACAGCGTCAACTAGGAAATATGGGATGATTGTACGATCAGGTTGGCGCCGGATTTGCTCTGTTAGGACAATCTCCTCAGCGCTGATGATCAGTCTTTTAGAGGCGCGCGCCAGCTCGGGTGCAAAGCCCAATATACCATCTATCTGGGCGTTCCCATATTGATCCGCCCGGTGAACATGAATGAAACCGACGTCCAAGATCAGTGCTGGCAACAGACAGATGGGGTCTCCTGTAAAGGGACAGGTAACCACTTTAGCTGCGCTGTATTTGAGAGTATCTGTTCCTAGCATGGATCGCACTGGAATGAAGGGAACTCCCATTGCGGCGGCTTTAAAGCGCCAGGCGATGGCAGCATTGCTCCACTCTACGCATTTCTCCACGCGCCCGCTTTCCACCTCCCTACGCAGGCAGTTTGATATCCCGTACACTTCCAAACCTATATACGTGTGGTCCAAAGCCTTAACCAGTCCTGCTGCCAGCAGCATGTCTAACTCGAACACTCCCTGACCAGCGACGCGCAAGTCCTTTTTCCCTTGGCGCACAACTTCGTTGATCAGAGATTGGGGGCAGCGTACGGTGCCGTAGAGTTCAGTGCCAATGTAATCGCCGTCTCGGACAAATCGGCTGATGGCTTCAGCCTCCGTCATACGTTTATCATGCAACGCTTTCGGTTTCTGGCGATTCCATTCTCGAAATGCGTTGATATCTGGGGGCTGCAGAAGCGGTCCGATACCAGATTCGATCACATTCATCTCATTATCTCCTGGATTTGCAGTTGACTGGGGTTAAATATATTAACAATGCTGAGACAGGGAGTGTTTGATTTAAAAGAATCCACATAATCCGGGATATTTTCTCTCACGTGTGATTCTATCATGCAGATACCCTAGGAAGGATCGAGACAGGCTAATGGTAGTGTTGTTCATGGGGTCAGTTTTTCGCGATCCTGATATTAAATATTTATTTCGATATCAGCTGTTTTGTTGAAATGTATATTAAAACGATAGCAATTCGGGAGTAGAATTTTCCAGCTTGTCTCCTCGGTGTTGACGAACGCCTTTTTTGGAGTGTTTGGACTGTAGATGTCGATTCGACCTTGTGTAAAGCCCAGTCTGGAGATGTTTAAGCGCATCTGGGAGGGCGAGGTTTCCCATTTTGTGATTTCCAGCCCTTGGGAAATGTGTAAATCTCCACCCAAGTATTGAGGGACATCTATTCTTGTGGGTCTCACGGCGAACAATACAACACCGTGGGGCGGGATTCCGGTCCGGGGTAGCATCCCGTTTTCCACTCGTTCCAAGCGGTTATCCCAAAAAGAACGCAGGTAGTAAATCCGCTGGGAGTCTAGGTAAAATTTATCAAGTGGTAGAGTCTCGACGCGTCTTTTGTCATCCCAATTAAAAACAGCTAGCAGGTGCCAGAAACCGGTCTCATTCTTCAAATCCAACCGCAGCATACGAGGGGTGGAGCTGTCGAACCAATCCAAAACCTGTGGGCGTTCCCCGATCAGGGGCAACAGGCTTTCGGCGATGCGAGCCCGCTCACTGGAGAGGTCTGGTAGGTGATCTGAGATAAATAAGGAACCACCGCTGAGAGCGATTGCAGTAGCCAGGGAGTGGACTTCTGGTAAGGAAAGATTGGTCTTCTGGCGCAATAGAAGGCAATCGGGATCGTTGATCCACCAACGGCGGTGGAGAGGGGCGCGAGTGAGGATGTTTTGGAGAGCGTTACGAGCGGCGGGCATGCTGGGTTCCGATTTAAAAAAGGCTTGAATTCCTTTATATTTTGGTAGCCAATCTGCTGCGATGTCTGGTCCGATGCGCATGGCGTCCACCAGCCCAATGGCTGATCCCAAGGGACAGCCGCAACCCAAGAGAACAGCCTCTTCACCAGCGGCTTCTCGCAGAGTCTCCAAACCAGCGCGCAGAACCTGAGCACGAGTAAGGGTTGGATCACGAAAGCGACCACGCAATGCACCTGCGTATAGGAAATCTAATTTGAGATAAGGGAAGTGCCACTCGTGAACAGCGGTGTGGACAACCTGCTGAACATAATCCATGGCTGGTGGGTGGCTAAGATCGAGGGCATGAGTAAAAGAATCCCAAACATAGCCAGCGTTTGTAGGTCGGTTTGAGTATCGCCCTCGCAGGATCCAATCGGGGTGCATGTGTGCTAGTTTCGATTTGGGATGGACGATAAAGGGGGCTAACCATAACCCGGGGGTGAGGCCAGCAGCACGAATTTCGCTCGCTAAAGGGGCAATACCTTTGGGAAATCCAGGGTCGAATTCGAGCCAATCGCCAACTTGGGATTGGTAGCCATCGTCAATTTGGATTACGTTGAGTGGCAGGGTAGGATTACCTTCTTGGATAACTTCGCTGGGATATTCGTGTGCGCCTTGGGGATAAAATGCTAGGGCGGTGCTGAGATTGTCAAGCACATCTTGCGCGCTGACATCTTGGAAGAATTGATACCAAGAGCACCAACCGGTGAAAGGATGGCTCCCTGCGAGTTTGCTCGTGTCCAAATTGTAGCGCGCGGCGGATGGCATATGGTGAATCCGGTGTTCGCGTGAAACAGCATCTAGATAGGGTTTGAGTGGGTCGAGGTCGTCCAGATGGAGAAATTGGATAACAGCCCAATCAGTGGTAATTTCAACTCCGGGATCCAGGCGGGCATCATCGCCGTTCGCCCATAGGTGTAAGGCAGGGTAAAGACGATCGGTCCAGACTTCAAGCGAACCGAAATGCATTTTCTGGGAGAGAAACCCAGCCAAGATAGCGCTGCGGTGGGTGCGATCGCCTAGCACGCCGAACATGTCACTGGCAAAGCGGCCGCGTGTTTTAGGGCGAGGAGTACCGGGGTTGTAACATATGGGTGCAGAGAGAAACCCGAGGCGACTACGCAAGTAGCGATCCTTAGCGTCGTATGTACCGGTATAGGACCATGAATTCCAACCATTGGAGAAGAAAGCGATCTCACCGGGATCTGGATGGGGGCGCACGACACCACGATCTTTTGGGAGCTCGCTGAAGCGGGTCGATAAGATACCAGGTTTAGGCAGAAATGTCCTTTTAGGGAAGAAGCCAGCACGTAGCAGCTCCAAACGCCCGATCTGGACGGGTTGATCACCTCGATTTGTGATATTCAGTTTCCAAAATAACAGGGGGTGCTCTTTGGGAATTGCGAACTCAAAGCCGAAGCGCAATCCGTTTTGATCCGGCGCGAGTGTTAGGCTGAGTTGTTGAAGAACCCCATGGGGGGAGGAGATTCCCTCTTTTTTCTGGATAAGAGGGTTTTTCCACTCTTCTAAGGCTTGGAAACGAGCTCCTTTTATGCGGTATTGAGCGCGAGTCCTGACGCCATCTAAAAATGGACCTCTCCGCTGGTGACTGAACAGGCTCCACGTTGCACTGGAAGGGTCGAGAGCGAACTGCAGGGCGACGTTTTCAAGGGTTGGGGGCATCTGCGATAAAATGCTGAGTTACTGGGAATTCCTAAAAGGGAAAATATTTCACCATTCTACTCATGGAAGCATAATATACCTCATTAGGGAAAAATTATCACCCGTGCAACATGTCACGATTCTATCTGCGATTGCAGCAAGCGCGGCAATGAACGGGTGGCTAACAGATCGCTGCTGATCATGCCCACCACTGCACCTTTGTCCACCACTGGCATGGCTGAGATTTCGTGATGTTCGAGTTTGCGTACCATCTCGAGAATCGTGTCTTCAGGGGCGGCGGAGATCACCTCGCGGGTCATGACTTCCTTCAAGGGCTGATCATCAGGGGAGCCAAGGGCTGTTGCCTGCGTAACATCCCACTGCGTGATCACGCCTTCCAGGCAGTCTGGGTGAGAGACGACAGCGAGAATAGAGCTGCCTGACTCAACTAGCTTTGCGGCGGCAACTTGAACGGTCTCATTGATAGGGATGGTGGGCATCGCTTCCATGATGTCGCTAGCCGTCCGGTCGCTCTCACTCGCGGCGATTCGGCGCACGCTGATGCGTTCTGCAGCCTCGCAGGGTAGCATATCGGTGTCTGAAATCAGCAAATCCACTAACTCTTGCATGTTGCGGCGGATGACTTGCTCCCGGTAGGCTTCCGCCGCTACCAGGCGTTTTTCAGCCAATGCAGACAGGTCTTCGCTGTGCTCTTCCAGCCAGCGTTCAACAGCGGAGAAGTTACCGAGTATTTCGTTGGGAATGCGCAAGTGGTCCGGGGTTTTAATAAGATGTTCTTGGGCGGCGAAAATCACCCCTCCTGAGTTTACCAGGTAATCGGTAGCAATGAGCACTCCGCGCTGACGGTAAACGGCACGCTCCATACGGGCGCGGGCGATCTTTCGATCCGAGTCGGGGGAGTAGGTATTGGCGCCCTCCACGATAACCTGCCATTGACCCATCCGATCGACCGTCATCGAAGGTCGGGTGGAAAGATCGGTGTCCAGGTAATTGGCTATCGGTGCAGCAGGGATGAGGCAAAATGCTGATTCGCGCAGCAGATCGTTAGGATCTGTGGCATATTTGGTGGGGAGTGGTTCATATCCATCGGAGAGTAGATTTTGACGGTAGTACGGGCGGGTGACCAGACCTTTCTGCTTCCACATCTCAAATAACTGTTCTACGGGGAGCCCCTCCGGGTTGAAGAGGTAGCCAAGTAGATCACTAAGACCGATCACCCTAGCTCCAGGAATGCGCTCCTTGAGCATACAAGCAGCGTGTGCACCTACTGCCCCAAAGCCTTGGATTAGGATAGTCAAACGATTCGGGTGAGGGATTTTTAGGTTGCTGAATTGGGGTAAATCCCGCAAACGGGGCATCTCCTCCAACAGGGCTTGTAAGGCGATGACGCAGCCCCCCGCAGCGGCACCCAGTTCGTCAATGCGATTGCCGCCCATGTCCACCGGTTTAGATAAGGCGTTGTCCAACCCGTTTTCGATAGCGACTGTTTTCATGTCTGCATCATTGGTACCCACATCCGGTCCAGGGAGGTAGATGCTGTGATAGCGGTTTATCAAATGGGCAAAACCGCGCACAACCTGGGTGTGATCCTCAGGTGAGAGACCGCGCTCAGCAACGATGCCGGACTTACCTCCGCCGTAGGGTAAATTAGCGGCTGCGTTTTTGAGGGTCATGCCGCGCGCTAGGTTGTGTATGGCTGCGGGAGTGACGTCTGGAAGCATGCGTATGCCGCCCATCGAAGGTCGTCCCATCGCTAAGTTGTCCACCACCAGATAACCACCGATCTCCAGAGCCGAATCCTCGTCCCACATACAGACCACCAGCCTGGGTCCTAAATCGTCGACTTCGATATCCATGCGCGCTAGGCGGTCGACATCTAAGGGACCGAACTCCATAAAGCGCATGCCCCCGTCTTGGATAAGGCGGTTCTCAAAGGTGCGCGCAGGAAGACGCTGGTGGAGGAAAGATTGCATGCGTTGAGGGATCACGTTTATGACCTCCTAAAGATGTAACTTGTTAGCTGCAACAAACGACAGCCCGTTCTCGGTAAGTGCCCATGCGGTCTTGTTGAGAGCGTCGAATTTGTCCAAGAAGTTGAGCCTGAGGGAGTCCCAATCCCCTGTCTCAATGATTTCTTCCTTGTCACGGAAATAGTCCAATATATCTGAAGGATACTCTCGGGTTTGTTCGACTTGGATGTCGCCGCCCTCGTGTTTGGCAGAGATGTTAGCGACGTGGTCAGCGATTTCTAATAGTTCGTCCCTCCGGTTGTAAGGTTGTCGAACGATGCTCTTCCAGGTTTCGGTGATATGATGTTCGAAACGTACTACATTTTGGAAGCCGAGGTCCTTGCGAAACTGAGCTGTGATCTCCATCGTCTCGTTGTTCACCGAGTTACTCCAGTTGAAGCCGATCAGAGGGGAACTGCCGTCATCCCGGGAGAAGAGTTTGGCACCGATCAGGGTCCATAAGGCTGCGTAAGGGTTGTCGTTGCCCATGAAGACGGAAATCTTGAACTCGATATCCACGCCCAATCGATGGAGTAGGTAGCCTAAGAGCACGGTTCCAGGGTTGATGTTCAGGACTTGGTGCACACCGTACTCAGTGTAGTAATAAAGAAACTCATCCAGCCAATTGAGGGCGTATTCATTGGGCTCACCGACGCCGCCAAAATAACCTGTGATCGTTTCTGGACCACCTAAGTGAACGTTAGAGCCGTCCGTGCCTTTGGTATCCAGGGTTTCTACGTAACTGGCTCCGATGATTTGCATGGCAGCGGCGAAAGCTGGTAGATCGCCATCGTTCTCCTGCTCTTTCATCTTGCGGACGCGAATGAAACGCCCCGGCATCAGGGATTCTTGCTCGATGGCGCGCTCGGCTGCGGCTTGTATCCAGGGAAAGTATTGAGCCGCGCTGATCTCCAAAGTGACGGCGAAATCATCGGCGAATTTCATCTCGTCTGCTTTATCCCCCAACACTTTGCGGCGGTAGTCTTGAATTTTGATGAAAGCGCCTTGGTCTCGCTTTGTTTGGAGCCATTCCAGGTCCGCTAAGAATTCGGGTTTCGTCTCTTGGACGCGTTTCAGCAGGACCGGCAATTGACTGGCAGCGTTGGCTTTGTGGTTTATTTCCTCAGGGGTGCCGTATTTTGAGACCACCTTGAGAAAATCATTAACAACACGCATATTTGGATCGAGCAGGACCGCGTTGATGTCAGCGAGGCGGTCTGGGCTTATTTCCAATTGTGTTCGCAAGTCACTCATGATTCTGTCTCCTGTATTCATACACTGGTAACGGGTAATCATTTCCCGTTTCATATGTTGCTTTCGAGTGCTGAAATTAATCCAGCAAGGTTAATAGTTCTTTGTACTCCTCATCTTTTATGCCGAAATAGTTTTCCCGTTGGGGAAAGGCTCCATCGGAGACTTCTTCGACATACTGCTTCAGTCCGTTGAGGATGACTTCTCCCGCATTACCAAAAACTTTCGCCATGCGAGGTTTGAACTTTGGGTATAAGCCAAACATGTCGTGGTAGATAAGCAATTGCCCGTGAGCATGGGGTCCAGAGCCCAAACTCATGATAATGCAGTTCTCAGCCCGATCGGTGATGATCTTACAAACTCGGTCAGGGACCATTTCCAACAAGATAGCGAAAGCTCCAGCTTCTTCGAGGGCTTTGGCGTCGTCTATGATCTTTTTGGCTTGCAGCGCCCCTTTACCCTGCAGGCGGTAGCCACCCAAAGCGCTTACACTTTGGGGGGTCAGCCCTAGGTGACCGATGGCAGGGATCCCAGCCTGGACGATGCCGCTAATGCGGTCTGCCATCTCTGCACCGCCCTCCAGTTTAATGGCATCACAGGCAGCCTCCGACATGAAGCGTCCGGCGTTACGGATCGCTGTCTCGACGCTTGGTTGGTAGCTCATATAAGGCATATCACCTATCAAGAAAGCATTCGGGGCTCCCCTGCGAACTGCTTGTGTGTGGCGGATCATGTCATTCATTGTAACCGGCAAAGTGGTGTCATAACCAAGCATGGTCATGCCTAGGCTGTCCCCAACCAGGATCATGTCGACTCCAGCTTCTTCTTGGAAGTAAGCTGTGGGGAAGTCGTAGCATGTCAGCCAAGTGATAGGAATTCCGTTGGCCGCTTTTTTGAACAATATGGGCAATGTAACCTTTTTACGGTCAGACATTTTTTTGCCTCCATGGTCTAGGGGTGGAAAAGAGTAATCAGCTATTCAATTCGTGGTAGTATTTCGGATTCTTTTGGTGACAAGGAATAAATTCTAGAACATTATTCGTAATATTATTCACATTCATATTTTACGGTAAAGGCTTTCCAAACGCAACTGTTAAGGTCCGAGTGTTCATACCAAGCGCGTCAGAGGGAGAGGGGTGATTTGAGAAGGAGTTGGGCAGCTATGCCATCCAACCCCCATACCATTGGTATTCAATTTTTTATATATACAATTATAAATAGCTGTTTGATATATTCACAATATATCATTTTTTCCGAAAGGTCGTGACAAAAATAACTTGTCACCCAATTTATTTTCGGGAATAATTAGGTGATGTGGGATGGCCACTCATTTGAATCTGAGAGGGCTGTGTTTTGATGCGGTATTTAATAGGCGGGCATCCCTCCAAGGGCAAGAATGTCTTCTATTGTTGATAGGAGGCCAATACAAACCAAAAATGGGAGTAAAAAAATGACAGCTAAGATTATAGACGGAAAATCGATAGCACAGGAGGTCCGTGAGTCCGTAGCTGCAGAGGTGGCCGCGCTCACAACAGCCGGTCATCCGGCACCGGGATTAGCGACAGTGATAGTGGGAGAGGACCCAGCCTCGCAGGTTTATGTGCGTATGAAACAAAAAGCGTGTGCAAAAGCTGGGATTGAGTCTTACGGTCATGTCTTGGCTGCGACTACCTCCCAGGAGGAGGTGGAGACCCTGGTAAAGCAGCTGAATGACGATCCCAAGGTGAACGGCATTCTGGTTCAGTTACCTCTACCAAAAGGTTTGGACGAGGAACGTGTGCTGAATACCATTAGTCTCGAAAAGGACGTGGATGGTTTTCACCCGATAAACATTGGTCGTTTAGCACAAAAAGGGCGCGAGTCGCTATTTGTTCCCTGCACCCCTGATGGTGTGATTTATCTTTTGGATACATCAGGTGCCCAACTGGAGGGTGCCAACGCAGTTGTGTTGGGTCGCTCTAATATCGTAGGCATGCCGGTTGCCCTATTGCTGGTCAAGCGAAATGCCACAGTAACGATCTGCCATTCCCGCACGCGCAACCTACCAGAAGTGACGCGCGGAGCCGATATACTGATCGCAGCCGTTGGACGCCCGGAGATGGTTAAAGGGGATTGGATCAAGCCGGGTGCAACGGTGATAGACGTGGGCGTTAACCGGGTAGATGACCCCACAAAAGAGAGGGGTTATCGCTTGACGGGAGATGTGGCCTTCGAAGAAGCCAAGGAAGTGGCTGGGGCGATCACACCAGTGCCTGGAGGGGTTGGTCCAATGACGATAGCCATGTTGTTGCGAAACACCGTAAGAGCAGCGCAGCTTGTTGCAGGTGTTTAATTCCCATCAATCCTGGTAAATAGCTTTTGAATCTAATTGTTGCAATCAGGTTCAATTCTGTTTCCAAATCATGAGATTAGGTCACCAAAAAAAACACCAGAAAGGAAGTTGACAATGTACAAAAACAGCGAAGTTGCCTTTGAGCCCGTTCCGTTGGAGACAAAGCACCCTGTCCCAACCGATATTGATATCGCCCAGGCTCAACAGCCCAACCTTAAAAAAATCGCTCAGATCTCAGAAGAACTTGGCTTATTCCCTGAGGAGCTCATGCTTTATGGGGATTACAAAGCCAAAGTACGCTTGGAAGTTCTTGATCGTTTGAAGGACGTTCCCAACGGCAAATACATTGACGTCACGGCTATCACCCCCACGCCATTAGGTGAGGGGAAAAGTACGACGATGGTGGGACTAAGCCAGGCTTTGGGCGCTCACTTAGGTAAGAACGTTTTCACCTGCATCCGCCAGCCCAGTCAAGGCCCCACCTTCGGTATTAAAGGGGGTGCGGCTGGGGGCGGGTACAGTCAGGTGGTCCCAATGGAGGATTTCAACCTGCACCTGACAGGCGATATACACGCAATTACCGCAGCTAACAACCTGCTGGCTGCTGCAATTGATACGCGCATGTACCATGAATCCCGCCAAACGGATGAAGCCTTGTTCCGCCGTCTATGCCCACCAGCCAAAGACGGGAGTCGTGAATTCTCCTACTCTATGTTGAAGCGTCTGAAGAAGCTGGGAATTGACAAAACGGACCCCAATGAACTGACCGAAGATGAAATCCATCGCTTCGTGCGTCTAGACATTGATCCTGAAACCATCACCTGGCGGCGTGTTGTGGACACCAACGACCGTCACTTGCGTGAGATTGAGATCGGTCTAGGTCCAAAGGAGCATGGTCATACCCGCGTCACCGGTTTCGACATAACCGTAGCCAGTGAGATTATGGCCGTTTTGGCCTTAACCACCAGTCTGGCGGACATGAGAGAGCGTTTTGGACGCATCGTGATTGGCACCAGCAAACAAGGTGAGGCTGTCACTGCAGAGGATATTGGCTGTGCCGGTGCAATGACGGTATTGATGAAAGATGCCATCATGCCCACCCTGATGCAAACTCTGGAAGGTACGCCAGCATTCGTGCATGCCGGTCCCTTTGCGAATATCGCTCACGGCAACAGCTCGATCATCGCCGATATGATTGCTCTCAAACTGGCGGACTACGTTGTCACCGAATCGGGGTTCGGAGCCGATATTGGTATGGAAAAGTTCTTCAATATCAAGTGCCGTTATTCGGGTTTGATCCCCAATGCGGTTGTGTTGGTGGCTACGGTGCGAGCTCTCAAGATGCACGGGGGTGGACCAGTTGTCAGAGCTGGCACACCGCTGGATCCGGCTTACACGGAGGAGAATCTGGATCTGTTACGAGCCGGGTTGGGTAACCTGGAAGTCCACATCAAGAACGCGTTGGGTTTCGGCATCCCGGTGGTTGTCGCGGTGAACTCTTTCGCCACTGACACTCAAGCTGAAGTTGAGTTGGTCCGCCAAGCGGCTATTGAAGCTGGTGCTGAGGATGCAGTCGTTTCCCGCCATTGGATGGAGGGCGGCAAGGGTGCTGTAGACTTGGCGAAAGCTGTTGTGGAAGCCTGCGAAAAACCCAGCGATTTCAAGTTTCTCTACCCACTCGAGGGAACTTCGATTAAGGATAAGATTGAGATCATTTGTGCGGAAATCTACGGTGCGGATGGCGTCGATTATGAACCTTTGGCTGAGAGGAAGATCGAGCTTTACACCAAACTGGGCTTTGATAAACTGCCCTTGTGTATGGCAAAGACGCACCTCAGCCTGAGCCATGATTCCAGTTTGAAGGGTGTCCCGAAAGGTTTCCGTGTTCCAATCCGTGACATACGCGCCTCGGTTGGTGCGGGTTTCTTATACCCACTGCTTGGGACAATGAGCACCATGCCTGGTTTACCTACCCGCCCGGTCTTCTTCGATGTGGATATCGACCTCGAGACGGGACAGGTGTTGGGCTTATTCTAAGATAGGAATTTCAATGGGCTCCCTGAGCATAATATGGTAAAGCCATAGCGATGCTTTTGGCTTTCAATCCTGAGACAAAATAAAATTATGAAGGTGGCTGCTCGGTAGGACTTAGCTGGCAGCCACCTTGCCTTTTCCTTGTCCTCATCTTCAAATGGGTAAATCTTATTGACAGAAGTTAGGCGGTTTGGAGGTGTTTGGGGGGATTAGGCGGGCAGCGCACGCCCAATCCCCCCAAATTCCCCTTCAACTGCGTGAGTCCTATTATTGAGTATAATTGGTGCTGTAAAACGGCTGGACACGAAAGTGAAGAAATCCGCCTCGCATAAAGTAACCTTTACTGGAAGGAATTTATATGACTTCTTCGGACTCTATAGACCTCAATAAATTAAAGCCAATATTAGAGCAAAACGCTTCCGGTGGTCGCGGCAATCTACTTCCTGTTCTCTGGGAAGCACAAAATACCTACGGTTATCTATCTGAACCCGTTGTAACAGCGATTGGAAAGGCTTTGCGCATTCCTTTAGTGGATATTTATGGTGTTATCGAGTTTTACACCATGTTCTATAAGCAACCTGTTGGACACACCTTCATTAGAGTGTGTGTGAGCCCGATCTGTGACCAGGTAGGAAGCTATGCAATTCTGGATGCGGTGTGCGAACATTTTGACGTTCGAGCCGGTGAGACCACCCAAGATGGGATGTACACCATTGAAGCGGTTGAGTGTCTTGGTATGTGTGACCAGGCCCCTGCTGCGCTGGTCGGCGAAACTCCCGTAGCTTCACTCAACGGAGACGATCCCGGAGCTTGGGCCAAAAAACCGCAAGCAGCTCCCTTGGGTTTCGTTGGGGGGAACCCGCGTTGGTTGACAGCTCGCTGTGGGAATATCCAGCCTACTGACTTGGAGGCTTATAAAAAACAGGCTGGTTATCAGGGGTTACAGCGCGCTTTGGAGGAGATGGATCCCATAGAAGTGGTTGAACAGGTTACGGAATCGGGGTTGGCGGGTCGTGGTGGAGCGGCTTTCCCCACCGGTTTAAAGCTCAAGTTTACAGCTCAGGCCGGGGGTCAAGTACATTACGTGGTTTGTAATGCCGACGAATCGGAGCCGGGCACCTTCAAGGACCGGGTTTTGATGGAAGGGGATCCGTTTTCGGTCTTGGAGGGCATGGCATTATCAGGGTATGCAATCGGCTCGGAGAAAGGCTATATCTATATCCGAGGCGAATATCCCCGTGCTCGGGAGATCTTAGAGAGAGCCATTGAGGTTGCGAGAGCAGGTGGCTACCTGGGAGAGAATATCTTAGGGAGTGATTTCTCCTTCGATGTCGAGATTCGCTCAGGGGCAGGTGCATATATTTGTGGAGAGGAGACAGCCTTATTCGAGTCCATCGAAGGTAAACGTGGTTTCCCACGCTTGAAACCACCATTTCCCACTACTCATGGTCTTTTTGGTCAGCCGACCGCAATCAACAATGTGGAAACCCTATGTGCCTTAGCGTGGATCATTGCCAATGAACCGGATGAATATCGATCGCTGGGGACAGAAAAGTCCCCTGGGACCAAGATGTTCTGCCTATCAGGTGATGTCAAACAGCCTGGAGTTTATGAGGTCCCCTTCGGTGTGCCAATGGGCGAGTTGCTGGAGATGGCAGGCGGCGTGCGAGGTGACCTACAGGCGGTGCTGGTGGGTGGTGCAGCCGGGGCTTTTGCCGCTCCCGACCAATTGGACCTGCCGATGAGCTTTGAAGGTTTATGGGATGCTGGACTTTCCTTGGGATCAGGTGTGATTACTGCTATCAACCAGGATCGCGATATAAAACGATTCCTGCTCAGTTTAGCGCACTTTTTCGCTCACGAATCTTGCGGCAAGTGCTTCCCTTGCCAGTTAGGTACCCAACGCCAATTGGAGATTATCAACCGGGTGGTAAAAAATGAAACCAGCTTGACAGATATCGAAGCTCTAAAAGATGTCGGTTTCACGATGACGAATGCCTCATTGTGTGGTCTTGGGATGACAGCTGGTACTGCTGTGCTCTCGGCGTTGGAGAAATGGCCCCGGTTGTTTCACAATGGCAGCGAATGACAAGTATGACCCGGGAGTCCAAGGGTATCAACCATTCTATGATTGAGATCCGTTCTTTTGCAGAGCGCTTGAATATTAACCTGTTCGACCTGTTTATTGGTTTTGCGTTGAGTTAGAAGATATTTTATTGGTGAGGATGAACGAATATGATTAGAGGTGCAGTTCCAACACGTTGGTATGAACACAGCCGGCGTGGCTGGGTGCAGGTGGACGCTGAAATCATCGAAGAGGCTTTGGTGACGATCTATGTTAATGGTGAGGAGTTGGCGACCATCATGAGTACCCCCCACGAACAAGATAAGTTGGCTTTGGGATTCTTGAAAAATGAAAGCTTGATACAGGGTATTGAGGAAGTTGAGCATGTTCACATCAGCGAAAATGGCTGCTGCGTTGATGTCTGGCTGAATCATGCGGTCAGCAAGCCTGAAAGGGTGATCATCACAACAGGATGTGGTGGGGGGGTGACCTTTGATGATCCCTCCCTAGGAATCGAACCTTTACAAGACGAGTTACGGGTCTCCCCGGGAGTGCTGGCGCGCTTGTTCAACAAACTACAGTCCCCTGATAGCTTGTATGCACGTACCCGCGGTGTACATACCGCTGGGTTGGTGGATCCTATTAGAAAGAAGTTGCTTGTCACCACTGAGGATGTTGGCCGCCATAATACGATTGACAAATTGCTGGGAATTTGCATGCTTGAAGACATTGAAACCCGTAACCGGGTGCTGCTAGCAACTGGACGCATCTCATCCGAGATGCTACGCAAGGGGGCGTTGATGGGGTGCCCTGTGGTTGCCTCCCGTAACTCACCGACTTCACTGTCAGTTCAGGTCGCCGCAGCTTGGAATATCACCCTGATCGGTTATGTGCGCCGCGGCAGCATGCGTGTATACACTCATCCCCAGCGAGTTGGTTTTGAGGAACCCCTAACTCTAGCTGTGGCGGGTGACTGAACAAGAGAAAGAGAGATTTATATGCCTGAAGAAACGATTTTAGTCATCATTGACGGGCAAGAAGCGAATGTGCCCCCGGGCACGACGATATTGGAAGCCGCAAAGCAAGTGGGAATCGAGATTCCCCTACTCTGCTATTTTGCCCACACGACCGCAAATGGGCTCTGCCGTCTTTGCGTGGTGGAGGTGGAGGGCTCACGAGTGCTTCAGGCAGCTTGTGTCGCGGTTGCCCAGGAGGGTGCAGTAGTTAAGACAAATTCTTCAAAGGTCAAACGTGCGCGCCGCACGATTCTGGAGATGTTGGCTTCGACGGTGGATCTCTCGGAGAGCCCTGCTGTGTTGCAGATGTTAGTGGATTATCACGCTCGCCCTGAGCGCTTTGCAGAAGGAAAAAAACGCCAGCCGGACCTGATTGATGATAACCCAGTTTACGTTCGGGACTATGCCCAATGTGTCATGTGTTGGCGCTGCGTGCAGGTGTGTGCGAATGATGCTCAATACACCTACGCACTCAACTTTGGTGGGCGCGGTTTCGAAAGTCGTATCGCCACTTATTTTGAAAAGCCAATGCCTGAAACGACCTGCGTCTTTTGCGGTCAGTGTGTGGGAGTCTGTCCAACCGGTGCGCTTAAGGCAAAACGTGAGTACTTGCTGGAGTATGGTGTGGCTCCCGACGAAGTTTTTGAGCTGACCCGCATCGAGGCGCAGGGGCAATACTCCCGCAAAGGACCTCACCTCGACCGGGAGAATGGGGATGGAACACCGGCGACATCATAACAGGCAGATTCATTGGTTTTGCAAACATCAACGGAGGTATCTATGCTACAAGCTGAGCGCATCGTACCAACCACCTGTCCCTACTGCGGTGTGGGTTGTCAGATGGATTTGCACATCCGGGACAATTTGATCTTTCGGGTTGAAGGGCGTTTTGACAACCAGGTCAATTTCGGCAACCTATGTGTGAAGGGTCGTTTTGGCTACGACTATGTGCACGCTGAGGATCGCCTAAAGGCGCCATTGATGCGCGATAATCGCAAGGATGCGTTTCAAAGTTCATCATGGGAGCATACATTGGATTGGGTCGCGGGATGTCTGAGCGAGATTCGAGATAAATATGGTCCAGACAGCATAGCGATACTCACATCCGCCAAGTGCACGAATGAAGAAAATTACCTCATGCAGAAGTTCGCCCGTGCGGTGATCGGTACCAATGCGGTCGATCACTGCGCCCGTCTCTGACACTCTAGCAGCGTGGCCGGTCTGGCCACTACCGTTGGATCTGGGGCGATGACCAACTCCATCAGCGATATTATAGAGGCTGATGTTATTTTCGTAATTGGATCTAACACCACAGAGTCACACCCGGTGCTCAGCCTGCAGATGAAGAAAGCTGTCCATCAGCGAGGGGCGAAGTTGATTCTTTGCGACCCGCGCCGAATCGAACTGGCGCAATTCGCCCATTTACACTTGCGGCAGAAACCGGGTACCGATGTTGCTCTAGCGAACGCCATCGCCCACGTGATCATCTCAGAAGGGTTGCAGGACGATCGATTTATCACTCAGCGCACCGAGGGCTACCAGGCTTTCAAAGAGAGTGTCGAAAGCTGGACCCCTCAGAGAGCGGCGAGTATCACAGATGTTCCTGCGGAGGATATCGTTAAAGCAGCGCGCATTTATGGAGAGGCGCGGGCAGCGGCAATTTTCTGGGCGATGGGCATCACCCAGCACACCACCGGAACGGACAACGTCAAATCGCTGGCGAATTTAGCATTGTTGACAGGCAACGTAGGGCGTCCGGGGACAGGTCTCAATCCCCTCAGAGGTCAAAACAACGTGCAGGGAGCCTGCGATATGGGCGGTTTGGTGAACGTCTTCCCTGGCTACCAAAAGGTGACGGACGAGTCGGTACGACGTAAGTTCGCTGAGGGTTGGCATGTGCCTTACGAAAAACTCAATCCAAAGGTGGGATTGACCGTCACTGAGATCATGGATGCTGTTCTGGATGGAAAAGTCAAGGCAATATACATCATGGGTGAGAATCCAATGCTCTCTGACCCCAACATTAGCCACGTTGAACATGCCCTACGAGAGGTGGACTTCTTAGTGGTGCAGGATCTGTTCATCAACGAAACAGGACAGATGGCTGACGTGATCTTGCCTGGAGTTAGCTTTGCGGAGAAAGGTGGGACTTTCACCAACACGGAACGGCGTGTACAGTTGGTCCGTCCAGCCTTGCTGCCCCCTGGGGATGCTTGGCAGGATTGGGAGATCATTACAGCAATTGCCAACCGCATGGGGGAGAATTGGCATTACGAAGGGTCGGACGAGATATTCTCAGAGATGGCTGCGCTGACGCCTCAATATGCCGGGATGTCCCACCAACGGATCGAACGGGAAGGTGGGCTGCAGTGGCCCTGCCCGAGCCCTGACCACCCAGGTACACCTTTTTTGCATAAGGGTGAGTTTGCCCGTGGTTTAGGCTTATTCAGTGTAGTGCCTTATCAGGAACCCGCCGAGATGCCAGATGAGCAATATCCATTTATCCTCTCCACAGGACGTGTGCTGTTTCATTGGCATGGAGGCACGATGTCGCGCCGCTCGCCTGGTTTGGATGCCTTAGCTCCCCAAGCGGAGGTCGAGATCCACCCTGAGGATGCCCAAAACTTGGGCGTTGTGGACGGACAACTGGTGAAAGTTGCTTCGCGCCGCGGGGATGTGATCGCCGCAGCTGTGATCACTCATCGCTCACCGCCCGGAACGGTGTTCATGACTTTTCACTTCAGGGAAGCAGCAGCTAACTTATTGACAACGAACAACATCGACCCGGTGGCGAAGATCCCGGAGTATAAGGTCTCGGCAGTGCGGGTGGAACCCTTAGAGGAAAAGGTAGCGGTTTAAAGTTATCGTTTAGGTAAGTTGATGTCACCTTATGGGTGACGAAATCTTTGCAGGAGATATGGCCCCGGTTCAATTCACGAGCCGGGGTATTTTTGTG
The DNA here is from genome assembly GCA_050049875.1 of Anaerolineales bacterium. Lineage (GTDB taxonomy): Bacteria > Chloroflexota > Anaerolineae > Anaerolineales > UBA11858 > JASFVL01. Next base: position 17,749 of record JASFVL010000017.1, read on the forward strand.
CTTTGATTACCCCTGGGATGTCTCCAGCTACAACAGAAAAGGTCGATTGTGATTTTTTTCCTAGAAGCGAAGGTGCAGCAGATTATCTAACAAGCGTTAATAAGGACCAATTGGAAAGGTTGACCATAATTGGCTCCTCGACAACTAGCAATTGTAAATCCTTCAACTCAAAATAAGTCACTCCGATGTTGTTATTGGTATCCAGTTCTTGTACGAATCCGGTGGGATTTGCTGTTGTGACCAGTGCGTAGACCCCATCGGGTAAATATGTTATCTCCACCCACTGACCTGATAAGTTATGCTCGTATACATCTATCCACCCTGGTGAGAGCCCTTGGATATCCCCATTGCAGACTGTGTAGCGCGGCTTTTGGGGGTATTCCGTCCCCGGAGGTTCAACCTGGGTGCGGTCAACATCCAAAAGACAGTAGCTCAGCTTGCTGCCCCCAGCCACAACGGCATTGAGATTGCTTTCCTTTTGAATTAACCGCACTTCGTACTGTACGAAGCCATCCAAATGCCAATGGTCGTGTGGTTCGTGATAGACGAACTTACCAATCTCAAACTGGTCCAAAAATTTCCCATCGGTTGCGTAAATCCGTTGGTACACCAGGATTTGGTCGATTTCTGGATTTTTATGTCCGACCAACTCAAGGCGACCGGGACCGCTGTTCAAGATCGAATTGGTGAAACGAACGAGCTTTCGCCCCGTACTGGGGTCGTAAAACAGGCGCAGGTCGGATGGGGGCAGGGATTGTAAATCGGGCAGAGATTCTTCGAGGGTGGTTTTCTGGGTAAGGGTCTGCGTGATCGCTGTACGTGAGCGGATGACCCCCTCCAGGTCCTCAACGGAAAGTTCATGGTCACTTGTCGTTGACGTTCCTTCCGGCGTTGCGTAAGGTGTGATATTCGTCCCGCTATGTATCGTTGTTTGGAGGGAGTGATCCTTAGGGGGGAGAATCCCAAGCAAAGCGCCTAGGTTTACGCTCAAGATAATGAAGAAGATCAGATGAGTACTCACGTTAAAAATTATACCTTCACAATTCTTTAATCAGTACCTATTATAATTTCAGTCTGTATTCAGACATTGTCAGAAGGGATGTTGTTGATTTGGGCAAGTATAACTTACTCAATCAACCTTTAGTTGAAAAACCTAAAAAACTGTGAGTGCGGGATTATTTCCAACTAAGGTCATAATCAAGAGAAGGAGTCTGAATGGCATTCTCTCGTAGGGAATTTCTAAGTTTTATGGGTAGTGCAATAGGTGGGTTGTATTTTGCCTCATATAAACCGGGTAAAGTCGAGAAATTGACGCGTGCTCTATGTGAATTAGACGATATCGAAGGGCAAATAAGCAAAGATGAGCGAATTTTGGCTGCGACCGGGTATATTCCAGCTGTCCCCTTATATTACGTGTTTGATGAAAATAAATATTCACCCCTTAAGCGGCAGTTACCCCCCTCGGAGTGGGCAGCAACGAATAGGCATTTACCCATAAAGATCGATCCGCAAGTCATCAGTAGACCCGGCGAACGCAGCCCTGAGGCTCTGAGGAGGGTAGTTGTGTATACCTCCTTCGATAGTCCCCGCTATGTAGCTGAGCCCGGAGAAAGAGTGTCGATGTGTAATATCGCCGCATGGGATTGGTCACGGGCGTTGCAGGTGCATTTACCTCACTGGATGGGGGAAACCGAGTTGAGTGCCAACATGCTTTTTCGCTGGATATCCCACCCGGAGGCGGGCGGCGTCCGTGGCGAAGGTTGGCAGTCCATAAATGCTACCGTCGCGCAGTTGTTGGCTAATCTGGGCATACCGGTATTTGCTTTAGCGCAGAACCCTAATCCAACCAGGCGTGGACATGTGGCCTTGGTATATCCAAAAGATCCGATTGTACGATCGTGGTCTGGGGACATCGAACCAACCTTCGCCAGTGTATCCAATGGAAGAAGGTGGGGATCGAATGGGATAAAAGGGTTGAATAGCACTTTCCGGCGACTGAGTCCCTCGTACTTCGTGCATAAAATTGACTTTGTCGTCTTCCAAGATATAGATTCCGATGGTGAACCACAAAAACTCATACCCGATAAGTATCCTTTTTGCTAGGGATAGCGAACTCTCCGGTTTTGGGTGCTGTGGAATCGTAGTGTTTTTGCCAATCTCTAAACTTTTTTCGGATTCTAACGAAATCTGCCATGACATCATTTGCTTGAAGGAATCATTTTGAGAAGTGCTTTTCGGGTGATGAAGTTCGTCTTTCTATTTTTTACTTCTGCTGATTCCCATTCGGGGATGTGAAGTGAAGGTAGGATTGTGTGGCTGCGGATAGGTCTGCGTACTCGCCGCGGTAACCGGGAGGCAGCATGGCGGATAGCTGATACATGATTTCATCAGTCATCTGCTGTCGGATTTTGCGGTTTACCTTTATCTCTTCAGATTGTAAGTAAAAGGGTTGACCCACTCGAATGTGAAAGTCCGTGCGTCGGAAACTGGATAGGTTGCTCCAAAAATTTTCACCCCCCCAATAAACTACTGGTATGATGGGCGCCTGGCTGCGTTGAGCGATGATGGTCACACCGGGGTGGCCGCGCTGTAAACGTCCATCTCCGCTGCGAGTGCCTTCGGGGGCGATAGCAAGGATTTGTCCAGCCTCCAAAGCCTCCAAAGCCAAACGGATGGCATTCATATCCGCCTGACCGCGCCGCAGCGGGATGGCTTCCCACAAGTTGAAGATCGGTCTTAAGATGGGGTTTTCCCAGGTTTCTGCTTTAGCAAAACCCGTCAAGGGTCGCGGTTGGAGATAGGTGTAAAGTAGGGGAACCTCCAGGAAATTGATGTGGTTAGCGACAGCAATGAGGGGCCCTTTCTTGGGAATTTTGCGCAGATGTTTGTCATCCACCCGGCAGAATAGCCTGATTAAGCCTTTGATGACTGTGTTTACGACGCGTTCTGAGATTTTAATGGCGTCCCTCCTACCTTAGAACAACGCTCACATAAATGTGGAGATCTCTTCTAAAGATTTTTTACTTATCACGGGCACCTTGGCATCAGTGGCTGGATAACCGACAACAAGCAATAGAAATGGTCGCTCGTTGGATGGGCGATCTAAGATTTCGTTGAGAAATCCCATTGGGCTGGGTGTGTGGGTGAGGGTGGCGAGACCAGCGTGATGGAAGGCGGTGATGAGCATACCCAAGGCAATACCGACCGATTCGCTGACATAATAATGCTTGATCTTTTTGCCTGTTTCCGTCAGTCTGTAGATCTGAGAAAAAACCGCAATCAAAATCGGGGCGGTTTCCAAGAAAGGTTTGTTGGCATCTGTTCCTAGGGGGGCTAGAGCTTCCAACCATTCATCACTAGCGCGTTTCTGGTAAAACTCATGCTCTTCCTTCTCCGCTGCCTCGCGGATTCTCCTTTTGATCTGGGGGTCGGAGACCACCACGAAATGCCAGGGCTGCATGTTAGCTCCGCTGGGTGCAGTCCCAGCAGCTCGCAGACAGTTCTCAATGATGTCTAGGGGGACGGGACGTTTTGAGAACTGGCGTATAGAACGACGCCTGCGCATCTCAGTGTAGAAGTCGGCTGCCCGCCGTTTCATTTCAACCAGGTCGTATTCCTGGTAAGAGGTCAGGGGAGTGAACTCGGGTTCTGTCATTCAAGATGCAAGATTATAGGATCCGCTCCATCATCTCAGCCACAGCTTGGTAAACCGGCGATTGATCCCCCAAGTCTATAAGTGGTCGACCGCTGAACTCAAAGGTCGCCAGTTGCGAATCCGCAGGAACGATTCCCAAAAAGGGGACTTCTATCGCTTCGATGCGTTCTTGAAGCGGGACCGGCATCTCCCCATTAAGGCGGTTGAGAATAAGATAGGCGTGTTCGATGTTGATTTCAAGCTCGTGGCGTAGTCCAGCGATGCGTTCTGCTGCCACAATACCGCGCTGTGTGGGGTCGCTGACGATCAGCAGGTGCTCGACATCCCGGGTGGTCCGGCGGCTGAGGTGTTCCATGCCAGCCTCGTTGTCGATCACTACATAGCGATAATTCTTGCTGATGGTGTCGATCACTTCACGAAGATTATGGTTTACAGCGCAGTAGCAGCCTTGTCCTTCACCACGTCCCATAGCGATTAGATCGAAACGTTCCCCTTCGGAGAGCGCTGAGCGGACCTCATAATCCAGGTACTCGCGTTTGGAGATCCCGCCGGCTAAGGATCCCATCGCTGCGCCGCTGGCAACTAGCGATTTTTGGACCTGTTCCAACATGTCCTCGCGAATCTCCCCGATGGTCCATTCCAGATCCAAACCGAGGACCATGTTCAGGTTGCTGCTGGGGTCGGCGTCGATCGCCAGAATAGCGCCGGATTGATTTTGAGCCAGATATTTGATGATCATACCGGCGATAGTGGTTTTACCGGTGCCCCCTTTACCAGCTAAAGCGATTGTTGTTGTCATATGCTCTACCTGTAAGTTGAATAAATTGGTTAAGATTTGCGTATTTGATGAGTCTAGGGGGAACTGGCAGGTTATCCTCCCAATTCCCTCATTGTTCACGGTGCTGAGCTTGCGTAAACATCGGATGTCCTAAGGACTTCTGCCATCCTCTTAACAGCGTCATTCAATGCTGGGACATGGTCGTAGACAGGGATGCCCAGGCGATCGGCCTCCTGAACGGCCAGGTCTGCAGGGAGCATACCTAAGACGGGGATACCAGGAGTTTCAACTTCAAGGAAGGTGGTTTCGTCTTGATTACGAACTTTGTTGCCCACCAGCCACAGACGGGAGAGACCGATATCGTTGGCCAGCTTCTTGATCTGCTCCGCTGTTCCTAAACTGCGTCGTGTAGGCTCGACCACCACCAACATGGCATCAACGAAGTCCACGGTGGCACGACCCAGATGCTCGACGCCAGCGTACATATCCAGGATGAGTACGTCGTCGTCCCGGAAGAGCAGGTGGGTGAAGAGGGTCTTGAGCATGGCGCTCTCCGGGCAAATACAACCAGAGCCGCCCAAGTCCACAGAGCCCATCTCCAGGAGACGCACCCCTCGATGGGTGACGCTGAAGCGTTCGGGGATGTCATCGACCCGCGGGTTGAGGGTGAAGAAGCCGCCAATGGTGCCTGGTTTGGCGCCGGTGCGTTCCTCGATCAGCGCATCCATTTCAGCAATGGGGCGTAATTTGGCGCGCAATTCCTCAGGGAACCCCAAAGCTCCGGCGAGACAAGGCGATGGATCAGCGTCCACCGCAAGCACATCTCGACCGGAATCGGCGTACACTTGAGCAAGTAAAGCCGCTAAGGTGGTCTTACCTACACCTCCTTTACCACTAATTGCAAGTTTCATAATGTTTGGTCCTTTTCATTCTGATTTTCAATCTCCTTTTATACCACGTCTTGAGCGTCGTGATGAGTTTTAATCAGTCGTCGGGTTATGGTACTGCCGATGATGGCGCAAGCGTCGGTGGGGAGATGGTGATTGATGGTGGAGTCGAACAAGACACGATAAGAGGCGGGGAAATCCTCGTCGCCCAGCCAGCAGACAACCATGATGGAAACCCGAGGTAGGACTTGGAAAGAATACGCCGCGTTTCCAAATAGCTCTCTGCGCCCCCCGAGAAATTCAGCCGCCCCGACGAATGCCCCAGAATCATTCCCAAAGACTCGCACGAGTTCCCCACCAGTGTACCCTTGAAATGCTTGGGTGTAGAACTGACCATCAGGGAGTTCCGTGAAGGCGATATAATTTCCACTTTTTGGGGTGCCATCCGAGGTGTGAAAATAGTAAGCCAATAGAGCGAGCGTAAAGGTGTCTACGGGAGTTCCGGTTAAGGAGTTGTGAGCGGTGAAATCTGGAAATTCAACAGTGACCTGTTCACCCCAAATGGGGAGTTGGAAAGTTCCGCCACCTTCATCTCTGGGCTGATACCGGGCTCCCGTGCGAGCGGTTAGCCGATGGGGTTCTGAATTCTGTAATTTAGCACGCAGTTCGGATATGCGCGTCTCTAAGGGGTGGGGCAAATCATCTGGAAGGGATCTGGAAGTACCCATGTAAATTCTCCCTTTTAGGGCAAGAACGGAGGACCGCCCAATCACTGCGACGGTCCCGTAGGAATTATAACATTGAAAAGGGGCGGAAACGCCCGTGGGGTGTTTGGGTGTGCACTAAAATGTTGTCAAAGGGAATTAAGTGGGGTGTGTTTTTGGGCGGCTCAGCCGCCCAAAAACACACCCCACGTTCTTCTTCCTAACAAGTCTTGCGTGCACACGTGTTTATAGCAATTCTAAATGGAGTAGTAACAACGGACTTTTTCCGAAAGCATTGAAATGGAGATGTACTCTGTACTGCTCCACGGGTGCTTCGTGAAAGTGCATTGTAACTCAAATGCGGACATAATTAGAATTTCTGAGTGTGTTCGAAACGCGCCGTGTCCAGTAACTGGATGATGGGGATTGGTTGGTTTACCAGATCGCTGTATTGAAGAAGAGAATTTCCGCGATCATCACCCCGCATAAAGATAAATTAAATCTATTTAGGAGTCGGAAATGTGAAATATCCAATCATCCTTGCTGAGTATGAACCCGCAAAATTCGTCTTCTAATTCTCAACTGCCAGACAGGTCAGCGTCTCGAAAACGCCTGGGATCGGTTGAATGGCTGTGTCTAAAATGCGACCGAGGTGTGGGATGTCATTGGCTTCTACCACGGCTACAGCGTCGTAGGGTCCGAAAGTCATATTGGCATCTATAACACCTTCCACGCGCTCTAGTTGGCGGACCACGTTGTGGATCTCACCCGTGCGGATATTGATCAAAATATAGGCTTTGGTCATTGGTTTTCCATTCCTTGCCCGGAAAATCCGGTAAGATATCATTAACCTTTTGGATACGGCTGTATGATAGTTGGTTGATGCTTTTATCTCTCTGCCTGGCGCAGGAAGATGGCCCAATAAATTCCAGCGACGAACAGGGAACCGCCGATAATATTGCCGATGGTGACTGGTAGTAAATTGTTAATCACAAAACTGCCCCAAGTGAGGTCCGTTAAGTTGATAGCTGTACTAGCTGCAAAGGTGGGGTCGAGGGTTTTGATCAGTAAACCGATAGGGATGAAATACATATTTGCGACACTGTGTTCGAAGCCTGCAGCCACAAAAGCGGCGATCGGGAAGATGATCGCGGTGATCTTGTCCACCGTGCTGCGAGCGCTGAAAGTTAGCCAAACCGCTAAGCAAACTAGGGCGTTGCACAGGGTGCCCAAGGCAATTGCTTGAAGAAAGCCCAATTGGACCTTGCCGATGGCGATGTTGAGGGCGGTGGTGCCCACTCCGTTGCTCCCGAAGGTGTATTGCTTGCTGATATAGATCAGGATTGCGGTGCCAAACGAACCGACAAAGTTGCCCATATAGACGATACCCCAATTTCGTAATAAAGCACGTGTCGATACCTTGCCATTCGCCCAAGCCATTACGATCAGGTTGTTGCCCGTGAAAAGCTCGGCTCCCCCCACGATTACCAGGATCAATCCGAGACAGAAGACCAGACCGACGAGTAACTTTGTAACCCCAAAAGGCCAGACCCCGGTTGTGCCGGTGGCGATGGTGGTGGCGAAAACCGCTCCTAGAGCGATAAAAGCCCCAGCTAGTAGAGCCAGGGCGAACATGCGCAGCGCTGGGGCTTCCGCCTTGCGCACGCCAATGTATTCAGCCCGTCGCGCCATTTCGGCGGGTAGTAATGCATCAATACGTAACTCGCTCATAAGTTTTGCTCTCCCAAGACGACATTTACAGTCGTAAAGTTGCCATTGGTGTTTTATTATTTACTCAAGCTTCTGGATATTAGAACATTAGGGTAACGCAAGTGTTGCTCCTCGGCAAGTGACAAATTTCACTTTGCCTTTTGGTATCTTTCATATGAAAAAAGGTCGTATCGGTCTCATGAAGTGACCGATACGACCTGGATTTACAATTGTTTTTTTTAGTGGACGGGGAATGCTACTGGTATTTCTTCTTCTGTTTCCGGGGATACATAGTTATGAGGCAGTAAACCGGCTTCGGTGACGATGCGGGGGACGATGGACTCCCATCCCACAGCCATGAGGTGAATCCCGTTGACGCCCTCTTTCCCCTTGATGGCTTCGATTAATTCCAGGGCGATGGCAACGCCCTCTTCCTCAACGCCGTCTTCAGCTTTCTCTAATCTGTTCAGGATGTGGTTTGGAATGGTCACTCCAGGCACTTTGTGGTGCATATATTCCGCCATTCGCAGACTCTTCAGCGGGGTGATCCCAATCAGAATGTAGACCTTGTCGAGAATATTGCGCTTAGCTAGTTCGTTAAGCCAAACATCTAGGCCATCGGGGTCGTAAACCAGGTTGGTCTGGGAGAACTGTGCGCCAGCGTTGATTTTCTTGTGTTCCCGGATGGCTTGAAAGTGAGGTTCAGAGGCGAAAGGCGCTCCTGCGGCTCCCAAGAAGAGCTTGGGCGGGTACTTAATCTGGCGACCATCTAAGTATTTGCCCTCGTCACGCATGCGTCTTAGGATCCACAGCATCTGCACTGAGTCGATATCGATCACATCGGAACGGCTTAGCGGTCCAGGTCCCATACGGGCGCTGTCGCCGGAGAGGCATAGGACATTGCGCATTCCAAGAGCGCTGGCTCCGATCACCTCAGCTTGCAGACCTGTGCGGGTGCGGTCTCGTGCAGCGATTTGCATCACCGGTTCGGCGCCGTTCTCCAGAGCGATCTTGCTGCAAGCCAGGCTGGACATGCGCGCTGTAGCGGAGGGTGAATCTGTGAAATTAAGAGCTGCCACGTAAGGCTTGAGCATCTTGATGTTGCGCTGCAACTTGCCTGTTGCGGTGCTCATCGGTGGGGCGACTTCGGATGTAACCACGAACTCCCCAGCTTGCAGGCGACGTTCCAATTCGGACATGGAACCCTCATATGCCGGTGGGTGGTACTCATTGTCCCCAGCCCACCAATCCGGCTGGCGGATTGGGCGGAAGACCGAGTCCCACGCTTGGGCTCGCTCGACTGGATTTCCGGATAGCATCGCGCTGAAGAAGCGCTTCGTCCCCACCTGGCGAATTTGGCGTACTACATCTCCCCAGGTTTCGGTACCCACCTTATCCCAATCAAGCGGCGGTAAGACTTCTAATAAGGTGTCTTCACGATCCATACGGATCGATCGGTCGTAAATGTGATACCAAATGCAGGGGCGGGTGGGGTCTACGTAACAACTCTCAGGTGTGGAGCCTCCACAGGGGCCATTTCGCAAACCCTTAGGGCACTCCATAGGACAAATAAAAGCAGTTTCCTGCAGCAGGCAGTTGCCGCACATTCGGCAGCCGAATAGGGGACCTTTTACGGCCCGCTCGACTCCAGCTAGCAGACGGCGTCCAAACGGTTCTCTTTTGAAGGGGTAATAGGGGGGTTGCCAGCGGCGTCCCGGGGTAAAGCCAGGCATTAACTTTTTTCTCCTTGAGTTCGATGATTTGCTTCATAATTACTCGCCTAATATATTATGAGGAGAATTTAGAGTATACAAGTGATATATATCATATATTTCAGGGGAGTTCTGTCGCCAAAGGCGATCTGAATGGTCTATTAAATACAAAGCAAGGGC
>JASFVL010000194.1:0-7276 GCA_050049875.1 Anaerolineales bacterium
AATCTTGTATGACTTGACCGATCAATTCTTCCGTGTGACCGTTTGCATACATTTCAGCGGTGTCGATGTGGGTGTATCCCATCTCGAGGGCCTTACGCAGTGCAGAGCGCACCTCATCATCCCTGGAGGTTTTGGGAGACATGCTTCCACCCATGCCCCAGGTGCCAAGTCCAAGAATTGGGATATCTTCATTACTGGGTAAACTCTCATATATCATCGCAACCAATTTGTGCGCTCCTCATTGATTTTATCTTTGGGCAAGCCGTTTTTTAAAGTGAATCAAACGCTCGATTTCAGCATATCCCAGAGCTAGATGGGCTAGTAGGCTGATCTGGTTGTCCACTAAGCAGTCCGAAGCCATTTCCAGACAACCGTGCTCTCTTGCCCATTCTTCGGCAGCTGTGACCAATTCTTCCCCAACGCCTTGGCGCCGTAAATCTGGGTCGACGAACCAGCCTTCGATATAGCCAATGGGTTGAGTATCACAGCCCACCGCGATAGGGCGCAGCGAAACCTCCAAGAATCCGCCCAAGCCACCTCCAGGGCGAACCGCAACAAAGACAGCGTTCTTTTGCGGGTCGTCGAGAATCTCGTGCATCTCGCTGCGCTGCTCCTCGGTTTTCGTATCAGGCCATAGTGCATCCCGCAACCGTAGCCATTCCCCCCAATCGGTCGGCGCTAGACGCCGGATGAAGAGTCCTTGTGCAATCATATTTTCCTTTTACAAAGTGCTGAAGCGGGGCTAGATTTTGTTAGAACCCTAATTCCTTGATGATCTCGTCGGGATCTCGCCCTCTGCCTGACTTTCCCAGCATCTCGTTCCAAAATGTTTCGTCATAGCGGCGGGAACGCACAGGCAGCGGCATGGGTACGCCCCAACCCAATAGAAGGACTTCCTCTTTAGGCTGCAAACGCGCCAGCATCCCGCGCAGCGCTTGGCGCCCTGCCAGACCGGAGAGCACGGCATGAATATCGTCGTCATCCCCCAGCCATCCGGAGATGCGCGTTCCCAACTGGGACATGACTTCGTCGTATATCTGGGAGGGGCGCTGGTCAACGATTAATAGGGTCACATAATATTTGCGTAATTCCCGAGCGATGGTGCTGAAAGTTGTTTGGGCGGCCATTTCCCGATTGAGCAGTTTATGTGCTTCTTCCAATACGATGACCAGTGCTTGTGGTTCGTCCCTCCCGGATGAGCGGTAGCGGTTGGTGCGCTGCTCCCAGGTGTCGCGAATCTTTCTTGTTAGCAAGTTGCTCACCAGTAAGTAGTCCAGGTCTGTCTCGTGCTTGCCAAAGGATAGCACCACGTGCTGACCGGCGTCTAAGGCTTTGACGATCTCACCAACACCGTCAGCGGCTGGCTTTTCCAGAATATAGGGTTTGCGGAAGAGCGGTCCCAGCTTTGAGTGCAGCCCTTTGGCTGCTTCTAGATGTACACCGGCTCGCTTCGCCCAAGCCTCGACGCTGTTTGGCGCTGGCACACGCTTGCCCTCCTCATCCTCCACTGTGGCGCCGACCTTCATGGCGCGAAATCGAGTGAACCATTCTTTGCGACCGAAAGTAGCGACCAGCGCATCCAAAGTAGTAGGCGTTGTCTCACGCAGATTGAGTTCGCGTGTGAGCAGTTCGATGTCTTGGGGTTGGATATCGCTCATGGCGATCTCCAGGTTGAAGTCGGGGGTCTGCCCCCGAATCTGGGCACCCTGCCCCAGACCGACCACCCGCACCTTAGCGGGGAACTTTGTTTTTAGACCGATGACCCGCTCACCGCTGTCAGACGCCGTATCGTCAAAACCGTATTCGTTGTGCATGTCGAACACCAGCACTGAAGCAGTATTATCGTTAATTAATCCAGCCAGCACCAGTCGGGTGAGGAAGGATTTACCTGTCCCTGTAGCCCCGAAGATTCCCGATGAGCGCTGTACGAATTTAGGCAAGTTGATTCGAACTGGGTGGAGCTGTTCGCGAGTGTGCCCGATAATAAAATAACCCTCTTTCTCCTTACCAAAGATTTCGGCGATATCACCAGCAGAAGCCAGGCGCACCGGGGCGTGGTGTGGGGGTATGGTTTTGACAGGCAGCGGTGTGGGCTCTGGTCGCAACCCGGAGTCTAATTCTGCTCTCCACTGCTGGTACTCGCTTGTCCCTGGTTCAGGACCAGTTTCCAACATCAGCGCGGGGAGCACCTCTAGATCGGTGAACAAAGTTTGCCCGTGCAACAGTTGGGCTACAGTAGTTGGCAGCCGCTCCTCACTCTGTTCGTCAGCGAAGCGGGGATCGGTTGCACCCAACCGAAGGTCCGTCACCAACCCGTAGAATTGCCAGTCCTCGCTCTCGATCACTACGAAAGCGCCTTCCTGCACTAGTTGGGAGGGTACCTTGAGCCGTACCCGCAAGTTCTCCCTCAGCCCCCCTCCTACAAGATATCCGATAGGGGATTTTTGATTGTTTTCCATAACTTTTCTCAGATTTTCTAACACAAAGGACACGAAGGTTAACTAAGAATAATTAATACATCTGGAACTGGGTCAAAAGTTCTCTTTGACATTAGCAGTTTCCCCTTTGCGTCCTTTGTGGTTATACAGATACTTCAGCAATTGTGCTGAGAACGCTCATCAGGGTTTGGTAGTCATCGCGCAGCAGTGTGATCAGCTCCTTGGTAGCGCGTTGGGACCATTCGTGATCCCCTGTAGAGGCGTGCGCTTCTTGGGCTTGTTCGAAGTGGGCAGCCAGGAGTTCGCCAACGGGTAGATCACGGGCTCGCAGGATGTGGCGGAAGTAGCCAAAACGACCCTTAGCTGTAAAATCTCGTAGTTCAGCTAGATCACATAGGTGGATCACATCCAAGCTGAGGGGTGGACGCGGCGGTAGCAAATGCCTGACGCGCTCTCCTTGTCGGTATCCCAGGGTCAGAACGCTGATCTCAACCGGAACGTTGCGGTTCATTCGGTTATCGGCGATCACTGCTTCATCGACCCCCTCACTGGTGACCAGTTGGCGGACCAAACCATCATCTTCAATGTGGATATCGTGGATCAACCCATACACCTGGTAACCATCCCCCAAGGGAGCGCGCACCAGCGCTCCCAGAGCGGGCGCCTCCATTTGAGAAACGTGACAACCCACCACAAACTCACTTGTGCTGGCCCGGAGTAGACGTCCAATTTGAATTCCGTTCATCTGTACACCTCATCCATGATCTTTGTGTACTTGTTTTGGCGATTTTCGGGCAACCACCACACCTTTACTACGCAGCTCGATGGCGATCATCTGTTCCAATTGGTCTTTTTCGCTCTTTGTCACCAGGGCAATCTCGTGAGCGCGGTGTAGAAGATAGGGGTATGGTTGGTTTCCGAGTATACTGCATTGATCCATCAGGGCTCTATGCAGTTGATCTAGCATGGTTTCATCCTTCCCGACCCAGGCTGGGATCTCCACCCGCACCAACCAAGGATTCTCGGGATTTGGGGAAACGTTTAAATAAAAGAAGTGTAGGGAAAGCTCAGCCTCGTATTTGGGCGCGCTTTTCGACTGTATCTCAAATATTGCTGAACGATCCCCAGGACCAAGATAATCGGAGTAAAGGTCTGTGTCGCGCACCCCGCGTAATAGGCGCTCCTTTCCAGCACGTTCCAGCCCCTCATCCGGTAGATCTATAACCTCCAACATACGCACCACCAGATCGGAGCGTGGTTTCTCCACATACCCAGCTGTGATTGCACCGAGTTCGTGTAGATGGGAGAGGGCTCTTAGGTACCTCTGGAATCGTTGGGAGAATTCCCGTGATTGTTCGCCCTCCCAAAGCTCGATCGGACCATCTGTGAAGGTAATCACTGGCTTCTTAGCGTCTTGAGCTATTTCCGCTAAAACCTCACGCTCACGTTGGTCGCGAATCAGGGCGATGATCCCTTCGGTCATTACACCAGTGGAGGTATACAGCTCATCATCGTAGAAGAGACGTGTTTGGATCACAGGTTTTGGGACATTGAGACGGTCAGCTTCGAGCAAAATGGCCCCTACGTTTACCAAACAATAGTCGAAAGCGCCGTGACGGTCGGGGTTGATTTGGGAACCATCGGCAGCGATAATTGTTGCCTCCGTGATGGATTGGGGAATGGGACTACTAGCGGTTAGATATTCTTGCTTTGGGATGGCACATCGGAGAGAGGGGACTAGGGTAGCGGCGCGCTCAATCTTCTCTCGCACTTGGTCAATTGAGCGAGCGTTTTCTTCCAAGAGTGATCTCGTCTTCTGGAGCAAGCTCTGAATTCGCTGCTCACGTTGAGGGGCGCGTTCACCCCATTGCTTAATCTGCTGATGGAGTTGCTGGAAATCTAGAGACATAGTTATGTTAGAATTTTTGCTTTTTAAAGGGTAGGAATGTTGTTATATCTGCAGATTCAGAACATTTGTTTTTATTTTACAAGGAAACCGCGCTGGGGGCAAGGGGAATGATTTGGGAGGTTCCAATCTATAGACGAGGGCAGCATATCGAGTTCATCGAGACCCCTCTTAGATTAGTGACGCGCGGTCCGTTCTACCTACCACGCCAATGATGAATGGCTTACTGAAGACCCTGAACGAACCGTTAACCAGCTTGACAGTTGATCATGGGTATGGCTTGTTGCGCAACGGATACTTGCTTAATGTGTGGCGCCCTGGTGGGGAAAGAGATTGGGAGCAATCTTACCAAGAGTGTCAACTACCTTAGCTCCTCGAGAGTTGTAAACCTCTTAGGTTCATTAAAATTGAAACTGCCAGTAAAAAGCCCGCAAGTCCGTCTGCCAACCCCTGGAGGCCGGATAACAAGGCTCCGCCGGAGAGAGCGTTTTTCAGCGCCATGGCTAGAAACCCTCTATCCAATGCTCTCGATAGCAGTATACCTATCAAGAAGGTGATCTGTCCTACCGTAATGACGAATCTGCGATCTTGGAATTTTTTCTTTGCTATCATGGAAATCCTTCCAAATCCTTGAGAAGGGGTGCTATTGGGTGATGCGGTAATAGAACATAGCCAAAATCTTAGTCAAACCCATGGCTCCCAGGATAACCATTAAGTCCATCCGCAAGTTGCCATTGATATAGAATTCGTATAAGAGCCACACACCCATCATCAGCAATCCTACAGCGATCGCCCAACGGGTTGAATAGTAACGATGCATGATAAAGCGTTCGTCGATGTTGAACACTTTGTCGAGGATGCGATCAATCATTCGTCTTCCTCCTGTAGCGTGAAGAGCTCTTCAATCGGTCGCTTGAAATACCGTGCAAATTTCAACGCCAAGGGTAAGCTTGGGATATATCGGCCGCGTTCGATTGCGTTGATACTTTGTCGTGAAACGCCAACAGCTTGCCCTAACTCCTCTTGAGTCAACTCATTTTGAAGGCGGTGTTCTTTAATCCGGTTGTCTATTTTCTCACCCATATCATACTCATTATTGGTAAAGCTTGCTTTACATCCTAGTATACAATATTAATGACAAAATGTCAAGCTTGCTTTACAATTATTCAATCAACCAGTGCTTCCCCGATGACGCGTAACAAAACGGTTCCGATGGGGAAAAGGACGGAAAAGAAAAGGGTGCGCAGCATAGCCGTATTGTAGGGCCAGGTGCGCGTTGACTTAAGCCGGCGTTCGTAAACCCCTAAGGCGTTGATCTCTGCGGGTAATTTCCCTGAGTCTTGGTTCCGCTCCAATCGCTCCAGCAGTTCCCGGCAAGAGCGCAGAATATGCCTTCGCACAGCTTCCAGTTCGCTTGCCTTGGCTGCTGCTATAACTCTATGGGTGGGAATCATGTTCAGGAAGAAGATCAAAATAGGTACTGACAATAAAGGTGCGTATATTAACCAAAACGCTGGTTGGATGAGGCTCTCAGATTCAAAGGCTACGAACACTAAGCTCAGCGTGATGCCACCAACGAAGACCAAAGCTGCGAACAGACTTTGTCGGCCGATTGGTTCAAAAGGTGTGACGTCAAAAGGATCTACCCGTAAGGGGTGACCTAGGAGTGCAGTTGTCAATCTGGTTCCGGCCAGCGCCACATATATAGTCCATGCCAGTAGCGCGTACATCGCTGGAGAGAAGAGGAACCAGTATATTGTTGTCCACGAAAGCGATGTATCCGAGTTCCCGAATGTATATAGGAGTCCAAATAAAAGACCTGCGCCAATGGCGACTATCTCATTGCGCGGGTTCATCGTCCTAGCCTGGTTGACTAAACGTTCAAATTCTTCGCTGTCAACCTTCACAATGGGGCGAATCGACGAGATCACATTGGATTCCATCTTGCCCATTATTGGGGCGACGATCCAGATGTAAAGAATCACGCTGGGTGGGATCAGCAGTCCGCGCCAATGATTTGTATCGAGAAGTTCGTTCAAGAGGCCATCCGCGTACGCGGCTGCAAATGGGGTGAGCAAAAGTACGAATGCGACCACCACGATGACCCAAGCAGGACGAGGGCGGCTGATGACTCGGTCGAAGAGGGATAGGTTCGATTCCATCAGGCTGTATCGTCGATTTCCCCAGACCCCCGTAGGATGATAAAGCTAGCGATAACCCCTCCCACCAAGATGCCCAATATTGTTCCAGTCACGGTTCGATTGAATCCAAAACCAAGGCCGAAACCCGTGGCGACGCTAATAGTCATCACAACGGCAGACTGAATTCTTGGTACCCGCCAGATTTCAAATCCTATTCGGTGGGTTTCGCTATCCGCTGAGCGCTCAACCCGTCGACTGGCGATCAAGAACAAGATTAGCATGACTGGACGCAGGATGTTGCTCACATTTTGAAGGGTATTTCCTGGGGCCAGGTTGCCAGTTTGGAGAATGTCGATGAAATGAACGATTGTGGCACCGAACCCAAGGGTGGTGGCAGCCAAAACGGTAGCTTCTCGGAAGCCATCCCGGCGGCTTATCGCCACAGCGCCTAGAAAGCCTAGTGCCAGGTTGGCGAAACCCATTTCTAACTGGAAAGGACTTCCTGAGGGCCATCCTACTGATTCTGCTACGATATCTGACAAGAACAAATGCCCGAAGGCACCACCGATTCCGCTTCCAGTCACACCGAGGCCAAATAGATAGATCAGAAATATCTCGTATTTTCGTGCGCGGCTGTGCGCACTTTTATCAATCACGATCAGGGTCCCAGCTGCCAAGATTGGAAGGATCGTGTAAATGAAAATACGGATTATGAAGATGTTCATTCAGTCTTCTCCAAATTCGATTCCAACGAGCTTCATGAAGGATTCCAGCGCCTCCCGTTCGCCTGG
>JASFVL010000195.1:0-7255 GCA_050049875.1 Anaerolineales bacterium
CTCAAACTGTGGCAAATTCTGCCGTACAACCTGTGGATATTCGACAATGGGTACTCGCATGGTCTACCCTCGGGTCGGGTTTTAGACCATCGTACCTCATTTTGGGCTTAAAATCGCAAAACTCAAGTTATTAAAGAAAATTGTGTATAATGATCGCTGGGGTATGAAAAAATCCCGCTATAAACTATTATGATGTTTGACTCGAAAATTGTGAGACATAGAAACTCAAGTATAATTCCACTATGTACAATATTACTCACCTCGAACCAGTTGATTATCTTGTAATCGGTCATATAGCTAGAGATATAACTAAAGAAGGTGTCCGCCTTGGAGGCACGGCAACCTATGCAGCATTAACTGCCCAAGCTCTAGGACTCCGAGTAGGAGTGGTTACTTCATGGGGCGCTGAAATCCCTTTAGAAAAATTACAGTACATTCCCATAATCAACGATCCAGCAGAAAGCAGCACTACATTTGAAAATACCGAAACGCCTGACGGCAGAGTGCAAGTTGTTCATCACATAGCCAATCCAATCGCACCTCACATGATCCCAGAAGTCTGGCGCAATTCTCCGATTGTCCACCTTGCACCGATTCTCCAAGAGGTAGAACCCTATTTAGTCCGTATCTTTCCAAATTCATTCATTGGTTTGACACCTCAAGGTTGGATGCGAAGTTGGGATCGAAAAGGAAATATCCGATCATCAGAATGGCCTGAAGCTTCCTTTATGTTGAATCGAACAGAAGCAGCAGTAATCAGTCTAGAAGATGTAGATGGTGACGAAAGTCGCATTAACGAGTTGATAGTTGCTTGTCCAGTTTTTGTGATCACGGAAGGAAGTAAAGGTTCCAGATTATATTGGCATGGAGACGTGAGGCGCTTTCGCCCTTCAACAATTTACGAAGGGGATTCAACCGGCGCAGGAGACATTTTTGCTACTGCTTTTTTCATAAGATTAAATAAAACTCGCGATCCTTGGGAATCTGCCCGTTTTGCAACAGAATTAGCAGCCATTTCAGTTACGCGCGATGGATTGGATGGGGTACCCAAACCTGAAGAAGTTGAAGCGGCGAGCGTTGAGGTACTCTGAGATATGGGTCTTGTTTATACGCTTGTCAATCAGAAAGGGGGAGTTGGAAAAACCACTACAGTCATCAATTTAGGAGCTTATCTCGCATATTACGGCAAACGCGTCTTGCTTGTAGATATTGACCCACAAGCTAATGCCACTTCATCTTTGGGTCTCAACAAACATAATGTTAGGGGTGGAAGCTACGATATTTTGATCGGTTCATCCACCGTAAGAAGACATATTTTCCACAATCCACGCCTGAAGTTATCTTTACTACCAGCTAGCCCCGAGCTTGCCGGTGCTGAGGTTGAATTAGTCAATGAAATCGCTCGCGAACTGCGTCTAAAAAAAGCACTGGAACCGGTTATCGATCGATACGAATACATATTAATTGATTGCCCACCTTCTCTGGGGTTGCTTACTCTCAACGGTATCGTTGCAGCAAAGGACGGCGTAATCATACCTGTTCAGTGCGAATACCTAGCACTTGAAGGGTTGGGTCAATTGAACAGCACGATTGATCGCATACGCAGTGCGATTTTTCCTGAGTTAAAGGTCCGAGGTGTTTTACTAACAATGTTTGATGGGCGCACAAATTTATCCAGCGATGTGGTCGAAGAAGTGCGTAATTATTTTTCAAACCAGGTCTTTGAAACAGTAATTCCACGAAATATTCGTTTAGCCGAAGCCCCATCATATGGTATGCCATTATCAGCGTACGCGCCAAATTCCCCCGGTGCATTCGCACACAAATCGTTAGCTCTTGAAATATTAGAAGGAGATGGATACCCAACGCCACAACTAGATATAGACACACTCCCTGATCTTAAAGATTATCCATCTGAGAAATAAACTGTCAGAAGTTGCGCAGCTGGGGAGGTATGGGGGATTATATGAGCCATTTATACTTGTTCTTCCCCATATAACCCCAACCTGCAGTACGATTGTAATCATTATCAAATGAACTATAAAACATTCGGTGAATAGCCATGAAACGGAAATCAGGACTTGGAAGAGGCCTAGATGCCCTCATACCACGAACGGAATCTGAACCAGCGACTGGTGGTGTTATAGAAATATCCGTAGACCGTATAACTCCCAACCCGCACCAACCCCGCGATCAGATCAACGAAGAAAGATTATCTGAACTTGCTACTTCTATTAAGGAATATGGGGTAATACAACCGTTGATCGTTACCCAACAAGGAGAGAGTGATAATTACACTCTGATTGCTGGAGAACGAAGGCTTCTTGCAGCCAAACAGGCCGGTCTCTCTGCAGTTCCAGTGTTGGTCCGCGAGGCCTCCGAACTTCAACGCTTGGAAATGGCGTTGATAGAAAATCTCCAAAGAGATGACCTGACTCCACTAGAAACGGCAAACGCGTATCAACATTTAATTGATGACTTTGATCTTTCCCATAGTGAAATAGCCTCGCGGGTTGGAAAAAGTCGTACTGCAGTATCAAACACACTTCGGCTGCTTAATCTGTCACCAAGTGTTAAGATTGCTTTAAACGAAAGAAAAATCAGTGAAGGACACGCAAGAGCACTATTGGCTTTAGAAACACCACAATCTCAGAAAGCAGCGCTCGCAACTGTTTTGAGAAAGGATCTAAACGTTCGCCAGACAGAGGATCTGGTTAAACAATTGCGTGGTGAAAAAATCAAACCAAAGAAACAAATAATTCGATCACCTGGTGTTGAAGCTCTTGAAGAGAGGCTTCGTGCGCACTTAGGTACAAAGGTTCGGCTTAAACATGGAAAAAAAGGTGGGTCTGTAACGATATATTACTACTCGGAAGAAGAATTGGATTCACTCGTAGATCATCTTCTTGGGTGAAAATAACAACAATAGAATATGCATATTCTGTATAACGCTCGAATCTACACTCTAGACGATCGTCATCCTACTGGTTCGGCAATCCTGATTAACACCGATAAGATTGTCAAAGTTTTGCATGATCCCAAAGAGATCCAATCTCTTATCAAAGATGGATCTACGGTATCCCAAGATATGAATGGTGGGGTTATCATTCCGGGATTAACCGATGCACATATTCATCTCCAGCAGTACACAGAAAGTCTCTCAAAGGTTGATTGTGAAGTTAAATCCAAAGATGAATGTTTGAATAGAATCCGCAAGCGCGCCTTGAAAACACCACGGGGACAATGGATATTAGGACATGGTTGGAATCAGAATAATTGGGCTGATGGATTTGGTAGTGCCGAAGAATTAGATGCTGTAGCCCCTCATCAACCTGTATATTTAACAGCGAAATCGCTACACGCTGCATGGGTTAATTCAGCAGCTCTAGAAGGTGCAAGAATAACCCAGCATACGCCCGACCCACCTGATGGCCACATAGGGCGAGATCACAAAGGCAATCCTAACGGTATCCTGTTTGAAGGTGCTATGAAATTGGTATCAGATGTCATCCCTATTCAGAACATCGTTGAGTTATCAGAATCACTACTCGAAGCACAAAGTCACCTTCACAGACTTGGATTAACAGGTGTCCACGACTTCGATCGGGACAGGTGTTTTGCAGCACTTCAGACCCTTCATGATCAAAAAAAATTAAATATCCGTGTTGTCAAAAACATCCCAATTGATAACCTGGATCACGCAATTGCACTCGGGATTAGAAGTGGATTCGGTGACGATTTTTTACGGATCGGTGGTGTAAAAGCATTTGCAGATGGCGCTTTAGGCCCACAGACAGCAGCGATGTTAAAACCCTACCAGGGAGATGAAAACAACTTCGGAATGTTGCTGCTAGATGAGGAGACACTACTCGAGAAGAGTCGTCAAGCAGCCCATAACGGTCTTGGAATGTGTATCCATGCGATAGGAGATCAGGCTAACCATGCTGTTCTCAACGCTTTTGAAAACCTACGTGCATATGAGAATAAATTAGTAAAAAATGGCATCTTGAATCAACCGTTGAGGCACAGAATTGAACACGTTCAACTGATTCACCCCCACGATGAAAATAGGCTATCCCATCTAGGGATTATCGCATCAATGCAACCTATCCACGCCACATCGGATATGTTAATGGCCGATAAATATTGGGGTGAGAGATCATCCAACGCCTACGCATTTAAAACACAATTAAACCATGGAGCAATCTTAGCTTTTGGATCAGACGCACCTGTTGAGTCTCCTAATCCCTTTTGGGGGATTCATGCGGCAGTGACAAGGCGTAGGGAAAATGGTTACCCCGGTCCCAATGGTTGGTATCCACAACAAAGACTCTCCATTCATGAAGCAATCCTTGCTTATACGGCTGGACCTGCATATGCTGGGAGAATGGAAAACCGTTTGGGAATACTGTCACCAGGTTTCCTGGCTGATTTAATTGTTCTAGATGTAGACCCATTTACATGCGAACCAGAATTATTGAGGCAAATCAAACTCATAGGCACAATGGTTGGGGGTAATTGGGTTTATGGCAAATATAAATAGGAATTACTGTTTAAGCGACTTAATTTCCAGTCTGCCAAGACAAATATCATGGAGCATTTAAATGCCTAAAGATAGCTTTTTAATCTTGGGGGGAGGGGGAATGATTGGCTTTCAAATCACTCAGCGAATCGCACGCCGTCTTAAACCCAAAAAAATAATCATCGCATCTCTCTACCAACAAGAAGTTCGCGAGGCCATACACATACTCGAGAAGGGATTCCCGGGAATCGAATTTGTCGGATTTTGGGGGGATGTTTTCATACGAAGTCAGTTGAACGTGGATGATCGCCAACAGCGTCTAAGTCGGCGTCAAATCCTGGAAATACCAGAATATCGTGCGGATTTGTTCGCTGATCTATTCGGTGATGCCAATCAAGCATATAAAAAATCACAATTAGTTCAATTGATTTTAGATCATAAACCGGACGTGATCATTGATTCGATAAACACAGCCACTGCGATCAGTTATCAAGATATATACACAGCAACTGAAATCTCGCATCGAGAACTAGAATCATTTCTAAAGAGCACTGATGCCAACCAATTAATCACGCCTCAACAAAAAGAAGCTCTCATCGAATCCTTCGAGACTTTAATGATCTCGCAGTATATCCCACAATTAATTAGACACGTAGTTTTACTAAATCGTGCAATTAGGGAAGCGGGTACAAGGCTTTACCTCAAAGTGGGAACTACCGGAACTGGCGGGATGGGGTTGAATATCCCTTACACCCATGGGGAGGATAAACCTAGTTCAAAACTGATGTCCAAAACAGCCATCGCATTCGCACATACTGGATTAATGTTTCTGATGGCACGTACACCCCCAGATGAGAGTAATAGCCTTCCTCCAGTTATCAAAGAGATCAAACCCGCAGCGATGGTGGGCTGGATTGATATCACCCAACGCACCATTCACCGGAGAGGAAAAACAGCATATATCCACAATAGTATAGAGGAAAAGTTAGATAACTATATAAATCTGAAATTAAGTGAAGATGATTTAGATGAAATTGGCAAATTAAAAATGGTTGTCGTAGACACAGGAGAAAATGGTGTCTTCGCAAAGGGTGAATTCGAAGCCATAACTGCTCTACGTCAAATGGAATTTATGACACCAGAGGAAATTGCTAGGGTCGTTGAGTTAGAAGTGCGTGGTGTTAACACAGGTAAAGACGTCATTGCAGCGATTGATGGCTCTATTATGGGACCAACCTACAGAGCAGGTTATCTGCGACGTCAAGCACTAGAAGACCTCACCCGTCTAGAAGAAGAAACACAAACACCGAGTGTGGCTCTCGGGGAATTGGGACCTCCAGAACTTTCTAAGCTTCTCTGGGAGGCATTCTTGTTAAAACAAGTGTATGGAAGATTAGAGGCGGTTCTCGAAAGTACTCAGGAAGAATTATCTGAAGGGGTGATGAGTTATATCGAAAATAACCCCTCAGTGCAAAATCTGATTACATCTGTAGGTATCCCAATTCTTTTAGCTGATGGAAAAACTATCCGTAGAGGAGTATTTATTCGGATCCCGGAGGTTGCAGGGCGGAATGAACTGTCGATCAATCATGGTGATTTAGATCGCTGGGCAGATAAAGGATGGGTTGATCTACGCCAAAAGAATATGGCACACTGGCAAGAAAGATTTTCGATCATGCTGAGAGCGAAATTGAAACTAATAGGAAGAGGCTCTGCTGCAGTAGATCGTGAAGCATATCTGTATGAAGATATCCGAATTGGAGAAGTCGTTGGATGGATCTTTAACAACGAGATGCGTGGTTACCGCTTGAAATAACAAATCCTCCAAGATTTAGAATTAGTTTATTATTTTAGTCGGCGTACATCCCCCACCCGAACTGTTATCCCCTGATCATCGAGATATTCAAGCAGCGCTAAGACATAACGCCTGCTAGTTTTCAATTGATCGCGCAACTGTGCGACTCTAATGGTGCCTTCACGTTCCAAATGATCTCGAACATCATTGACTATAAGATGGTAATCTTCTTTTCGGAAAACCACTTCATCTGATACAGGTATTAACTCTTCTCGATAAACCAGTGAATTGTATATCTCATCCCCAACAAAATCTAAACTTTCCTTGATAGTAGGAGGGGAATAAGGACTAGATGAAAATCTATCCAACAATGTTTCCACTCGTTTTTTTTGTTCAGATGTATACTGGATTTCGTGGTCGGGATGATGAACATGAGGGCCCTTCTCAACTATTTTACCTTCTCTGACAAGTCGGGCGATTAAAGCAGCGAATACCCGGATTGGCAAACCTAAACGACTCTTCAATTCTTCCTTAGGCATACCCACCCGTAAAGGATACTGGCGATGGTAACCGATAAGCTCTTGAGCGATGCGGCCCTTATTTTCATCCCAAAAACTTACACTAACCACCAGGGTATCTTTTTGTGTGCGCTGGTTTTGCCTATCTAGTAGGATGATTTGTCCACCAGCGATTAAGTTTCGAACTGCACGATCAACTACGTTCACCTGGAGTGAAGATAAAGTGGTAGCTTCTTCAAGGGTCACTGACCCTAAGCCATGAATTAATTGATATAAGACATCTTCGGGTGACCCCCTTTTTAACGCCTCGAGACGTGTCAATGTACGCTTAGAGAATCGTTTATGGCGACCTTTGGGGTGCGGATCCACGATTTCTCCTCCCCCCAAGGTCATACCAGGGGAAGGTCGCCTTAGGATGTA
>JASFVL010000018.1:0-26892 GCA_050049875.1 Anaerolineales bacterium
TTTCCCTTCTGGATTCGATTCTAATTTTGATGTAATGGATGTACACAGTTGAAGGTGAAGTGTGGGGAGATTGCAGGGTTTTTCGATTGGACTGGGGATATGCCCCCGCGCACATCAAATTGGCAATGCCACACCGTAACAAATATTATACCCTTATCGAGACGCATATTAGAAACGCCTCGATAGAGCGGTCCGATTTTTTTGTGTCAGAGCTGAACCAATACCCCGAGTTCAGCTAAACAATTAGGATTTACGCTGTTCAAGGGTAAGGGTGGACCGGGATTGGCCGTTAAAAATGTATACTACGGGAAATCGATCACCAATTCATAAGACCAAGAACCGACCTCATCAGCTTCGTTTGTGATGGTGACGCGCAATTCATAGGTTCCACTATCGGCGCGATCCCCCCCGGGCTCCCACTTGTGGAAAGTATCCTCGATCACCCAGGGATTGCAGTCGGGCTCACCACCGCCAAAGATGCAGAAACCGGCGTTCTGCTCCGTGAACTGGTAGACCAGATTCCCGTCTTGATCCGTAACGCTGAACTCTACCATCTTAATGCCATCTCCGTCGCTATCCCCGAAGTCGGAGTCAAACACAATCATGCGCAATAGGATGTTGGGATCAAAAACCTCCTCAAATACGAAACTATCTGGGAATTCCCCGTCCGGCAGCGAGTTCACCACCTCGGGCGGGGGCGGAGGAGAGGGCGGCGCCACTGCAACCGACGGTAAAGTTGTCAGGTCAATATTACAGGAGATGAACTGCTCCCCTGCGCTCAACCAGCCGACTTGATTTTCAACAGGTTCCATTGCCTGAACCCACGGGCCACCAGGAACACCTTGGGGATTAAACCCTTGCGGGATAACCTCGGCTCCTTCGGGCAGCGCCCTGATGGGTGGGCGGTAAGCCAAGCCAGGACCCGAGCGGAAGTTCAGGCTGAGCAGCAGCGTGCAGAGAGGACCCTCAGTCGGGGTGAGGGTCGCAGCTTCTAAGGTGCTGATGGGAGTTTCGATCGTTTCCTGCGTGTCTGCGGGTGCTTCACTCTCAATGGCAGTTTCGGTTGGGACCTCAAGAGATTGCGAAGTGTTAGTGGGGGCACTCAAAGTCTGTAGGGCGATCTCCACCGCGGTCTGCGTCAGGAAGGGGCGTATATCGGGGGTAAGTGTGTCGGTTGCTGGAACAGCTAGAAGGTTACACCCCGAAAGCAAAACGCTAATCAAGCCAATGTAGAGTATCCAAATCCACCTCTTCTTCCTCATCCTTCTCCTCCGCTAAAAGAATCGATCACTTCTTTAACTTGCTCCCGCTGGGGTTGGCAATTCTCAGCGACGATATCCTGTTTGATGATCGCGTCTGGTGAAACTTCTGCCATTTCGATGCACAAGTCGTAATAAGAAGCAGCCTGTTGATATAGAAGCAAACTTTGCTCAAATTGAGCCTGCGTCTCAGCCAAAAAAGCGCGCCAATGGTAAGCCGTACCCAAGGCTTCATAGCTTTGAGTCAAGTAACGGTCGAGCATTAAATCTTGGAAGCGTTTAGGCAGGTTCTGTAATGTTTTAATTGCCAGATCAACGTCCTGAACCGCCTGCTGCTCTTCGGCGAGGTAATAATTGGCCTCGCTACGCAGGCGGTAGCTGATTCCTAGACCCAGTTGAGCGATATCATCTACTGGGACGCCGTGATCTTCCATACTAGCTTCCAACTCCAGCACTTGAGAATAGGCATCGATCGCTTTTTCAATAAGGTCCGATATACCCAGGAACTCCTCCGGAGTAACTTGGTTGCCAGACCGCGCTAAAGTGTTTTGTGCGCGATCGAAAAAGACGCTCCCTAAACCGATGTAAGCTCGAGCGTAGTCCTCGTTAATGCGCAGGGCTTCTTGAAAGGCTTTCTCGGCGGCGCGGACGTAATCCTGATCTTCCTCAGAAGCCTGACTCGCTAGAAAGAGATACTCGCGACCCAGAAAAAACTGCACAATCTCGGAATCCGGTGAGAGCTCAACGGCGGATTGGAAACCTTCTAAAGCCTTTTCCGTATCTCCCAGATATACATAAGTCAATCCAATCGCCAGATGCGCAATCGTGCGCGCTTGGCGCCCCAACTCCGGTTGGACCTCAACACCGGGATCAGCCGGATCCAACACCGGGATGGGCGAACTGATCTGGTAGTTGCCTAAAATCTCTTCAAAGCGGTACTCCCCTCGCGGGCTAACCCAGAACTCCAGCGTGATCTGAGCCGGGACCGGGCGAGTGTCAATATCGCCATAGATGATCAAGTCAGCATTTAGGCGCTCTGCCATACCCTTGGCATTGGTCAGCTTTTGCTCCTTCAGCTCACCCTCTACTCGACCGATCTCAACATTCTGATCCCGGCGCAGCTCGCGACCATCGTGCCATACCCGCAAGCTGGGGGCATCCGGGAACTCCTCTGGATCAACAACCACAACCGCTTCTAAGTAGTCAGCAATCCATTCACTGAGCTGCAGCCCAACGCCGTCCGGAGCACCCACTTGGTCTCCGTTGGTTTCGATAAGACCAAATTCTGCCACGGCGACGTTGAAGGCTCCTTGCATGGTGCCGGGGGTTTTAAAGAGAGAGATCACCCCAGCGTTCCACAGAATGATCCCCACAACAAATAAGGCTAAAGCGGCGATCGAACCGACTAGTATACGCTGGTTTCGAGCTGCATGCGCCAGCCTTTCTGCACGCTGCTTCTCCTCTTGAGATGCTTTTCGGCTGGTTTCCAAAAACTCCGCTTCCTGTAAACTGAGCACATCTGGATTCTCACTTGCCCAGGCGAGAGCTCTTTCCAGCCGCGCACCGCGGTACAGAATCCCGTGATCGCGTTCATATTTTAGCCAGTCATGAGTATCATCAGTGAGCTGACGGTGGAGGATCAGCCCTTCCCGATTAGCCTCCAACCACTCCCGCAGTGTGGGCCACTCGCGAATCAACGCCTCATGAGCCACTTCTACTACCTTTGTATCCCCCGGCTCGACCACACCGGTGGTTACCAAACGGGCATCGATCAGGATCCTTAAGACCGCGTCGATGACCTCAGTATCTGTTGACTTGGTGATCAACTCGGAGAAGGCCGCCCGACGGCGGGTATCTTGGGAATCATCGCCTAACTCAGCTAACCTGACGAAAATCATGCGAGCTACAGGCTGCTGTTCCGATGTCAGGCGTTGGCGAAAGACAGCCTCAGCGGTCTGAGCGATAGCGCCGCGCACACCACCGGACTCGGTGTAGCCTGATAGGGTTAGCGTACGCCCACGCCGCCGCTTCCAGGTTTCCAATAGGGCGTGCGAGAGCAGTGGAAGCGCGCCGGGTTCGTCCCCGATATCATCCAGGATCACATCCACCAGACCTTCCTGTATCTTCCAATCCCCTAGGGCAGCTGGTTGAACGATGGCGCGGAACAGTTCCTCGCGGCTCATCGCACCAATGTATTCCTGGTTTTGCGAAACGATCTCACGCAGCTTAGTATGTTGTGATAAGTGCGGGTAGAAATCCGCGCGCAGCACAATGACCACCGTGATCGGTTGTTCTCCCTCAGGACTGCTGGCAGAGAGCAGATTTCCAATAAAAGCATCGCGCTCATCGGTGTTGCGACAGCGGGTGAATAGTTCTTCAAATTGATCGACCACCAGTAATAGATGACTTTTGCCGGCGCGCGCTAGAACCTGCCGGGCGGTTAACCGCAGGGTGCGGGAGTCTTGAGCCAAATCTTCTTGCAGTCCAATAATCGCTTGGCTAGAACTCTCCATCCGCATCAGGGAGGCTGCCAACGCCTCCAACGGATGCGCAGACGGACTGAGAATGTGGATATCCCACCCGGCGCTGTCTTTGGGCGGCAAGGAGCCGTCAACCAAACGCTCACCACGGCGCAAGGCGGGAATCACACCCGCGCGCACCAGGGAGGATTTACCGCTGCCAGATGCACCCAGGATAGACAAAAAACGCGTCCTGTTCAAACGTCCAACAATCTTGGCGGTCAAGGCCTCGCGCCCAAAAAAACGATCTGCATCTTCTTCTTCGAAATACTGCAAGCCTTTAAAAGGAGATTCACCAGGTTCGGGGGGTAGGTCTTCTAATTCCTTGACCTCAGCAGCTCCAACAAAAGTTGATTTTATGTTGATCGTCGCGCCGCGAAAATCCCCCGAGAGTTCGTATGAGTCTCCCTTAGCATCTTGCTCTTGGTCTTCGCGAGCCTCGTATGGCTCAGATTGATTAACCATCCTGATTCATGGTTACACTATTGTCCCTTGAGAGGGAGCGCTGATTTGTAATGACAATTCAAACGGGATCAAACGCCTTAAGCGGAGAGTTTTCCCACCACTGCAACGATCTGCGCGGCGATAGGCACTACCGTCGGCAGTACATCCGCAAGGTTTTGGGCCGCTTTTTTTAACCCCTCACCAGTGATCTGGATCATAGTCTTGTTGGGTTGTTCTTCCTTGACCTGTTCGACCAGAGCCTCTGTGGTTTTCGCGACCGCTGTAGCTTCTTCCTGCTTCTCTTGTGGAACTTGCTGAAGGATCTGGTTTAGTTGATCAATCAGTTTTTGGAGTTCAACCAGGGAATCATCATCTTGCGTCTTGATGGAACCAATGCTCTGCTGTACGTTCTCCAAGCGGGACTTAATATTTAGGATGGCGCCTTGGAAATTACCGGATAATTCAAATTTGTCGCCCATATTTCCTCATAGTACTCGTTAATTTAATGTGGGATTTGGGTGAGCATTGCCCGCCCAAAAAATCCCAAAGCTTAGCTTCAATTAGGTAAGCTTATTTGTAACTATTTAGACCTTATTTATTAAGTATATACGAATGTAGATGATAATGCAAGGGAGATGGAATTGGGTCTTAATGTTCAGCTTATGATACACTTATCAGCGTGTATTGATGTAGTTTGTATAAACAATGATAAGACGATCTACAGTAATTTATGTCCCAGCGAGACCACTCCCGTTTACTATCTAATCTAGCGCAGGCTTACACGCAGCACGCTCCCAAATCTGCCAAAATGAACCTGGAAGCCCAAAAG
This sequence comes from Anaerolineales bacterium, assembly GCA_050049875.1. Lineage (GTDB taxonomy): Bacteria > Chloroflexota > Anaerolineae > Anaerolineales > UBA11858 > JASFVL01. The sequence goes on from JASFVL010000018.1 coordinate 5,052, forward strand.
GTTTTGGTGGACGGTGGCAGCCACGCACTGCGGCTGATCCAACCTTTTCCTCCTCGCATCACCGCTGCCCAAGGCGCATGGGTGAGGGACGAGGATGGTCACGATATCCTGGATTTCTGGCAGGGACACCACACCAACATATTAGGGCACAACCCAGAGACGCTCACAGCAGCACTGGAGGATGGATTTAAAGAGCGCTTTGGTCTGCAAACGGGCTTCACAGACCATCTACAGGTTGAAGTAGCTGAAATTCTCTGCCAGCAGACCCAAGCGGAACGGGTGCGCTTTACCACCAGCGGATCGTTAGCGACCATGTACGCAACTCTGCTGGCGCGCGCCTTCACCGGGCGCGAGCTCGTTATGAAGGTAGGAGGAGGTTGGCACGGCGCCCAGCCCTGGGGGTTAAAAGGGGTGGGCTTCCACGCCAACAAACAAAACAGTTTCCAGCACGTGGACAGCGCGGGGCTGACCCCTGCGATGACCGACGAGGTGCTGGTCAGCCGTTACAACGATCCGGATATGCTGGAGGACCACTTTAAGAATTATGGAGACCAGATCGCATGTTTCATCGTCGAACCGTTTATCGGCGCTGGGGGTTACCTTCCTGCCAAGCATGAATACCTGCAAGTGGCTCGCGAGCTGACCTATCGTTATGGAGTGGTGCTGATATTCGACGAGATTATCTCAGCATTCCGCTTCCGGGCTGGCGACGCCGGCACGCTCTACGGTCTGCGCCCCGACTTGGCGACATTTGGCAAGATTATCGGCGGTGGCATGCCGCTCTCCGCAGTAGCGGGGAGGGCGGAGATCATGAATCTGGTCGGGCGCGATGGAAGCAGCCGTGTGAAATTCTCCGGCGGGACTTTCTCCGGACACCCTGCTACCTTGCTGGCTGCCAAGACTCTGCTTGAAACCCTGGTCGCAAAGGAGAGAGAGATCTATCCACGGCTGGGTGCCCTGGGTCAGAAGGCGCGCCAAATTGTTGAAGCGACTTTTGCCGAAGAAGGAATCTGCGCCCGCTGCACAGGATATCCCAATGATGCACTGGCACACAGCTCAATCAGCATGCTACATTTCCCATACAGAGAGGACTGCCGCATTGAGGGTCCCGAAGAGATCCACAATCCGGAAATATGTGACCAGGTGTTGAGGGAAAAAGTCATGCGATTGGCGCTGCTCCTAGAGGACGTCCACGTCGTACACGGGCTGGGATCAGTCACCACCGCCCACACCGAGGCGGATATCGAGCTGCTGGGCGAAGCCTGCCACCAAGTGGCGCGTACGATTAAAGAATATCTATAAACATGGGTTCTCCCTAGAGAGAAGACCAATCAGCACACTGAAGGGGGAGTCTCTGGTTAAGGTGAAACCCCTAAGAAATCCTTGTAAAGAACTGCATTCCATGCAGTTCACTCTGTACTATTCCATTCCCCCTTAATTCCCGCAATTTATAACTTCCGAGGTTATGATATCGCCTCCAGTTCTGCCATCGTGCTTTCCATCAAAACCACTGCTTCCCCCAAGGTTCCAGCATCGAAAGCGAACTTAGCCCCAGCGGCGGCGTACAGTTCGGGGATAGAGACGGTGGTACCCAAGGCTAGGGCGGTGCGGTAGTCCGCCACAGCTTTGGCTTGATCTTGAAGTGCGTTAGCCCAGACCTGCACTGCACCTAATAAAGCTAATCCATACTCGATATAATAAAACGGGTAGCGGTGGATATGCAGCTTACGTTGCCAACCGGTGAGCTTGGCGTCCTGCAGACCGCTCCAATCCACAGCGGGGATGAACCGCTCTATCAGTTCGCCCCATTGGGCATCGCAGTTGGCAGGGTTTTCAGCCGCATCGGGATGGGTATAGACCCAATCCTGAAAGGCGTCCACAACCGCCATATAAGGCCAAAATAAAATTTTGTTTTCGAGATGCTGGAGGCGGAAGCGAGCCGCATCGGCATCATTAAAGAATCCCCCCTGGCCGGCGGGCAGATAGGGTGCAGTTAGGAACTCCATCGCCGTGGAAGCCACCTCAGCGAACTCAACCCCTGGCCGCCATTGGTGATGATAAGGTAACAAGGTGCGCTCGAAAACGTGAAAGGCGTGACCGGCTTCATGCAGCAGAGTGCGCACGTCGGTTTCCAACCCGACAGCGTTCATAAATATGAAGGGCACCCCCTGGGTGGCGAAGGAGGTACAGAATCCACCAGCACCCTTACCAGCCCGGTTCTCTAAGTCGAGCAGATCTCGCTTGCGCATGGTCTCGAAATACGCTCCCAGCTGAGGGTCGACGCGCTGGAAGATGACTCCTGCAACTGTTTCAAACTGCTCCACGCTCTCGTACGCCCGCAGAGGTGGAAAGCGCATTGTCTCGCGCTCGTTTTGCAGATCCCACGGGCGCAGCTTATCAACTCCCAAGCGCTGGCGATGTTTCTCATAAATTCGGTGAGTCGCCGGAACGACGACCTGCTCAATCGCCTCCCGGAACTGGCGGCAATCCTCCGGGGAATAATCGAAGCGGTACAACTGCCACCAGCGGTAGGCGCGGTAGTCGGGCAGGTTAGCGTTAGCGGCCATTTGACGGCGCACTCCCAAAACCTGCACCCACAAGTCGTTGATGGCTTCCCGGTCAGCGAGCTGGCGCTCAGATGCTAGTTGCCAAGCGCGCTGGCGCACCCCTCGATCTGGGGTCTGGGTTCTAGCACGGAGCTGGACCAGGGTGATTTGTTCGCCCCACCACTCAACTGTCTGCGCTCCAAGAATCTTATTGTAAGCAGAGCCTAACATGCGTTCCTGCGTTATCAGAGGCAAGTTCTCCTCTCGGAATAGGTCCGCTTCGGCGCGCATTCGATGTAGAGGGACCTCCATACCATCAGGCGCTAGATCGCTGGCTAGAAATTTCTCCTTTAACCTCTGATCAAAAGCCTGGATTTGGGGGTAGGCCTCGTTTAGGAAGGTGTAGAAGCGTTTTTCCGCTTCAACATCGGTGGTGTCCAATGCGTTGGCGAGCTGCAGGCGGGCATAGGTCTCATCGACCAATTTGCGCAGCTCGGACCAAGTGGTCAGCCAGTCGGTCACATTCCGGTCATTGATGGGCTGGTCCAACAAATTCTGGTAGGATGGTTGCACCAGCTCCCACCGTGAATCAATGAAATCAGAAATCGGTGGCAATCGGATCAACATGATTTTACTTAGCTTTCGACCGACGTAAGCCAGGTGAAACGCTCGAGCTGTGTCCCAAAACAGGGTGGGGAACATAGGGTTGTTCCAAGGCTTCGATTTCAACGTCGGAAAGCTCGATATCCAAAGCAGCCACAGCCTCCTCCAGGTGATACATTTTGCTCGCCCCGATGATCGGGGAAGTGACCACCGGTTTGTGCAGCATCCACGCTAAGGCAACCTGAGCGAGGGAAACCCCATGATTTTCCGCCACAGCTTCAACTTGGGAGACCACCTCAAAATCGGCATCCTGGTAGTACATATTGTGGGCAAAATCGTCGCTCTTAGCGCGTTTTGTGTCCCCACTTTTGTCAGGTGAGCGGTTGCCCGCCAGGAAACCGCGCGCTAACGGGCTCCAAGGGATGACGCCAATCCCCTGATCCCAGCAGAAGGGCATCATTTCGCGCTCCTCCTCACGATAGACCAGGTTATAGTGGTTCTGCATGGAGACAAATCGCGTCCAGCCGTGCAAGTCAGCCAGGTAAAGGCATTTTGCGAATTGCCAGGCGTCCATGCTAGAAGCGCCGATATAGCGCACTTTGCCGGATCGAACCAGGTCGTGTAAGGCTTCCAGTGTCTCCTCAATCGGGGTGGTCTCATCCCAACGATGGATTTGGTACAGGTCGATATAATCCGTGCCCAGACGGCGCAGGGAGTTTTCAACGGCGTGCATGATATGAAGGCGAGAAAGGCCGCGCTGATTGGGATCATCACCAGTGGGGAAATAGACCTTTGTGGCGATGATCACCTGATCTCGGCGGGTGAAATCGCGCAGGGCACGACCGACCACCTCTTCACTGACACCCTGGGAGTAAGCATCCGCAGTGTCGAAAAAGTTGATGCCCAGCTCCAGAGCGCGCTGGATGAAAGGGCGGCTTTCCTCCTCATCTAGCACCCAATCTCGCCATTTGGAAGTGCCGTAGGTCATCGTCCCCAGACAAATTCGAGAGACTTTTAAACCGCTTTTTCCGAGATTAACATATTGCATCGGTTCCTCCTTTCGCAGTAAAAAAATAATTTCCTTGTTACCAGACAGTTTTGTATGATTTACCAGCCTGAAGTATTCAGCTGATGTGATCACCACTTGCGTTCTCCAACATTTCGATGGTGTCTTCGATCAACTGCACCACCGCCTTTAAAGTGCGTGCATCAAAAGCAAAGCGCGCCCCGGCTTCCCGATAAAGCTCCGGCAGTGTCACCGTACCACCTAAAGAAAGCGCGCGACGGTAATCAGCCACTGCCTTCACCTGATTCACCAGCGCGTTTTTCCAAACCTGAAATGCGCCCATCTGAGCCATGCCATATTCCACGTAGTAAAAAGGCTCATCGTGGATGTGCTCCTTGCGCTGCCAACCGGTCTCTTTAACACTCTCCAATGCGGCCCAATCCACTCCCTTCATGAAGCGATCCCACAGTTCTACCCATATAGCATCGCAATTGGCCGGCTCACTGGCTGCAATGTAATTTTCGTAAGCCCAATGCTGGAAGGCATCCACAACTGCCATATAAGGCCAGAAGAGCAGATTCTCCTCCAGATGCTCGATGCGAGCGCGGGCAGCCTCTGCGGGAGTATAGAAGCCACCATGGCTTTCCTCCAAATAGGGAGCAGCCAGCAGCTCTACCGCCATGGAGGCTACTTCGCTGAACTCGATGGGGATTTGGCGACGCTGCTGGAAATAGGGCAGATGGCTACTCTCAAAAGCATGAAAGGCGTGCCCAGCTTCGTGGAGCATGGTCTGAACGTCTTCATGCAACCCGACAGCATTGTGAAAGATGAAAGCGCGTTTGCTGGCTAGCAAAGCGTAACAGTAAGCTCCGGGCGCCTTACCCTTGCGGTTCGGAAGATCGATCAGGTTCTCCCTCCGCATGGTTTCGAAGTACTCCCCCAACTGAGGGTCTAAACGTTGAAAAATTGCTGCGGTCTTGCTTTCCAGCTGCGAAGCTTCCTGGAAAGGGCGCAGTGGAGGCCGTCCGAGGGGATCGACATACAGGTCCCAGGGTCGCAAGCGATTGACTCCAAGACGCTGGCGGCGTCGTTCGTATGCCCGCTGCGCAGCAGGGACGACGACCTCCTCGATCGCCTGGTGAAAGCGGAAGCAGTCTTCAGGGGCGTAATCGAAACGCAACAGCTGCGCCCAACGGTAAGCGCGGTAGTCGGGCAAATTGGCATTAGTAGCCACTTGGCGGCGCAACTCCATAAACTTGACCCATAGTTCGTTGATGGTTTCCCGGTCAGCAAGTTGGCGCTGTGCAGCAAGATGCCAGGCACGCTCACGCACCGCACGATCAGACTCCTGGTAGACCGGCAATAACTGGCGCAAGGTTTTCTCTTGGCCTTCCCATTCCACCGTCTGGGCGCCAATGACGCGGTTATACTCACTAGCGAGCTTTTTCTCCTCGGATAGCAGTGGAAGGTTGTCTTCTCGAAAGAGGTCCGCTTCAGCGCGCATATTGCGCAGTGGGAGCTCGAAGCCCTCGGATTGCACACCACTCAGCAAAAGTTTTTCTTTAAGCACCTGGTCAGCAGCTTTTACAGAAGGCTGAAGCTCTTCAAGGAAAGCGTGATAGCGCCTTTCTGCCGCCTGATTTGTGGTGTCCAAGGTAGAAGCGATGTACAAACGAGCCTCAGTCTCATCCAATAACTCGCTCAGATGCGTCCAGTCGGACAGCCATGCATGGACGGTATGCGCGCTTATCGGGCGGGTTTGTAGCTCCAGGTAGTAGAGTTCGATCTGGTCCCAAGACCAGCTCATGAATTGGTCAATATTGGGCAATGTGATTGACAATGCTATCCTTCCCTATTCTTCGGATGATCTCGCTAGCAAGAACGCTTAGGAGTGGTTTCGTTAAAGTTCCGGCTTACGTTTGTGCCAATCGGTGATTTGCTGATAGGCATGCCCAATCCGAAGGATGAGATCTTCGCGAAAATGGGGGCCCATCAACTGCATCCCGATGGGAAGACCCTGGTGATCGAAACCCACTGGGAAAGCCAAGCCAGGCACAGCCGCCAAGTTAGCTGGAATGGTCAGGACGTCCTCCAAGTACATTGCTAAAGGATCGTCGCTGTGTTGACCAATCTTGAAAGCGGTCGTTGGAGCAACGGGCGCGGCGACGACGTCCACGTTTTCGAAAGCCGCCTCGAAATCACGGCGAATCAACGTGCGCACCCTTTGGGCTTTGCCATAATAAGCATCATAATAACCCGCTGACAGAGCGTAAGTACCCAGCATAATGCGGCGTTTGACTTCTTGCCCGAACAATCGACCGCGAGTGCGGCGGAACAAATCCCCTATGGATTCGGCATCCGCTCTCGGCCCGTAACGCACGCCATCGTAGCGGGCTAGGTTTGCGGAGGCTTCCGCTGTAGCAACCATATAGTAGACAGCGACGGCATATTGGGTGTGCGGCAAACTGACCGATTCGACTTCAGCACCAAGTGATACCAGAACGTCAATCGCACCCCGCACAGCAGCGTCGACTTCAGATTGGATACCCTGAACGAAATATTCTTGAGGGACACCGATTCGAAGGCGATCAAGCCTTGAGACATTTTTTAAAACATCGGAAGTCTCCGCCACAGGGAGATTTGCACTGGTCGAATCGAGTGCATCGCGACCAGCGATAACTTCCAGCGCCCGAGCGACCCCCTCCACAGTGCGCCCCAGAACCCCCACTGTATCCAGCGAAGAACCAAAAGCAATCAAACCATATCGAGAAACCCGACCATAGGTGGGTTTAAGACCGCTCACTCCACAATATGAAGCCGGCTGGCGCACACTACCTCCAGTATCGGTGCCTAGAGCGATGGGAGCCATTTGCGCAGCCACAGCCGCAGCGCTGCCCCCGCTGGAACCACCGGGGACGCGACTCAAATCCCAGGGATTATGGGTGACTTTATAAGCTGAGTTCTCAGTGGAAGAACCCATAGCGAACTCATCCGTGTTGGTTTTACCCAAGAGAACCATACCCGCGTCTAGCAAACGCTCTACACAAGTGGCGTTATAAGGTGGGAAGAAGGTCTCCAGTGTTTTTGAGCCAGCAGTGCTGCGGGTATCTGCTACCGTAAGCACATCCTTCACTGCCAAGGGAACTCCCAGCAGCGGAGGTAGATCACCCAAATCTTGACCGGATTTACGCCATTCCAGCAAACGGGCATCCGCCTGGTCAGCTTGAGCTAAGGCTTTTGAGGGTGTCAAGGAAATGAAGGCTTGGAGATGTGGTTCTAGGCGATCGATACGGTCAAGGTAAGCGGTGGTTAATTCGCGGCTGGATATTTCCCCCACACGCAGAGCGCGTACAATCTCTAAAAGGTTGGTATCCGTCAAATCAGACATTTGGGTCTCAGATGATCCCATCCTGTGTTTAAAAACTTACAACAGGCGGTCACTCCAAAACTGGCGGCACGCGGAACTGGTCTGATTCCACTTCCGGGGCGTTGCGCAGTAATTCTTGCAAGTCTAGACCAGGCTTCGGCTCATCAGCGCGCAGCGAGCTCTCCGCTAAAAGTACGCTGGAGGTGGGGGGAACACCGGTCGTATCCACCGCTTGCATCTGTTCGAAATAATCCAAGACAGTGGAAAGCTGCTCGCGATAGCGGGAAATTTCCTCTTCAGTAAGCTCCAGACGAGCAAGTTCAGCGATATGTTCAACTTCAGCAATCGTTAGAATCATGTTTGGGATTATAACACTGCGCCTGTATGTATATTTTGTCTCTGCAGGGGAGACACCACAAATTGGATGGCATGCTTTTTACCATTCCTGCGCGTACCAACGGATATATTCCTCCACATGAGCAGACCAATAGGATTCCTCATGGTAACCAGGATAGAGATGCCACTCATGGGGCACCCCGGCATCAGTGAGAGTACTTTCTAATAGCATAATTTCATTCAAGTGATAATCGTTCTTTCCACTGTCCATGAAGAAACGAGGTAACTCCTGTCGAGGGATCTCCTCCAGCCAGGCGCTTATACGAGGTGGACCATCGATATCGAAAGTGGGGGCACTGTGGACGCCGATCGAAGCGAACAAACTCCACTGAGAAAGCCCTAGTCGCACCGCCCAGTTGCCACCCCAAGAAAGACCCCCAATGGCTCGAGATGTTCGATTGGGAATGGTGCGATAATGCGCATCGATCCAAGGGACCAGTTCATCCGTCAAGGCCTCACCGAAGCGGTTCCTTGGGGGTTTGATCCAGGAGCGATCTCGAGGCATAACAATAATGAAGGGAGGGATCTGTCCCCCTGCAATTAGCGCATCTGCAGCTTCGTCAGCACCCAAACGGTCCCATTGATCATCCGTATACGTTCGACCATGGATCAAATAGAGCACCGGATACAGGTGCTGTTGCTCGCGATCATAGCATGGAGGCGTATAGACCCGGAAAGAGAGCGGCATAGGTAAAAGGTCGGTTTCAATCTGCTTTTGTTCTATTGCGCCTGCCTCCTTCCAGCACGTCCAGGGGGTTGGCGTTGGAGTTCGTGTGGGGAGCGGCGAGGAAGCACTCAGCGAGGGTTTCAGTGATAGGGTTGGAAGAGGAAGAGGCGCGGGCGACAAAGATGGGATCGGGGAAGGAGAGGAAGCGGTGGGGGTGATTGAAGGAACTGAAGTCGGCGAGCGACTCAGATTCCCCGAGACGTTAAGACCTGAAGAGCAAGCGCCCAGCCAAAGACCCAACAGAAGCCCGACGGTGGGAATCCAAACGCGCTTCAATCCGCTTCCGTTTCTTCTTCAATGGAGCTATCGTCTTCGGGGCTCTCTCCCTTATCCGGTGAGTCCATCTCAGCAGTGGATTCGGCTTCAGGATCTCCACCCTCACCTGGCACCTGCTCTTCCGTTAGGGTATCAGATTCTGGGGCTACACCAATATCCACCGATTCCTCCATGCGTATCTGACCGCGTAAAAAAGCACCTTCTTCGGTAGAAAAAGCCGCTGTAACCACATCACCCCACACCCTGCCAGTGCTGCGAATCTCTAGCCTCTCAGTGGTGATATTAGCGCGCACATTTCCAGCAATGATCACCACATTAGCACGAAGATGTTCGCTGTTTACGCGCCCCGATTCAGCGACAACGAGCATGCCGCGCAGGTTAATATTGCCTTCATATGCGCCTTCGATACGCACACCTCCCGTACCACCCAAAGAACCCCGCCAGGAGATACCGGATGCTAGCACAGAGGTGACCCGCTCAGCGGGTTTGGGTAAATTGGGAGAAGCCGTTTCGTCTCGTTTTCGAAACATATGAACTCCTATCTATTAGGACTTACGCAGTTCAAGGGTAAGGGTGGGGGGTATTGGGTGGACGATGCCCACCCAATACCCCCATACCTCCCCAACCGGGTAACTTCTGTCTATGTTTTTATGCAATTTCATCGCGCGGTGCAGGAACCCCTAAAATATTGAAACCAGCATCGACATAGTGGATCTCCCCCGTTATCTTTGAGGCCATATCGGAGCACAAGTAGACCGCCGCGCCCCCCACGTCCTCTATTTCGATGTTTTCCTGAAGAGGAGCATAATCACTGAATTGTCGATACATGAGCTTGAAACCGGAGACCCCTGCAGCAGCCAACGTGCGGATGGGTCCCGCAGAGATGGCATTGACGCGTATGTTTTCAGGACCGAAGTCATAAGCCAGATAGCGGACAGAGGCTTCCAGCGCGGCTTTGGCTACGCCCATAACATTGTATCTCGGTGCCACTTTAACAGAGCCGTAATATGTCATGGTAAGCAGCGCACCACCAGAACGCAGTATGGGTTGGAAGGCTTGCGCCAAAGCGGTGAATGAGTACACGCTGATATCCATCGCGGTATGAAATCCCTGCCGGCTGGTTTCGTAGAAAGAGCCTTCCAAATCGTCGCGCTCGGCGAAACCGATGGAGTGAACCAGGATATCAATTCCACCAAAAACCTGTTTGGCTTTTTCTGCTATCGTTAGAATTTGCTCATCTTTGGTGACATCACAAGGTTCAACAAAAGTTACCCCAATAGATTCGGCCAAGGGTTTGACACGGCGCTCAAGCGCTTCACCCGCATAACTAAATCCCATTTTGGCGCCGTGCTGGTGAAAAGCTTGGGCGATGCCCCAAGCAATGGAGCGTTTGTTAGCCAATCCGAAAATCAGGGCGGTCTTACCTTCAAGCAGTTTCATGGTTTCCTCCAATTTTGAAATTTATGAATGATGATTCTAACCAATTGTTTTGTTAATTACAGATTGAACTAGCTACCGGACAGTTTGTGTTGGATTTTCTTTCTTTGATATTTTGGGGGCACTTTTCGAACCCCCACCCCAACCCCTCCCCCAATTTGGGGAGGGGCTCCTGGTATCAGGTGTTTTTGGGCGTTTTTATCGCTCAAAAACACCTTCAAAGCCTGTCCCCCATCCCTGGGGGGAATGAAAGAGTAGAAATGTGATCCGGTTAATACCACTGATTGGTGAACCATTCAAAACTGTCCGGTAACAAGCAGATTGAACACTTAGAAACAATCCCAATACTTTACTGCAGTCACAACACATCGTTTAAACGACCCACAAAACGCCATTGTATGCTCTTCCATGGCTCGGGTACGTTGTTTAAACCCACTCGAGGTGTATTGGTAACGTTAGAATCAGGGATTGGTAAGCCTTTTTCTAAGAAGAGATCAGACTTAGGGTCGCACAAATCAATACCGTGATGACTCCCATCGATACTTAACGCCTGGCATAATTTGGCTGGTCCATCCGTCCATCGAGGGCGTGGTTGCCCCTCCCGGCGCTGGGCGATGAGGTGCAACCCTTCCGTGGGAATTAGGGCGCGGACGAGCACCGCGGCAGGAAAGCCAGCGCGCTCCGTGACGCAGTTGAACAACCAGTGCATCCCGTAAGTGAAATACACATAAGCATGTCCTGGCGAACCATACATCACCCGTGTGCGCGCGGTTAGGCCAGCGCGAGCATGACAACCTTGATCTTCCTCGCCGCGATAAGCCTCCGTCTCGACAATCAAACCGGCAACACGCTCCCCATTCGCATCGCGCACCAGGCGCGCGCCCAATAACTCCCGGGCCACCGTCAAGGTGGAACGAGCGAAAAAAGATCGCGGCAAACGGTCGTTATCAAGCATGGGGAATATTGTACAATAGAGTCGTAAAACGTAAAGCGTAAAACGAGAATTCTAACGCCTGATTGTATTCGATATTTTATAAAAGCATAACAGAATCACAAGAAATTGTTAGGATGGAGGTGTTGGTATGAACCTGCGCCCAGAAATTGGATTAACTTTTGACGACGTTTTATTGGTGCCGCAACGATCAGAAATCCGCAGCCGTTCGAGCGTGGATACCACCACATCGTTAGTGCCCGGCATTCGGATGGCGATACCTGTTATCAGTTCCAATATGGACACTGTAACCGAATCATCGATGGCGATTGCGATGGCTAAGGCAGGAGGAATTGGCATCATTCACCGTTTTCTCCCCATCGAGAGGCAGGTCGAGGAGGTTGAGCGGGTGAAACGATCAGAAAGTTTTGTGGTCGAGAACCCAATCACCATATACCCGTCCGCCAGCTTGAATGAAGCGAGGAGCATTATGGCTGAGGCGGATATCGGCGGTTTGGTAGTCGTCGATGACGGTAAAAAGCTCATGGGAATACTGACAGCGCGCGACCTATTGCTGGCTCCGGACGACTCGGAGGATGTGGAATCCGTGATGACGCCTCGCCATAATTTGGTGGTGGCATCCCAAGACGAGCCTTTCGACGAAGCGCGACTGACCTTGCACGCTCACCGCATCGAAAAGCTGCCTCTGGTGGACTCACAGGATCGGGTAGTCGGTTTGATCACCGCGCAGGATATCATTAAGCTACAGGAACACCCAAAAGCAACCAAAGACCCAAAAGGGCGCTTAAGGGTAGGAGTTGCCGTTGGTGTCCACTCTTATGACATCCAACGTGCCCAGGATTGCATTGCAGCAGGGGCAGATGTTCTAGTGTTGGACATCGCACACGGACACGCTAAACACGCACTGGAGATGGTTCGACAATTGAAGGATAAGTTCCCTGAGATGCCACTGATTGCCGGCAACGTTGCCACCGGCGAGGGGGTGTACGACTTGGTAAAAGCAGGGGCAGACGCGGTCAAAGTGGGCGTTGGCTCGGGTTCAATTTGCATCACACGTGTGGTAACCGGTTCTGGCGTGCCACAGCTGACAGCAATCGCTGAGGCATCCAAGATGGGACAAGAATTGAATGTGCCGATCATTGCCGATGGCGGTATCCGCAGTTCTGGAGACATCGCCAAAGCTTTAGCTGCCGGCGCGAGCACGGTGATGCTGGGTAGTTTGCTGGCTGGCACAGATGAAAGTCCCGGAGCTGCGATCACACGCCAAGGGAGGCGGTATAAAATCGTGCGTGGCATGGCTTCTCTGACAGCAAATGTGGAACGCAAACAGTTGGATCAGAAGGAAGAGCTGGACCCTGAAGAATGGACGGAGGTCGTCCCAGAAGGTATCGAGGCGGTAGTTCCTTACCGCGGTTCGGTTGCGGATATCCTGCACCAGCTGGTAGGTGGTCTGCGATCGGCAATGAGTTACACAGGAGCCCAAACTATCGAGCAGTTTTGGAATCGGGCTGAATTCATCCGCATCACCAGTGCCGGAAAGCTAGAATCTGGTGTGCACGATGTGGATTTCTTGTAAAACCAGCTACTCGGCAGGAATGTACGGGTTACTCACTGGGAATGGGTGCATTCTCCGCGCAATATGGGAATAAAGGCGCGGCTTATTTTTTAAAACGCTCATCACGCTCTATTGTCAACCGCAACCCCTCAGCCAATGGGAGGCGCGGTTGGTAACCCAACTTCTCCCGTGCCAATGTCAGGTCCGCGCACATACGCCCCACACCAGGATCAGAACGAGGGTTATAGACCACCTCCGCGTCGCTGTTCGTGATCTCTTTTACTAAGCGAACCAGTTGTCGAACGCCGGTCTCTGTGCCACTGCCCACGTTGATGACGAGATTGCTAATACTTGGTGCGGTCGCAGCAGCGACCATGGATCTAACCACATCGTCGAGAAAGACGTAATCACGGGTTTGCCCTCCATCACCGTGCACAACAATCGTTCCACCGCGCACCGCCTGTCTTAAAAAGTTGGGAATCACTGGAGGATGGGAAGGGGGCAGGCGCTGCCCAGGTCCATAGGCGTTGAAAACCCGCAAGCTAACTGTTTCAATACCCCACAAACCACCAATCGTGCGAACGTAGTATTCTGCGGCTAATTTGGAAACCGCGTAGGGGGAGCGAGGATTGGGAACAAAATCCTCACGGAGAGGCTGCTGCTCAAGATCACCATACACGGCTCCTGAGGAAACAAACACCACCCGGCGCACGCCAACATCCCGCATGGCCTCCATGAGACTGACCGTGCCACCCACGTTTACGGCATTATATTCCCGAGGGTACAGGACCGACTCGGGCACCGAAACACGCGCCGCCAGATGGTAAACACAATCCACATCTTGCAATAAGGTCCACAACTTTGGACGGTCATTGACATCCCCGCGAGTGAAATGCACGTCGGAAAATAACGCCTTTGGGTCCCCCGTAGAAAGATCATCCACGCCGCGCACTTGATGACCCTCCCGTGCCAGGTGATTCGCTAAAGCTGAGCCCAGAAAACCGGCCGCGCCGGTAATGAGAAAGTTCATAACGGCGATTATAGCATGGAGCTCGGGCAGTAGGTTACCTAAAAGTGCCAAAACGTCTTTTAACTTCTTGATTCCGCAAAGGTACTTAATCAACCTTTATGCCAAATCTATGTAAATCTATATTGAGGTTTTTGATATGTTCTGATAAATTTACTAAGCTTAGGACAAAGACGCCTTTGCGGGTTGGGTTAGGTTAATAGAAATCACCCCCTCAAAATCTGGACCTAGAGCTAAACTCTGAAGAAGGAATTAAAAAAATAATCCATGCTCCGAAAACGCATCCAACTCGGTTTAATACACGTGGCTGTTGCTATGACGTTGGTACCCATAAACAGCACGCTCAACCGCGTGATGATTAAAGAGATGGCAATTTCAGCCACATTGGTAGCCGCCATGGCCTCGTTGCCTTACCTGTTTTCTCCGATTCAAGTCACCATCGGCTCTTACTCCGACAAGCACCCATTATGGGGGTTAAATCGCTCCCCCTACATCTTGATCGGTCTCATCCTGTGCGCCGGTGGTGTGGCCTTGTCCCCCCAGGTAGCTTTCCTGATGGCTGATAACTTTTGGCTCGGTTTGGTTGTTGGCATTTTAGCGTTCGGTGCGTGGGGGATGGGTTACAACTTATCCGCCGTTTCCTACCTTTCTTTGGCATCGGAGATCTCAGAGGAAAAAGGGCGCGGGAAAACGATCGCTGTCATGTGGTTCATGATGATCATCGGCATCATCTTGACCTCCCTGACCCTGAGTCGCCTGGTGGACCCCTTTACCCCCGAAGCCTTAATGCGAGCCTTTTTCATCATCGCCGGATCAGCTATGACACTGGGATTTTTGGGTTTGATCAAGCTGGAAACGCGCAACCCTATCCAGCACGGTGAGATAGAAGAACGGTATCGTTGGCCAACTCTGGCAAAAGCTGTACTCGGAAACCGCCAAGCTAGATTGTTTTTTTGGTATCTGATCATCTTGCTAGCAGCCCTTCTGGGGCAAGACATTTTACTGGAACCCTTCGCAGGTGAAGCCTTTGAAATGTCAGTTAAGGAAACCACGCGGATTACATCCTTGTGGGGAGCTTTCGTATTAGTTGCTCTGCTCATTGCGGGATGGCTAGAACGTCGCGTGAGCAAACGCACCACAGCGGTATGGGGGAATTGGGGCGCCCTGATTGGTTTTGTTCTCATCACGCTCAGTGGTATTATGATTAACACTCATGTCTTCTATGGCGGTGTTATCTTGTTAGGTCTTGGGACCGGTGTCTCGACGGTCTCCAATCTCTCCTTGATGCTGGATATGACAGTGGAGGGAAAGGTGGGGTTGTTTATTGGCGCCTGGGGGATGGCAAATGCTATTTCCCGTTTGATCGGTTCCATCTTAGGAGGAAGTGGCCGCGACCTGATCGGAAGAGCCGCTCAAAATCCTGTGACCGGATACGTGGTCGTCTTTGGACTTATGGCGTTTTTGCTGCTGGCGTCGCTGCTCATTCTAGGTAAAATAGATGTGCAGACTTTTCGCCGACGGGTTGAAGAGCCTTCGCTTGTCGAACGCGCCGCTTTAGCGGGCGACGCGTAAGGCCAAAATCCAGGAAGGGAGCGAGATTATGCCAGGTAAATGGCTGAGCTTGAGTGAAGTTGCTGATAAACTGGGCGTGCATCCCAGTACTGTGCGCAATTGGGCCAACCAAGGGCACTTACCAGTACATCGCACGCAGGGAGGTCACCGCCGATTCCGTCGCAGCGAAGTGGATTTGTGGATGCAAGCCCAGCAAGCCAGTGAGCCAAATGAGGTTGCCTTGGTGGTGCAAGGTGCCTTAAAGAGGACACGAGTGAAAATCAGCGAGGGCAGTTTGGAAGCAGAATCCTGGTACCAAAAATTAGATGAGCGGGCGCGCCAACAATACCGTCGCAGCGGCAGGAGCATGCTCCAAGGGTTAAGCGCCTACCTCTCATCAGATGGCGAGGAGGCCAACGCGGAAGCTCGTTCCTTAGGATACGAATATGCAACCCGCGGTCGCAGGTATGATCTCAGTCTGGTTGAAGCGACCCGCGCCTTGTTATTTTTCCGAAAAACCTTGCTGAGCTCGATGCTCTCGGTATATGAGGCAGCCGCGGTGCGCTCCCCCTCCGTCTGGAGCGATATGTTCCGTAAAATTAACGAATTCACGGATCAGATCATGTTGACCTTGCTGGAAACCTACGAAGCCCTGCAGCGAGGAAAAAACCAAAAAAATTAAGACTTAATCAATTCAAGGGAAAAGAAGGCGGGGGATTTAAGCAGCACAATCATTTTCTAAAAGGATTCTGATGGATGAATGTTCAAGACTTCTACATGCCAGTCTTGTTGTCCTAGCTCTCTATCATGCTCTAAAAAAGCTCATTAAATTGAGAGGCTTTGCGTGTTTGTGAGCTTAAAAAAGTGCTTTTTGTGGTATGATTCCGCCACAAAATACTCCTATACATTTGGATCTATTATGGAAGACAAAATCACCATCATTGAAGGGCCACCCCCCGTTTTTGAAGCCGTAAATGAACTTTGGGTGCACGGATTGAGCGACAGCGACACCCAAAGTGAGATGGTGCTAACTCGATTGCGCACCTTTAACGGACCCGCTCTGATTGAACGCTGCTACCATGCCTGGCAGGACAACAGCAATATAAACCTGGAATACCGCACACAGGAGGGGTTGGAGGTCGAGACCCCCATCGTCGCGGCTCGCTACATCAAAATCGAGGAAGGGGATATGTTGCTGCTATGGCTGCGCTTAACCGACGAGGCCTTGGAACTAGAAATTGGGTACGATGACGATTCCAGCGAGAGTGATGAAGACGATTGGGGCTTACCAGACGACCCTTTTTAAACGCTTAGCAGCAGATCACCCTTCGTCTCTCATCGAACCCTTCAGAATGCCAGATTACGTGACTCGAAGGGTTCTTTAATTTCCAAACATGAGCTGAGCAGCGACTATTCACCCATCAGAAGTTATACAGCAGTGGAGGGAAGGTATTGAAATGTCCAACTCACCAACGATCCTCACTGAGTTCTCAGAGGGCGTTCAAACCATCACGCTAAACCGACCGGAACGGGCAAACGCCATCAACACCGAAATGGCGCTAGCAACCCTCACAACTTTAAAAACTGCGGAGCACGAAAAGCGAGTGCGAAGCGTGCTACTGGCAGGTTCGGGGGATTTTTTTAGCAGCGGCCAAGATTTGGCCGAATCCGAGCAACCGTGGGAGATTTCGTACCAAGATCATCTACAGAAGACCTATAACCCCTTGATTTTACAAATTCGCCGCATGCAGAAGCCCATTATAGCAGCCCTTAAGGGAACGGTCGCTGGCGCCGCGCTGGGCATTGCTTTGGCTTGTGATCTGCGCATCGCCGCTAAAAGCACGCAGTTTCAAGTCGGTTTTTCGGGCATTGGTTTAGCGCTGGATTCGGCTGTGTCTCTGCTCCTGCCGACCATCATCGGTTTAGGACGTGCTTCTGAGTTGGCTTTCACCAACGCTGCTTTCAGCGCCGAGCAAGCTTTGGAATGGGGGATGATAAACCGCATCGTACCAGCGAAAGAGCTACAGGATCGCGCCCTTGAATGGGCTCAGGAGTTAGCTTCGGGGCCCACCCGAGCGATAGGCCTGACCAAATTGACGCTTAATAAAGGTGTGCTCCCCAACCTGGTGGCAGCGCTGGACTACGAAGCCTACACCCAAGAGATCGCCAAGCTTGGAAAGGAACATCGCGAGGGACTGCGGGCTTTCTTGGAAAAACGAAAACCGATCTTTAAAGGCTCCGATGAAGAGTAGATCAAGGAGCAATTCTCAGGGTACCCCAGCCCGCAAATAAAGTGCCCCGACAACCAAAAAGACAAAAAACAAGCCCACGATTAAGATCGCGCGCAGCACATCCCCGGACTCGCGCCGATCGACCAACGAATAAGGCGGGAAAACACCCTCAACGCTCAACAAGGGCCCACCCAACCAGGTGAACAGTGTCCCCCCAGCCAGCCCTCCAAGGTGACCCCAGTTGTCGATCCCGGGCGAAAGACCGATCAACAGGTTGATAAGTGCCACGCTGATGATGTTGCTCAATGCTCGCCGGGCAATCCCCCCTAGGACTTCTTGGTTCTGAAACAAAAACATCCCTTGCGCCCCTAACAAACCAAAAATCGCGGTCGAAGAACCCAGCGAAGGGTTCACCGTGAACATCATCGAGATCACATTGCCCCCAAACCCGCTTAAAAAGTATAGAGCAGTGTAGCGTGCGTGTCCAAAGTGACGCTCCAACCCCGGTCCAAAAATATAGAGGGCGTACATATTAAATCCAATATGCAGGATCGATCCATGCAGAAACACGGGGGTAATCAAACGCCATAACTGACCCTGAGCGATCAAATCATTCCTTTTGAGACCGTATGCAGCTGGTAGATCGACTCCAAAGACAGACTCGGTTCCGATTTGAAGCAGGTAAACTAATATCGTCAACCCTAACAGCACGTAGGTCACCCTGGGTTCAAGTGAGGGTCGTTTAACACGAACCAAGCGTGGTTGTCCACCCGGTGGGGAAGGGGGTTCCCCAGCGTTGTATTCACGCTTAGGAGATGAGTCATTCGTTGGGGGCAAGTTTGAATTCAATTTATCACCTCACAAAGTCACTTTGCGGTGTTTCACACGATGATGTTCGGCAACGATAATCGCCTCAATCATGTCAACCGTCTCGTCGAGGCAATCTTCGCGGTTTACGACGACGTAATCGAACTCACCAATACGTCTGAGCTCTTGGCGTGCAGTGGCGATGCGCAGCTTAATGCCCTCGGGCTTGTCAGTTTTACGAGCTATTAGTCGACGGACCAGCTCGTCCTCGTCCTGCGTGGTCAGGAAAATCAGTACAGCCTCAGGGCTCAACTCACGAATAGTAGCTGCCCCCTGTACATCGATACGCATGATTACATCCTTTCCACTGGACAGCGCTTTTCGTACCTGCGCTTTTGGAATGCCTTTATACTCATTGTACACAATAGCGTGTTCCAAAAGCTCATCGTTCTCGATCATCTCGGCGAATTCGTCATGGGTGACGAAATAATAATCTACACCCTCTTGCTCGTCGGGACGCGGCGGTCGGGTCGTCGCGGTGATCACAAAGTGCAGTGGTAAATTGCGCTCCTGCATACGCTTAAGTACACTATCTTTGCCCACTCCGGAAGGGCCCGAAACCACGATGAGCAACGGCTCTACCTTTTGGGGGTTAAAGGAGGGGGAACGATCTTGCATCATCTTATCCTAATCCTTTTCTACAAGGTATAATAAAAAAATCAAGTAAACTAATTAGGACTTAGCAGTCTAAGGGGTTAGGTCCCCAACTGCGTAATTTCTGCTAATGTAAATTAAGACAAATTACGAAAAACCGCTAACCACGGAGGATCAGTATGCCGTCTTATGAATATCGCTGTCTAAATTGTAATCGACGATTCGAAGTTTATATAACATACGAAGAATACGGTCAAAAAGAGGTGCACTGCACTCACTGCAACAGCACCGATGTTCACCGCCGCATCGGACGGGTGCGTTTCGCCCGCTCCGAGGACAGCCGGATTGAAGACCTTGCAGACCCATCCGCATTGGAGGGTTTAGAGGATGACCCTCGCGCCCTGGGACGCATGATGCGCAAGATGAGCGCTGAGATGGGCGAGGACCTAGGTCCAGAATTCGATGAAGTGGTGGACCGACTGGAAAAGGGGCAATCCCCTGAAGAGATTGAAGAAGCCCTCCCAGACCTGGGGGGTGATGAGGGGGATATCGGGGGTATGGACGATTTTTAGCCTATCAACTTGGTGAATCTTGTGAGTTCTCGCCAAGCTCCACCTCTTCCAACCTCTCCAAAACTACTTTCTGCACCATTGCCTGAACCAGATCAAGGGGCTGATTTGCATCGATGATGACCCAGCGGTCTGAATCAGCCGCAGCCATCTGATAATAACCATAGCGGACACGCTGATAGAACGCTACCTCAAATGCGTCCAGACGGTTTAATTTTCCATCGTCAGCACGACGTCGCAAACCTTCTTCCACATCCACATCCAGCAGCAAGGTCAAGTCGGGATTTAATCCACCTGTAGCAAACTTAATCACAGTTTGCAAGGTCTCCAAATCCACTTGCTGACCATAACCCTGATAAGCTACCGTAGAATCTGCGTAGCGGTCGCTAAGCACAACATAGCCTCTCTTCAGATGAGGTCGGATAACCTCCTCCACCAATTGAGTTCGAGAGGCCTGAAAGAGCAGTATCTCTGTGCGCGGGTGCATCGCGGTATTGGCAGGATCCAGCAACACCTCTCGAATCTGATCCCCGATGGGAGTTCCGCCCGGTTCACGGGTGGTCAACACGGGGTATTCATTTTGGCGCAGAAACTCTGCTAATGTCCTCAATTGGGTGGTTTTCCCACTGCCTTCGGACCCCTCAAAGGTGATGAAAAGACTCAAGATAACACCCCGTTACTCCCGGAAAATTCGCACCCGCCGGTTAGGTTCCTTGCCATAAGAATGCGAGAGCAAGTTCGCCTGACGCGCCATCTGATGTTGTAAGCGGCGGATATAGGATGTAGCCGGAGGCAGCTCGACCCAGCGTTCACCATTTAGGACGGTCTCGATCGCTCCTTGAGTTTGTCTGAGAATTTGCTCCTCGCTCATTGCGCGAGTGTCATCCGTGGGTAAATCGAACAATCCGGTCAAGAAGCGCTCCATTTGTGTGATGGTATTGGAACGCAGAACGTAGAGCGGTAGCCCGCGCTGTTCCGCATCCACGATGGGACGGGGCCTCTTCCGGTAGTAAGAACGTAACGTGACGACGACCTGCGCCTGTCCCAGGTCCTTCTCCACCAGAACAGGAACGCCCAAACGCTTGGCAGCCTGAATTAGGCGGTTGCGTGCGACACCATAAGGGTATATGCGAATCGCCTCTCGCCGACCCTGATCTTGCCTCTTCCCTGCAGGGGCAGCATCTTTAAGGGCCCTGCGTTCCCAACTACGGCCATCGCTTTGACGGCGAAGTCCTTTGGTTGTGGGACGGATACCGCGCGGTGCAGCGGTCTTCTCAACGCGAATCTCTCCTTTTTCGTCGCGTATACGAAGCTCAGGAGGCAAGGGCGAACCCCGCAGCAAAGCATCTACCGCGTCAGCCACATCCTCCTGGATCGCTAAACGATCGCGAGTTTGTATTTCGATTAAGACATCAAAAGTGGGTGGAGAGCGCCGTTCCAGCACGGTTTTTTGCGTACCTCTGCGGCGAGCCTCCTCATCAGAAAGCGTCACCGACTCAATCCCCCCAACCAAGTCTGACAAAGTCGGGTTGAGCAGTAGGTTCTCCAGCGTGTTGCCATGGGCCGTTCCGATCAATTGCACACCACGCTCGGCAATTGTACGAGCAGCAGCAGCTTCGAGTTCACGCCCAATTTCATCAATGACAATCACTTCGGGGTTGTGATTTTCCACCGCCTCGATCATCACTTCGTGCTGTAGAGCCGGTGTAGCAACCTGCATGCGACGAGCGCGCCCGACTGCGGGATGGGGGACATCACCATCCCCGCCGATCTCATTGGAGGTATCCACCACAACCACGCGTTTATTATCGGCCAGGATGCGAGCAGCCTCTCGCAATATCGTTGTTTTGCCGATTCCAGGCCGTCCGAGCAGTAACAAACTTTTACCGCTTTCAATTAAATCCTTGATGATATCGGTGGTGCCGTAAACTGCACGTCCCACACGGCAGGTTAAACCGACGATATGCCCACGACGGTTGCGGATGGCTGATATACGATGTAAAGTGCGCTCTAAACCAGCGCGATTGTCCGTGTCGAACTCCCCAACCCGCTCAACCACGTAATCAATCTCAGCGCGTGTAACTTCCGCTTGGCTAAGCGTGACTTCCTTTTGAACAAAACGGGCGGTTGGTACCCT
>JASFVL010000196.1:0-7219 GCA_050049875.1 Anaerolineales bacterium
CTTGTCTGCCATTTGTTGCATCACGTACAGACGTTTGATTTCCTTCATGGTTAATGTCACTCTCTTTTGCATAGGGTGACATTTTCCCTGAACAGTTAAGGGGTGTCAATTTCGCTGAACAATAACACCGCGTCTCTATCCCGCTTGACAGATCCCCAGACTTGACTATAATGGGATGCACAATCCAACCCGCAGACGCGATGACCGGGACGAGTAACCGTCACGGGAGCCGACAGAAAAAGGAGACCAGCGGCTGAGAGTCTCCCCCGGAAACCCAGCGGCGAAAACCCCCCGCGAGCGTGACCCGGAACCGCCTTCTATCGGTTTATAGGGTACTGATGTGTCCTACAAACTCACTTGAGGCTAAGTAAGGTGAACGTCTGACCCCGTTACAGGTCCCAAGAGATGTCTTGAGTTCAGCCGTGGAGAGACCCATCGCTACGCTCAGGACGAATCTGGGTGGAACCGCGTGATTGCGTCAAGCACACTCTCGCCCCGGAAGGGCGGGAGTTTTTTGTTTTAGGAGAAGTTTATTATGGCAGAAAAAATAAAAGAAAGTTATGAGCAGAGCGAAATCTACCGGATTCGCCATTCCGCCGCCCACGTTATGGCTCAAGCGGTGATGGAGATGTTCCCCAGTGAGGCTAAGATCGCCATCGGCCCCCCCATTGAGGACGGTTTTTACTACGATTTCGACCTGCCGCGTCCCCTGAACCCCGAGGACTTAGAGGCCATTGAGAAACGCATGCGCCAGATCATCGCTGGTCAGCATCCCTTTGAGTACCGGGTGGTCTCGGCGGATGAAGCTCGGCAGATTTTCAAGGACCAGCCCTATAAACAGGAGCTGATCGACGACCTGGAGAAGGGTGAGACCGACGAGCACGGCGAACCGTTGGATGAGAAGCCCGATATCTCCATTTACAAACACGCCGAATTTGTGGACTTGTGCCGTGGTCCCCACGTGGACAATACGGCTAAGATCAATCCCTCCGCCGTCAAGCTGCTCAACATAGCAGGCGCCTACTGGCGCGGTGACGAAAATCGCCCCATGCTCCAGCGCATCTACGGCACGGCTTGGAAGACCTCTCAAGAGCTGGAAGAGTATCTGCACCGTTTGGAGGAGGCCAAGAAGCGCGATCACCGCCGGCTGGGTAAAGAACTGGATCTCTTCAGCGCTTCTCCCGAGGTGGGTGGAGGTCTGATTTTGTGGCATCCCAAGGGCGCGCTGGTGCGCCACCTGGCGGAGGAATACTGCAAAGACGAGCATCTGGAGAATGGTTATGAGTTCGTTTACTCCCCCCACATTGGACGCGGCGAGCTCTGGGAGACGAGCGGTCACCTGACGTGGTACGACGAGAACATGTACGCTCCCATGGAGATCGACAATGAGGCCTATTACCTCAAGCCGATGAACTGCCCCTTCCATATTATGATCTACAAGAATCGCATCCGCAGCTATCGCGAACTGCCCATGCGCATGGCGGAGTGGGGCACGGTTTACCGCTACGAGCGCAGCGGTGTGCTGCATGGCTTGATGCGGGTGCGCGGCTTCACGCAGGACGATGCTCACCTCTTCTGTCGCCCCGACCAGATGCCCGAGGAGATTGACCGGGTGCTCAACTTCTGCCTGCACATCCTGCGCGGTTTTGGCATCCGTGATTTCCACGCCTATCTCTCAACGCGCGATCCCGAGAAATCGGCGGGCGACCCGGAGCGCTGGGATGATGCTACCGATGCCTTGCAGGCTGCTTTGGAACGCGCTGAACTGTCTTACGATGTCGATGAGGGCGGCGCAGCCTTCTATGGACCCAAGATCGACCTCAAAATGATTGACGCTTTGGGTCGAGAGTGGCAACTCAGCACGATCCAGTTCGATTTCAATCTGCCAGAGCGCTTCGATTTGACGTACGTTGGGGAAGACGGGGAGCAGCATCAGCCCTACATGATCCACCGTGCCCTGCTGGGCTCCATGGAGCGCTTTATGGGTGTGCTGATCGAGCATTACGGCGGGGCTTTCCCGGTCTGGTTGGCGCCGGTGCAGGCTGTGATCATCCCCATCGCCGATCGCCACTTGCCTTACGCCCGTCAGGTAGCGGAGGAGCTCGAGGCTGCTGATCTGCGAGTGGAAGTAGATGAGCGTAGCGATCGCATGAACGCCAAGATACGCGATGCCCAAAACCAGAAGATCCCCTACATGCTGGTGGTTGGTGACCGGGAGGTGGAGAACGGGACGGTTGCCCCGCGGCTGCGGTCTGAGGAGCGTCTCGGCGCCATGAATGTGGATGCTCTCTTAGAGCGTGTTCAGGCGGATATTGAAGCCGGAGTTTAGGATGAACGCCAGGTTGTTCGGAGGATGACGCACTCCGAACAGCATATGATTATGTTGACGACTCCCGCATCTTCGTGGTATCATGCGGCTCGATATTAGTGAAGTTTCAATTGTCTAGCCCTTTATATTCGGGTTTGAACGAAAGATATTGATTTGTCCAAATCCGAGAATATTGAGGAGTGAGGAGAACAAATAAGCGAGATAGAATATCGAGCAAATGAACGCATCAGAGCCCGCAAGGTCCGCCTGATTGATAAGAAAGGTGAAAATCAGGGAATCGTATCGATTGAGGACGCCAAGCGGGCCGCACGTGAGGCCAGGCTAGACCTGGTGGAAGTGGCTCCGAATGCAAATCCGCCTGTTGTTCGGGTGATGGACCTAGGTAAGTTCATCTATGAAAAACAGAAACGGGAGCGCGAAGCCCGTAAGTCTCAGGCTAAGGTCGAGATCAAAGAGATCCGCCTACGCCCTAAAACCACCAAGCATCACCGCTCTTTCAAAGTACGCGATGCTCGCCGTTGGTTGAAGGAAGGCAAGAAGGTCAAGGTTCGTATCCGATTTAGGGGCCGGGAAATTCACTACCCCGAAATCGCCCTGGAAGACCTCAAGGAGATTGCCGAGGAATTGTCGGATGTCAGCGAGATCGAACAAGCCCCCTCGCGGGAGGGGCGTACGATGCTGATGGTGCTGACACCAACGAAAGGTTAGGCGGCGCTAGCTTCATATCAGCGTTCAAAAAAACATTCAAACCTCCGCGGATGTTGTTATGGACGAAATGAAAGCTCGTCCTTAAACCGCGGATTTTTATGTCTGGAGTTTAACTGTGCCTGGTAAGAAAACCAAAAAATTCAAACTGAAGACCCATAAAGCCACTGCTAAACGCTTTCGTATGACCGGTTCGGGAAAGTTGATGCGCACCAAAGGCGGCAAGAGCCACCTGCGGCGACGCAGGTCTAAGCGGGCGAAAGCTCAATTATCCAAGATGCAGCCCGTCCAGGGGCAAGGAACGGAAAAGCGCGTCAAGCGGCTGGCGCCGTATCTGAACAAGCATAAAGCTAATCCCAACGCTCGCAGTGGTAAATCAAAGTAAGTTTTCAGAATTAAACGCAGACTTTTGGGTGCATGCAACGGGTGATGCTTGTTTTAGGATTGGGATAGGGTCACCGGCGCTCAAGGGTCGCAGGAGAGAAAAAGAATGGCTCGTGTAAAAACTGGAAGTAAACGCCGGCGACGGCATAAAAAAGTTCTTAAATTGACCAAAGGTCAATTTGGCGCTCGCAGCCGCCTCTACCGGCGCGCCAATGAGGCCATGATGAAAAGCCTGTGGTACGCATACCGGGACCGCCGCACCCGCAAGCGCGATCTGCGGCGGTTGTGGATCGCTCGCATCAACGCGGCCGCGCGCCAGAACGGCACTAAATACAGCCGCCTGATCTATGATCTAAAACAAGCCGACATCAAACTCAACCGCAAGATGCTCGCCGACCTGGCGGTGCGCGACCCCAAAGCCTTCAGCGCGGTGGTGGAAAAAGCCACCGGATAGCAGAATCAGGGAAGGGTGCGCTATCCTCTTTTAGGGTGCCTGCTGAAATCAGGAGAATTATTATAATAACGGGTAGGGTCAGGTGCGCGCCTGACCCTATTAATTTTTAATTTCGAGGCGCGCAAGATCTACTCCTTTCTGAGGTGTGACAACGATGACAAACCCTGTGATACTAGCTCTAGCCGATGAATCGGATGCTTTTACCCTGACGGTCCAGGAGCTGCGCAAGCGCTATGGCAATGATTACCAGGTAGATACTTTCACCTCGGCATCCCAGGCGCTGGATCGGTTAAATGAACTGAGAGAATTAGGGCATCAGGTTGCCTTGATTTTGGTCAGTTATTGGATGGATAAGATGGACGGTGCCGATTTCCTCGACCAGGTCCATCATCTGCACCCCAATGCACGGCGCGGTTTGTTGGTCAAGTATGGCGATCCTTCAGCCGCCCTTGACGTCCTGCGGGCGATCAACCTGGGGGTGGCTGACGATTGGGGGTCTTTTCCCGTGGCTGTCGGCGATGAAGGTTTTCATTCTCTCATCACCCGTTTCCTCGAGGGATGGTCTCGCGAGCACCACCCGCTCTTTGAGTTGGTGCGCATCGTCGGCGAGCGCTGGGACCGCAGGTCCTATGAATTAAGGGATCTGCTGCGGCGCAACGGCATTTCCTACGGCTTCTATGACGTTAAATCGTCTGAAGGGCGCGCCCTGCTTGAGGCCTCGGGATACGACGATGATCATCTGCCAGTGTTGGTGCTTATGGATGGGCGCTCATTCGCTAATCCCTCTAAAGCGGAGCTAGCCGATGCCCTGGAGTCCAGCATGATCTTCGACATCACAGGAGTTCCTAAGGGCAAGTTGGTCGACGTGGTGATCGTTGGAGCTGGCCCGGCGGGTCTTTCAGCCGCGGTTTACGGCGCCTCGGAGGGCTTGCAGACTGTGGTGATCGAACGGGAGGCTATCGGCGGACAAGCGGGAATGAGCTCCCGCATCCGAAATTACCTGGGTTTTCCCACCGGCATTTCTGGAAGGGAGTTAGCGGCGCGCGCCTACCGGCAAGCTTGGCTCTTCGGCGCCGACTTCGCATTTGCACAAACAGCTGTGGGATTGGAAGAACGTCAAGGGGCGCTGGCCTTGTTCCTAGACGATGGCAGCGAGGTCTTAACCAAGACCGTAGTGCTGACCATGGGGGTGTCCTATCGGCGACTCGGTATTCCCGCCCTGGAAGAGTTAATTGGAGCGGGAGTCTTTTACGGATCGTCGACTTCCGAAGCTTTGATGTTTGAGGGCAAACATGTCTTCGTGATTGGAGGCGGCAACTCCGCTGCCCAATCCGCCCTTCACTTAGCTAATTACGCTGAGAAGGTGACCATCCTGGTGCGCAGCAGGTCGCTGAGCTACATGTCTGAATATTTGGTCCATGAGATAGAAAACGTCCCCAATATCTATTTACGCCGGGAAACTCAGGTCGTTGATGGTGGTGGAGAGCGCCGTTTAGAATGGCTGGCGCTTCAGAAGAAGGGCTCCAGTGAGGTCGAGACTGTCCCTGCCGAGGCGGCTTTTGTGCTGATTGGGGCGATACCGCACACGGATTGGCTTCCCGAAACTATTCAGCGCGTCGGCAGAGGTTACATTGTGACCGGTCCGGATCTACTCAAGAAAGGGACTCCCCCGCAGAGCTGGCCGTTGAAGCGCCAACCACTGTTGCTGGAGACGAGCATGCCGGGTGTGTTCGCGGCTGGCGACGTGCGCCACCGTTCGGTCAAGCGAGTGGCTTCGGCGGTTGGGGAGGGCTCCATCACCATCAAGCTTATTCACCAATACCTCTTTCGCTGAGTTGAACATCGGTGCGCGTTGTTTTCTCTGTTCGTACTACGAATCTTCATGATGACGCGAGGTGAAGCGTGTGGGCGAAACTAAGCGGTCTTGGATAAGAATTCAGTAAAAATGAAGGTGTTACCAGGGCACTAAACCATGGAAATTGTTGAATATAACGATATTGATCCAATGTGGGCATTTAATCTCAGTTTGCTCGCTTTGGATTTTCCATTCACACCCGAACATGCAGCTCACATCCGCCGTACGGATCAGCGTCCGTTTCCCTGCCTTGCGGTGTATGCCGTGGAGGACGATATTGTCATGGGACAGGTGGGAGTCTTTCGACTACCAATGATTACGACAGAAGGACGAGAAGATTTGGGCGGCATATGGGCGGTTTCCACCCATCCCCAGCACGCAAGACGCGGTGTTGCTTCCCGTTTAATGGGTGAGGCGCATGCCCGTATGCGGGAGGCTGGTTTGCGCTTTTCCACGTTGGGAACGAGTCGATATCGGGTTGCCTATAAACTCTACCAAAGGCATGGTTATGAGGACATGCAGGTTTTGGGGACTGCGCTGGCGCGCTGGGAAACCGCGCTCCAGTCCACTCGTCTGCGTGCTGAGCGTCCAGATTCCGGGGGTTTCGATTTTGTCGAAAAGGTTTTTGAAACCGTCGCGACGGACTATCTCGGTTTTGCTTGGCGGTACACTCCTTTCGCACGCCTGCGTGATAATGTGAGTCTCGAGGATATTTGGATCCTCTGGGAAGGTGATCAACCTATTGGCTATGCTCTAACCCATGGAGACAAAACAACGCTAAAGATCAGCGATTTGCTGTTGAGAAGGGGGGTTGATGCGGTAGAGGCTGTAGCCGCGGTAGTATCCGGGGTTAAGACGTCTTATGTTCAAGTTAGGGTCAGCCGCCCGATGGACATCGCCAGCTTGCGGCGTGCAGGTTATCATGTCGCCCATCCCGATTGGGGAGCTTTTATGTTGAAACCTCTGCACCCTGAGGTTTCTGTTGAAGACGTGCGCCGCTTGCTTGGCATCGGTACAGATCGATTTTTGATCTCGTGGCTGGATATGACCTAACCGCGATATTCAATGATTGACCTCGTTTGACGCTCACTCCCCGCCGTGCTACAATCGGCGCAGGTTTTTTATTTCAGAGATGTGAACCGAGCTTTTCGAGAGAGTGCCATGAGTCAATTATTGCGCCGAATCCAACTGCCTGGGGGTCAGCGTTTGGAAGTGGCTCGGGGGGACATCACCCGCGAGCAAGTGGACGCCATCGTCAACGCGGCCAACGCCCATCTGCAGCACGGGGGCGGGGTGGCCGCTGCTATCGTGCGGCGCGGCGGTAGGGAGATCCAACACCAGTCGGATCAATGGGTGCGGGAGCATGGTCCAGTGAGTCACGCCGAGCCCGCGTACACTGACGCCGGGGAACTGCCCTGCCGATACGTGATCCACGCCGTGGGCCCCGTGTGGGGCGAAGGTGATGAGGACGCCAAGCTGGCTGCAGCGGTGA
>JASFVL010000019.1:0-26607 GCA_050049875.1 Anaerolineales bacterium
CGATTTCATCAAGAAGGGCGGCTACCTGGGGGTGACACTGGAGACGATTGACAAGGACGACACGCGCAGGGTGCAAGCTGCGCCGCGAGCGCTGGCACAAGCTGCATGGCTGACGCTGGCGAAATCGTTCTCTAGCATCTTCACGCAATCAAGCGGGGTTGGTCCAACGATGAGCGATGGGAACGCGCTCTTCCACGCCAACCACAGCAACCTGGGATCCACAGCGCTCTCGACGACGGAATGGTACGTGGTGAGGAACGCGATGCGTAAGCAAACCGAGTTAAACAGCGGGGAACGATTGGGCGCTCTGACAGCACCGCGTTATCTGTTAGTGCCTCCGGATCTCGAAATCACTGCTATGAAGGTGTTGGCAAGCGAGAAGGATTACGCGTACGCGCTTTCAAACGCCACCGATGGTCCGATCAATCCGGAAGCTGAGGGTGAGGGAAGGGCTGAAAGGCTGCGGGTCGCTAGGGAACGAGTGGTCGTGATCGATCTGTGGACGGATACGGACAACTGGGCTGCTGCGGCTGATCCTAACCTGTACCCAACGATCGGGCTTGGTTTCCGCTATGGTCGTGTTCCTGAAATGTTCTCGGTGGCTTCTCCGCTGGCCGGCTTGATGTTCAGCAACGACACCATGCCGGTCAAGGTGCGCTGGTTCTTCGCTACTGGTCCGATGGATTGGCGCGGGCTGTACAAAGAGAATGTGTAATGGTGACACCAGTGAGCTGAGCTCATCGATTACCTGTCACCAAAACTAGGAGAATAAAAATGCTGAGGAAATTTCAGAACACGATTCATATCCCAGGTTCGCTCACGGCTGACCTGGACATACGCTTTACAGCGCCTTCGGGTTGTCATCTGGTGCATGTTTCGGCAGTGGCTTCGAACGACTCCGATGCGACCATGGCTTTGGGGACCTCCAGCGACACGGACGGTTTCTTAGCTGCTGCGACCATCGGCGATTCGCAAACCCCTAAGGAATTTGACCTGGACGACTTCGACGGTGCCTTGTTGACAGAGGCGGGTAAAGACTACCCCGAGATCGACGATGGTGATGTCTTTGTCATCACGATTGACTATGACGGTTCCTCTGGAACGGCCGCCGACGATCTAACGATCGTGCTCACCTTCCAAGAGGGATGAGTAGGTTCATTAAGTACCGGTGTGGGGAATACTGGCATCCTGGCGATGGTCTCAGCATTCCCCACGAAGGAGGAGATTTCCCTTCGGGAATACTCCGCGATGCCACGGTCGCCAAACTACGGCGGGCTCGCAATGACAGAGTGGCTTTTGAACGGAAAAAAAGCACTTGAATGAACAAACTGGAGTAATAAAAATATGTCTATTCAAGACGAGACAAAGAAGAACAATCAATTGGTATCGTCCGCGATCGATGCTCTTGGGATCAACGTGCCGGTTACGCGAGTTCGCGTTGTTGGCAATCGAGTAGAGCTGTGGACGTATGGCACGGGTGAGAAGCAGGTGTGGGAGTCCGAAAGCGAATTGAGCTTCGAAGGGCTGCTGGTGAAAGATCTGCGCCAACTGGCGAAGGATGCCGGCATATCCAAAAGCTATAAGATGCCCAAAAAAGCACTGATCAAGAGATTGGAGCTCGCGGCTGCAAATGAGGCGGTGAGGAAAAAGATCGAAGCGGGAATAGCGAAGATCGAGAGATGACAACGCTTGCAGAGTTGGCGGATAAAGCGCAAAACGCATTAGACGACGCCGGCGCGGGCACGTGGTCGCAGACTGTGATCGAAGAGTGGTGCCTCGATGCGATCCGGGATTATGCGCGCTTCTTCCCCCGGACGATTCAGCTGGAGATAACAACCTCGGCTGATGACAATTACTACGATCTGCCTTACGACTTCCGGGAGATCGTGTCCGTCGAGTACCCACAGGGCGAAGACCCTCCCGAATTTCTACAAAGATACGATTACCAGATTGATGACTTTTGGAATAGCGATGACTATTACGACGTCGTCGAGAGGCGCGAAGCAACCGACAAAACCGAGTTGGTGATCAGCGCTGACCCGGATGCCGATGAAACGATCCGAGTTGAGTATGTAGGCGATCACGATTTATCAGTGGGCAGCAGCGATCCAATCACTGTACCGGAGCGACATGAGGACATATTGGTGGCTTACGTGGTGTGGGCGGCTTGGCGCGAATTAGCCTCGGCTGAGATGCAATCCCCAACCTCAAACTCATCGCTGTTGATGGCGCAGCTTTTCAACAACGCCGGCAGCGCCGAATACGATTACAGGAACATGATGCGCTACGCGATGGCTGCTGCCTTAGGGAAATCGCGGCGAACGACCTGGAGGATGGACAAGTGGGATCGAACCTATTGAATGGCAAATTAGGAATAATGAGTGGCTTCTTGTCGTATAACGCCCTGGTTTGGAGCAAAAAATGAGCTTTCTAAATAAGGTACCCTTCTTCGAAGATGCGGAGGAAGAAGAGGGCAAGACAGTCTTCATCCGCACGGTTGAAAGAGTCACCGAAGCGATTGCAGGGGATTTGATTAAATGGTGGAAGCGCGTCCGGGGCATGGTGGATGGCAACGAGTTCATTACCGTGTCCGGTGGCGACCAGCACAAGGCGAGCGGGGAACTCTCAACCATCCTGGGAGGTTGGTCGGCAATAACGGATTTGTACGGGCAGGTAGCCCACGCAAGCGGCACCTTCTCCAAAATAGGGCAAGCTCAACACGGCATCCTCATCGCCAGGCACGAAACGACAAACAACAACCCGCAAAACCTAAAGCTGGATGGCTTTGACGATAGGTTGATCCTGAAAGACGATTCGGCATGGGCTTTTCATATCCTGGTAGCTGGGCTCAGGGTCACAGTGGGGCAAGCCGGGGCAGCCTGGACGATCGAGGGGATGATCCGAAAGGGACAAACGCCGGCCTCAACGACACTGATTGGGTCGACGGTTACACAGATCGCATACGAAGCCGGCTTGACTTGGGCTGCGCCGTATGTGTCCCCTGATACTGTGGCGGGGGCTTTGTCAATTACCTGTCAGGGCGCTGCTGGTGATCACGTGCGCTGGGTGGCAGTGGTGGATTATGTGGACTTGGGCAGTTTTGTGTATGTGTAAAAGTTGGCTTCGGAGACAGGGCAACAAAGGAAAGCTTTTTATGAAGATGAGAAGTTAAAGGATGAATCAAAATTCTATGGAGGATGAACGATGATCGCAGAGATTGCACCCATCATATATTCAGATGCGATAACGCCGCACGACAGCAACGATATCAATCCCTGTAGGGGCTTGCTTGTGGACGTTGCCGGCGATGTTAAATGTACTTATCAGAATGGGCAGGTGGACACACTCTACTTGGCTGCAGGCGTATGGCATCCGATGCTGGTCAAGCGGGTCTGGTCCACGGGCACAACCGCTTCCGGTATCCACGCGGGCTATTGATGGTCCACTGCCCCTCGTCCATTGTCCATCGTCCATACAAGTGAGGTACAGCAATGCAGATAAACGGGACGCATAGCGAAATAGAGTATCTACCCCAGGGAAAGGCTAAGCTGGTGATTAGCAGCGCTCCGATCGCCTATCGCGATGGCAGCCGGCTAAAGCGCATCGTCAGTGATTGGGGATCGTCCGGAGATCCACAGCGAGCGCATATCGTCAGCGCGGCGCTGTTCCTGGTTTCTGTGGGTGATGGCGGTATGAGGAGGATTCACCCGACCAGGGAGCTTGATGTGTGGGCTGAGATCGGCGCGCCTACCATAAAGATTGGGGGTGATTGGCAGCAAATCAATATGGGATCTCCGACAAGAAACGGAAGCAAACTTACGTGGTCTTTTTCCCAAGCCGATCTCTCGATTCTGATGGGCGGCCACTTCCTGAAAATGGACATCGCCCTGAAGGGAGGCTGGGAGCCTCCAGGCGGTCAGTTCGCCTTTCCGGTGGGACTGCAGGGCTTGACCTGGCAGGGAGGGCAGCTCTACAAAGAGGGTCGCGGAGCACGCAAAGCGGAGCCGGTGATGAGATTGCGACACCCGGTGGTTTACGATGCCGGCAACCAGGATGACTTGAGACCCATCGATTGGCAACTGGTCAATATGGATGGTCAGAACTACTTCCTCTTCACCCTGCCCGATCTCGACGGCATGAGCGCACCGGTGATCGATCCAACCCTACCACTGCAGCCGGACGAAACCGCGGGGCTGGATTGCGACATTCGCAGTATAAGCCCTGACAAGAATCACAACGGATATAACATCAACACGGGAAACGCTTCTAACAACCTGTTTCGCCATTTGATCAAGTTTGACTTGTCCTCCCTGGATGGCAGCGAGGAATTTGATTCGGTCATTTACACACTGACAATCAACCTGGATCAGTGCACGCAGCCAACACAGACCCTATCGGTATATCGCACAAAGAGGGCTTGGACGGAAGGCATTGGCGACGATCCCGCTACCGAGGGTGCCACCTGGAATGAATATGCCGTAGAGACATCTTCGGCTTGGCAAATCCCAGGGGGCTTCGGCGTAAACGACTGTGAGCAAACCGATATCGGAAACATCGAACTAGGGCCGAACGAGCCGCTTTACGAGCCGGTCGATATCTCCCTCACGCCAACGAACAAAGCCGATCTCGACCTGGGAAATGGCTGGCTGGTCAGGAACGATGAGGCGCTCAATAACAGATACAGGTTTGCCGATTCCGGCGATGGCACCCCAGCCTATCGGCCCAAGCTGACGATCGTGTATGACACTGAGGCGCTGAAATCGAAGCTGTACACGGGGGTTGGGTTGTAAAAACGTTCCAACGTTATAACGTTCTAACGTTTAAACGTTAAAACGTTGGAACGTTGCAGTTAGGTCACTGACCTGCATGCGCCGGTCTGTCGCCGCAGAACGCTGTGTTAGGCTGCTTGAATCTTCGTCTGGATTACTTTTATCGGAAGCGGATCGACGACACGAGTTGGTCCATCAGGGCTACATTCTCGTTCATGAGATCAGGATGCCTGCCCGCCTCCATTTCAAGCAATATGTTGGGAACATCAGCCGGATCATAGGCCGCAAGATTAATCACAGCCGCAAGATAGTGATGCTCGAACGGAAAAATGTAAGTCTTCATTATCATTTGCTTCCCCATCGGGATGCCTGCATGGAAACGGACGAATCCGCTAACACCATCGGCGTTGATCAGGTTGGGAATGGATTTATTTTTAACCTGGTCGAAATCCTTAGGTGAGGCGAATACTTCATACTCTGATCCGAAGGAAAAATCGTATGTGGCATATACGAGGTATCCCTGGCTCCATCCACCACCGCCATAGAGCCCCTCAAATCCAAGGCTGACCATCCTGCCAATAGCCGGAAGGTCTTGCGCATTCCAATCAACGTTGATGAATGGTTTTCCGAATTGCGGAGGAAGGCATATCGCTTCGATACCCATCAGGTCAAGGTACTCCTGAAGCTCTTCATCCGAAAGGGTAAATCTGGGCTCATTTCCCTCATAACGCTGATACGGCTCCCGCAACTCCCGCGCTTGAAAGATTTCTTGGCATTGCTGAGTTTCAGAGTTGCTTTGAGGTGTATGCAGGATTGTTTCCGTTGTTGAAACCGGGTTCGTGGCTGCGGGCGTTTCATCCGAGTCATTCGTATCCGTTGGTGTGATCACGCCAGCTGCCATTGGAATGCCCGACGGGTATCCTGAGACGACCGAGGTTACTGTGCTATTGGAAGACCTGGGAGGGCGTACAAAAATGGTGATGACGCACGCAGGGATACCAGCTGACTCGGGCGGGGCTACAGGTTGGGAACAAGCTTTCGATAAGTTGGTAGATCACATTAAAACTGCCCTCAACGACCGATAATAGGCAGGGTTGGTAAAGCAATCTCCTTAATAAAACGTTGGAACGTTTAAACGTTAACACGTTAACACGTTAACACGTTAATTCGTTGGAACGTTGGTGAGTTTTGCCTCGAGCAGCATTGCGAACGCTAGTTAATTGGACTATACTTATCATATAAAATAATAAGCCCTTAGCAACACTACTATTTGTGTTGGTCATAATATTGCCAACCGTAGCCAAGGGCTTTTTACGCGAAAGGAGGATTGATATTATGCCGAGGTATTTCATCGAGGTCCCGCACGAAGCGGAGGAGATGGCTTGTATTGAAGCTGTGCAAGCCTTCCTGAACGCCGGTTCCCATTTCCTGAGCAACGCCGACTGGGGCTGTCTTGACGGAGACCATAAAGCCTGGATGATCCTGGAGCTGGACGACAAGGAGGAGGCCCGCTTTATCCTGCCGTCGTCCTACCGGCAAAAGGCGAAAATCGTAAAACTGAACAAATTCACCCTGGATGAGATCGACGAGCTTTACGAGTACCACAGAAGTAAGAGGGTTGACGAGTGAGTCAGTGAACAGTTGGCGCTGGTGAGAGTGGCTGTGGTGGTCAACCATCACGGCTGCTCATCAAGGGTCGACCCCGTGGGGGGCAAAAAAACTTGCGCATAGTCTTTATTAACTAAGGACCTTATCACACGAGTTATAATAAAACAACTTAAACGATCGGTCCTCCCGCAGGCTGAAGAACCGCGACCAATGATCTTTCTGCCTGAATTAGGTAAGGGACTTCCCCGAAAAAATGAAAGTTGAAGCAAAAGACGAGTATTTTTTAGAATACCATCCAAGATACCAAAAGTATCGCATTTTAATGCGAAAACGAGTTGTTGATATACTCCTGGTTTCGAGTATTTACGATTCATTCATTATGGAAGAAGATGTGCGGCTATCAGATCAAATTTATGAAGAATTCCATAATCTTCATCTTCGAACGCTGCCGCATATTTACAGGGCTTCTTCCAGCTCTCAGGCCTTTAGGATGCTGAAAGAAAGAAAATTCGATTTGGTTATCACTATGCGCCGGCTTGGAGAATTAGACCCGTGGATATTTGCTAAAAAGGTAAAACAGATTCAGAATATCCCTGTAATACTCTTATTAAATAACTCGGCAGAACTCCAGTATTTAAGAAGCGGGAAAATGCTAGATGAGCAAATCGATAAGGTTTTTGTATGGAATGGGAACTCCAATGTTTTTGTTGCCATTATTAAACTCCTTGAAGATCAGATGAACGTTGATCACGATACCATCTCTGGCGATGTTCGAGTAATCATCGTCATTGAGGATTCCATACGTTTCTATTCCCTTTATCTACCGGCGCTTTATTCAGAAATTATGCATCAAACGCATCGTTTGATTCACGAAGAGAGACATGACTATCATTCTTTATTACAAATGACCTCGCGGCCCAAAGTTCTACTTGCCAGTACCTATGAAGAGGCAATCTATTATTATCAAAAGTATAAGGATCACTTACTCGGAATGATCATCGATATCAGATTTCCTCGAAATGGGATCATTGATGACTCCGCTGGCTTTGACCTGGTCCGTCATATTCGACAGGAAGCGGAGACTTTACCGATTATGTTTCAATCGAGCAATGAAGCAAACCGGGAGGTTGCAGAAAGTCTACAAGGATATTTTGTAAATAAAGGTAATCGATTCCTTACCCACGAGCTGCGAAACTTTTTGTTGAATTATATGGGGTTTGGCCCTTTCACTTTTCGACTGCCAAATAAAGAAATCGTTGCTGTTGCAGATAACCTTTTTGAGTTGCGCGAAGCGATCGAAAAGATCCCACTCGAATCCCTCATTTTTCACGCCAAGAACGATCACTTTTCGGGTTGGTTGTCTGCCCGCGGCGAGTTTGAGATGGCGCGCGAGCTAAAACCTCGAAAAGTATCTGAATTCAAGGATGTGGAAGATCTGCGTCAGTTGCTAATCAATTCTGTCGATATTATTCTGCAGGAGAGATTGGGGATAATTGTCAATTTTGACCGGCGTGGCTATCATCTGGATTCCAGGTTTGTTCGTCTTCGACCAGGTTCACTTGGCGGAAAGGGGCGAGGTATTGCTTTTCTATTGTATCTAAGGAGCTTATTCGGTTCTGGTTTTAATAAAGAATTTCCAAATATCAATATCCAAATCCCTAAAACTTTCGTTATCGGGACGGATGAATTTGATCAGTTCATGAAACGGAACAATCTATATGAATTTATATTTTCAGATGCGAGCGATGAAGCAATCAAAGAACGATTCATCCGTGCAAAAATTTCAAATTCATTAAGATCCGATCTGGAATTTGTTTTTAAAGATATGAGGCAGCCGCTGGCGGTTCGCTCATCTCATATTTACGAAGATTCTCCTTACCAACCTTTTGCCGGGATTTTTGATACTTATATGATCCCCAATTGTAGTCTCAGCGTTGAAGAGAGAATAAATCAGTTGGTTATGGCTATAAAACTGGTTTATGCCTCAACTTACCTCGGATTAGCACGATCATATAGTGAAACAATAGGGGTATCGATGGCAGGCTCTCGTATGGCTGTGATTATTCAAGAAGTCGTTGGCAAGCAATACCAGGACAGGTTTTACCCATCCTTTTCAGGCACAGCCTGTTCCTACAATTTTTATCCGCTTGGGGAGCGATTGCGGCCTGAAGATCGAATAGCTCATCTCGTATTAGGTTTAGGTAAAATGGTTGTGGAAGGGGGATTAGCAAGACGATTCAGTCCGAAGCGACCAGAGATTAATATATATTCAAATCCTGAGCAGACAGTGAAAGATAGCCAACGATATTTTTTTGCGGTTAATTGTGACTGTAATCAGTATTTCGATCTGGATAAAGGGGAAGATTCATTTCTTGGGAGATACGATCTTCGAAATGCCATCCAAGATAGAACACTCACAGAAATTGCCGATACGTACAGACATCATGATAACTCTTTTTCCAGCGGGTTCTGGGACGAGAATGCTGGATATCCGGTGATTACTTTCAACCGGCAACTGAAGTATGGTACTTTTCCTCTGGCCCAAATCATAAATCGAGTGCTCATACTTGGTGAGCAAGCGATGGGGTGTCCGGTCGAGATTGAATTCGCAGGGGATTTTTCTGACGGCCCGGATGAAAATCCAACTTTTCATCTATTACAGATCCGCCCACTGCTGGAATATGAAGATCATCTGGGCATTGAGATCGAAGCTTCCAGAGAAGATCTGTTTGTGTTTTCGAATGGGGTTTCTGGAAATCGGGTGATTAAAGATATCCAGGATATCGTTTACGTAAAACCAGAAAGTTTTGATAATAAGAAAACGCTGTCGATGGTTGCTGAGATATACCAATTAAACAAAAAACTCACGCAGGATGGGTTTCCTTATATTCTGATCGGTCCAGGGCGTTGGGGCACGAATGATAGTCACTTGGGTATACCGGTAGACTGGAAGGCAATCAACGGAGCTCGCGTCATACTGGAAATAGATCTTCCTAATTTTAGTGTGAGTCACTCACAAGGGAGCCATTTTTTTCACAATATTACTTCGGCAGGAATACCTTACCTGTGTGTAAAATGCGATTCGGGCTCAGATTTTCTCGATTGGCAGTGGCTCGAGAGTGTAAATACCGTGGAAGAGAGCACTTATTTCAAACATGTCAGAACATCATCGCCTCTTCTTGTGAGCGTAAACGGCAAAAAACGCAGAGGCAGGATCATCAAACCAGACCCTGCAAAAAAATGGATTGATTAGCTGATTCCAATTCGGAATAATCTTTCCATAAGATAAAGGGAGAAGGTAAGAAAGCCGATTCAACGTTCAATCGATTAAAAACAAAAATATCCCTCCTGGCAACATTTGAGCGCATACTTTGTGATGGTCATTGTTGCATATAGGAACTGACCGGGCTATACTTATGCTGAAAAAGAGACCTTGTGGCTGGATTGGTTTAAGTGTTTCTCTTTTGTGCAGGTAAACTCCTACACTTTGTATATGAGTTCTTGTATAACATTGTGCTTGAAATATAGAAAGAGGACCATGCATTGATTAGAACCACGATCAACGAGCGCTATCATATCATTGAAGAACTGGGTCAAGGCGGCATGGGGACCGTCTACCGGGCACTCGATACGGTGCTGCAGCGAGAGGTGGCGGTTAAATTCATGTCCGGCGCCGAAATCGGTACGGAGGGCCGCGCCCGCCTGCTGAGCGAAGCCCGTATCGTCGCCCAACTGGACCATCCCAACATCGTCAGCGTGTACGATGCTGGAGAGTATCAAGGTAGCCCATACATCGTCATGCAGTTGGTGGAAGGGGGTACGCTGAGACAAAAGGAACCCGAAAGCCTGGAAGAGATACTGCACATCACCCGTCAGGTTTGCGAAGGCCTGGAGCACGCCCATGGGCACGGGGTCGTCCACCGTGACTTGAAACCGGAGAACGTGGCACTGACCGAAGACGGGATGACCAAGCTGATGGACTTCGGATTGGCGCTCTCGATGTCTTCGCGCATGACCCGCCAGGGCGAGATCATGGGCACGGTCTTCTACATGGCGCCCGAACAGGCAATGGGGCAAGAGTTGGACGCCCGCGCCGACCTGTACGCTCTAGGGATCATGCTGTACGAGTTGACCACCGGACAGCTGCCGTTTGAGGACGAGAACCCCATCGCGGTGATCACCCAGCATTTGAACGCTCCCGTGGTGCCGCCGCGGGCGCTCAATGAGGATCTGCCCGGTTACCTCGAAAACCTGATCTTGAAGCTGCTCGAAAAGGACCCCCAGGATCGCCCGGAGAGCGCCGGCGCGGTCCTGCAGATCCTGGAATCGCCGGAGAAGCTGGGAGCGCCGCTGCGGGAGGGGAAGCAGCTCACAGTGCTGGACCGCATCGTGCGCGGCCGCATCGTGGGGCGTAAGGAGGAATACGAGCAAGCCCGTGACCTCTGGCAGCTGGCGGCGGCCGGTGCGGGACAGACCTTGCTGATCAGCGGGGAGCCCGGTGTCGGCAAGACACGTTTGATGCGCGAGATCGTCACCCAGGCGGAAGTGTCCGGCGGAAGGGCGCTGGTGGGGGAGGCCTATGCGGAAAGCGTCACGCCGTACGGGGCGTTTGCCCAGGTGGTGCGCAAAGCGCTGGACGTGCAGTCCCCCAACGGTTTCGAGCTGCCCGATTTCGTACTCGACGATGTGCTCAATCTGACCCCCGATCTGCGTCCGTATTACCCACATGTGGCATCCAACCCAGAGCTGGACCCCGAATCTAAGCAGATGCGTCTGTTCGAAAACATGGTCACTTTCTGCGGTGCACTCGGTGAGGAGTCTCCGCTGCTGCTGGTGTTGGAGGACGCCCATTGGGCGGACAGCGGTTCGATCGCGCTGTTCCAGCACCTGACCCGGCGGATTAGAAAGCAGCCCGTGATGCTGTTGGCGACCTACCGGGAGGTGGAGCTGAGCGAGGCGCGCCCCTTTTACGAGATGCTCTTGGAGCTCAACCGCCAGCGCATCGGCACGCGCCTCAAACTGAACAGATTGAATAAAGAAGGCACGCGTGCTATGCTGGAGGCGATCTTCAACGAAGAGATCACCCCGGAGTTCCTGGAGGGCATCTACCACGAAACCGACGGCAACCCCTTTTTCATCGAGGAGGTCTGCCGCGCCCTGGTGGAAAGTGGCAAGCTGTATTACGCTGAGGGCGAGTGGCACCGTCCCGACATGGAAGAACTGGAAATCCCCCAGGGTATCCAGGTGGCGGTGGAATCGCGGCTCACCCGGCTGCCGCAGGAGGTCCAGGATACCCTGCGCGTGGCTGCGATCCTTGGCCGTGAGTTCGACTATGAGGTGCTGGTCGAGGCCAGTGAGCAGGACGAGGACATCGTCATCAACGCCATCGAAGAGGCCGACCGCGTTCAGATGGTGCAGGAGGGTCGCGAGGAGACCATATACGAATTCGTACACGCTCTGGTGCCTCAATCCATTCGCGAGAACACGCACCGCCTGCGGCGCCGCAGACTGCACCGACGGGCAGCCTCCGCCTACGAAGCGGTTCAGCCGGGGAATTATGAAGCACTCGCCTACCACTTTGGTGAAGGCGGCAACGATGAACGCGCTCTGCACTACTACACCTTGGCGGGGGAGCGCGCCCTGGCGAACTTTGCCAACCAGGACGCCGAGAACCACCTCATCGCAGCCCTCAACCTAACGGAGGAGGAGGGTCAGCGCGCTGAACTGCTTGCTCAATTGGGTGAAGCGCAGGTGCGCCTCAGCCGCCACAAGGAGGCCATCCAGAACTATGGACAGGCCATCGACATCTTTCTTGAACAGGGGGACCAGGATCGAGCTGCCCAGATCTATGCCCTCTCGGCAAGAGCTGCTTGGTCCAGTGGGGACACACGTGAAGGGTTAGAGATCTGCCGGCGAGGATTGGCTGCCGTGGAGGGCAGCGCCGAGAGTCCCGGCTTAGCGCATCTGCTCTCGGAGACCGCCCGGGCTTGCTATTTCAACGGCGTAATGGCTGAAGTGGAGGGGTACGCCAAGAGAGCGCTGGAGATGGCGGCCCAGTATGACCTGCCCGCCGTGCAGGCGGAATGCCTGAACACGCTGGGCACCCTCTTGGGCCCAGGATCAAGCGAATCGGTCCCTATGCTGGAAGAAGCGGTGCGTATCTCTGAGACGGCTAATCTGTCCAAGGAAGCGATGCGCGCCAACAACAATTTGGGCGTTTTGTACTCCAACCAGGGAGAGTATAAGGCCGCCATACGTCATTATCAGAGGGCTATTGAACTAGCCCGCCAAATGGGGGATGCCGAACTGGAACTATTTTTCTCGGCAAACGATTTGTGGAGCCGCGTTTTCCTGGGGCGACTCCAAGAGGCAGAAGAACGCCTCGCTGGACCTGGGGAGCTGATCGAGATGCTCCCCGATCCCGGTGCGGGTGGTCGGACGCTGCGCTCTTTTAAAGCCTTTCTCCTGCTCACGAAGGGTGAATTCAAGTCCTCCCTGCAGCTATTAGGAACAGTCATCCAGGA
This sequence comes from Anaerolineales bacterium, assembly GCA_050049875.1. Lineage (GTDB taxonomy): Bacteria > Chloroflexota > Anaerolineae > Anaerolineales > UBA11858 > JASFVL01. The sequence continues at coordinate 12,902 of JASFVL010000019.1, forward strand.
GGATCGCAAAGCCAATGATCTGCATAGCCTGCGAAACGCCCTTGTCTTCAAAGCACTTCTCCTGGTTACAATCGGTGAAGACAAACAGGTGGAGGAAGTTTTGCAGGAAGCTCTTGAAGTCGCTGAAACGTTGGGAGTGGGGGTGTTTCAAAATTGTGTCGCCTCGTGGGTGGCTAGTAGAAGAGGGCAGGTGGATCGGGCGCGGGGTTACTTGGAAACAGCCCGCCAGATCATCGGCGACAGCCAGCCGGTTTTTTGGAGGGGGATTAACATCGCCCAAGCAGAAGCGCATTTATCCGCCGCCGAAGGGGACTGGCGGGCAGCCTGGGAGAAGTATCATCAACTTATGACAAGCCTCGAAGAGAAAAAAATCCGCTGGCATACCGCCTGGTACGCAGCGGATTGGGCTGAATTGATCCTTCTGCGCTCGGAGGCGGAGATGATGCCGCGCGCCAAAGAGCTGCTGGAGCGGGTCCGCTCCGAATTCGACGCTATGGGCGCCCACGGCTGGGTGAAGTGGGTCGATGAGAAGCTTGCGGGGATCGAGGCCGGGGGATGATGGCCGCTTCAAGATGGTAGGAAGATAGAAATTTTTATCATGCTCCAATTAGATGGTCTTTTGTAAGAAATCCGAGATTAGATCCATTCGGTCATTGTCCTCCTTTCTTGATCAAACGCGGTGGTGATCTTAAACAACTCACCCGGACGGGTGTGCCGTTGGGTATATTTGAAGATCAAACTTGGAAACGGGACCTTGTGCAGCTTGATCCAGGGGATGTATTGGTGCTTTATTCAGATGGTGTCACTGAATCCCAAAATGTAGAAAAAAGCTTCTTTGGTGAAGATAGGTTATTAGAGTCAGCTAGAGGTAGGTTGGGGAATACAGCTTCGGAAATTCAAGATGGAATAATTGGAGATTTGTACAGTTTCATGGGAGAGGCATCTCAAACTGATGATATCGTCCTGTCAATTCTCATGCGAGACCCGCCATGAGAGGGCGAGGAATTTTTGTGGGTTTTACTTAGCAGATAAAGTCCATTTTTGGAGAGTAGAAGAAGTATGTATAATCAGCATGATGCTACAGTATCAGCATGATGCTACAGTATCAGCATGATGCTACAGTATCCGAGGGATGCACTTTTACAGTCTTCCGATTATTGCCAGTCAGAGTTCAATTGGGAGATCATTTAGGTGACAGTTTCTGAAGCACATTAATAAGGAGGTAATTCCCATGAAAAGGGAGGTGCTAGTCTGGGGTGGGTATACTACGCTGATAGTTATATTGTTGATCGTTATTTTCTTCGCCGGTCAAGCACTGGCAAGCTCTGTGACTACTCACGCCCAGGAAGAAGTGAATGAGGGCATGCCAGAGATTCCTGAAGTTCCCAATGCCGCCACGTTTTATTGCTTATCAGTCAACGGTGTGGCGACCTTTGAGAATCGTGTCCATCTTCGCTGCAGTAACTCCAATGGTAGTATCAATTACTATGCTTATGCCACGGATCCCACTCACATTGCAACCGCAAATCAGATCCTGGCGATTGCCAATACTGCTTTTGCATTGGGTGAGGGTGTGTGGGTCTACTACAATAGCAACTCGGACCTCAACCCTCCAGGATGCTATGTTGGCGACTGCCGGGGGCTCGTGGGCGTTTCAATGGTCAAATGACACACTACAAACGCTACCTCACCATCACGCTGGCAGCTATCGCTTCGCTCTTGGTTTTCCTGGGCGGATTCATGACAGCTTCAGGTGGCCGAGCAATACAACTGCACGAAGCTGGGCCATCGATCCTGACAAACGCGCAGTGGGCTGCCGTACAGGCATCAAACTCACTCCTGATGGGCGGATTTTCCCTTCAAACCTACTTGCCGTTGGTATTTCGCTGAGAGGTATCTCACGATCTGCTGTTGGATGCATCCAAGGCATCGGCCAAGCCGGTGCAGGCGGCAGGTTAATCTATGAAAATATACACTGAAACACCCGGCGAGAGATAGTTGATTTCGTATCATAAGAAGTGTATAATTTTTTACAAACCTCATATCAACGAACCAATTCATCGTAGCGGAGTCTACCGCCTGGTTGACGGGTAGACATCACCACTCCTATCATCGAAGCCGTAGTAAGGATTTTCTGTGGCTTTGCTTTTATTTGGGGAGTTTGGATGTGAGAGAGAACTTAGAAATGAAAGGAGGCTATTCGGGGAGAGTTCATAACAAGTTCGAGGTACCAACGCGATTGCAAATTGGCTATCCTGAAGGGCGAAGGAGGATACAAAATGGTTAAGAAAGTTCGTTTCACAAGTATCTTTATTGCAGTGAGCCTGGTGCTGGCATTGACCGCGCCGGCTGTCGGCGCGTCGACGAGCGCCAGCAGATTTCCAAGGGGACATGTGACCATCGTCCGTGACGAGTACGGCGTGCCACATGTGTACGGTTCCACGCTAGAGTCAGTGTGGTACGGAGTGGGCTACGCACAAGGTCAGGATCGACTGTGGCAGGCGGAGGTGCTGCGGCGGACCGCCACCGGCACGACAGCGGAGTTCTTTGGTCCCAGCGCGGTGGGCGGCGACGTGTTTGCCCGCACGTTCTTCGGTCCACCGGAGCGTCGTGCGGCGCTGTTCGAGGCGGCTTCCGAAGATACCCAGATCATCTTTAAATCGTTCGTGGCGGGTATGAATGTCTGGATCGAGGATGCCACTGCTAGTGGACAATTGCCGGTAGAATACGCGGCTTTCGGCGTGAGCCCGCGGCCCTGGACGGTTGACGACAGCGTCGCGCTGGCGATGCTGATGCTGAATAACTTCGGCGAGTTCGGAGCGGAAGAATTGACCAACGCAGCACACTTGCAGGAATTGATCGCCCGCTTTGGTCCAGCAGAGGGGGCCAAGGTGTTTGCTGACACGCATTGGCTGGACGATCCCAGTGCCACAACGACAGTCCCAGGCGAAGGGGCCGTAGGCCCGGTCCGCCGGGGGGCTGCTCCGAAGGTGGCGTTGCCAGCGGGAATTGGTCAGGGTTTTGCGCAATTTAACGCCGCGCAGGCGGCATGGGCGCGCAACCTGGAACGGGCAGGGCTGAAGAAGGGGCAAGCATCGAACGCGTTTGTGATCGCGCCGAAACTCAGTGCCGACGGTCACGCGCTGCTGCTGGGAGGTCCCCAGATGGGCTACAGCGTGCCCCAGATCAACCACGAGATGGGGATCCACGGGGCAGGATTCGATGTGACCGGGATGAATATCGCCGGCATGCCGGGCATCCCGATTGGCGTGGGCAAGGAGCATGCCTGGACCATGACTTCGGGGATCTCGGACAACAACGACATCTACTTTGAGGTGTTAAATCCTGCCAACCCAGGCCAGTACCTGTTTCAGGGCGAGTTCCTGGATTTCGACTGCCGCAACGAAACGATCCCTGTTCGCGGTGCCCCAGCGGTCACGCAGCAGGTCTGCGAGTCGCTGCATGGGCCCGTTCTGGGCAGCACGCCCGGCTTGGCCTTTAGCCTTAAAAGCGCCGTCCGCGGCCTGGAGATGCAGGGCTTTGAGGTGTTTTATGGCATGATGAAAGCGCGCTCAGTCAGCGAGTTCGACGAGACCCTTTCCCAGGCGATCTATAACTTTAACGTGCTGTACGCCGATGCTAGAGGCAACATCGCTTACTGGCACGTGGGTAAGATCCCCATCCGCGCCGTCGCCGACGATCCATGGTTGCCGCATGACGGTACAGGTGTGGCGGAGTGGCAGGGGTTCATCCCCTGGGAGCAGATGCCGCACGCACTGAACCCCGAGCAAGGGTGGTTGACGAGCTGGAACAACAAGCCAGCCCCCGGTTGGGAGAACTCCACGCCTGGCTTTGGGTCTTTTGGGCCAGTACACCGGGTGAATACCCTGGTGCATCTGCTGGAGCAGGTTGCACCGGGCAGCGCCAGCTTTGCTACGTTGGAAGCGATCAACCGCACGGCGGGTTGGACGACGGATACCCCCTCGGGCAACGCATCCTTTGTGGTTGTTTCCAGCTTGTTGGACGAAATGTTGACGCACGTAGACACCAGCGCTGACGGGAGACTCCCGGGTGTTACCAGTATGCTGGCAGCGTGGGACTGGTTACAGCTCGATGGCGATGGTGATGGTCTTTACGACAATCCGGCGGTGGCGGTGTTTAACACCTGGTGGCAGCAATTTGGCGACCGGGTGTTTGCCGATGATTTGGGTGGAGCTCTAGATCCCAACGTTGTGGGCAACCTGACAGCCCGCATGCTGGACGATGAGCCAGCACTGCCGCTATTACACGACTATCTGGGAGCTGAGACGGTGGAGGCAGCAGTGACCGGGGCGTTGGTGGACGCTTTGGACGCGCTGACCGCAATGTACGGCTCGGTTAACCCGGACGACTGGCTGCAGCCTGTTGCGCTAATTCACTGGAGTCCGATCGGTGCCGGCAGCGTGCCGGATACGATTTGGATGAACCGGGGCACTTATAACCAGATCGTACACCTCGGTAAGGGACCCAAATTGTTCGGCCAGAATGTGATCTCGCCAGGCCAGAGCGGCGATCCCTTTAACCCGCACTTCGCGGATCAGTTGGGCCTTTACGCCACCTGGACGTACAAGCCGATGCGCTTGACACGCCACGATCTGATGAATTACACCGAGTCGATCACCAGGCTGATCCCGTAAAGCTACAATCCGAGCTACTAGAGAATGTAACTTCCCCGCAGTTTATGGCGGGGAAGTTTTAATTAAGTACAATCCCAGGTCGTTTTTTTCGCCGTTCTGGATAAAATCTTCCCGGGTGCGGTCGATGAAAACGTGCGTCCCCAGGTTTTCGACCCAGGTGAGGTCTGACTTGCTGCAGACCGCGGTCACTTCTGTGCATATCCCTCTCTTGTTTATGATATTATGGCTGTGATGTCAACTGATCCCTAGCATTCAAAACTTGTGCACCAAGATAATTGGTCGCCAGATCCGGATCATCGTAGTCAGGCTATCTATTTTGCTAAACGGGACATATTATCTAATCAATTACCCCCACTTGTCTCAATATGTATAGGCATCTACGGATACCTGCCCACTTCATTCAGACGGATAAGAGGCGAAAGGAGGTTAAATTGTCGGAAAACGCCTCGGAGCCGAAAACTTTAGGGTATAACTTGGAGTATCCGCTGGAAAACTCGGATTACGCGCCAATACCACAGTAGTTTCCATAGAGGTTGTGAGATGATTACGGATAAAAAGGTTTGTATCGTTGGAGCTTCCGGCAAGTTAGGACAATACATGGTGCAGCACGCACTTGATCGGGGTTATGAGGTGGTTGGTGTTTGCCGTGAACAAAGCGTAAGCAAACTCGACGCTTTCAAGGAGCGCATCACAATTATTCCCGGAGTGACGAACGACCGCGAGATCATCAAGAAGGCGGTCGCAGGGTGTGATGGGGTGCTCACCGTATTGGTTCCTTGGGGGTTTGACCAGTACTCGTCGGGAACGGCTCAGGCAGTACTTGACTACGCGACCCCAGGTGCGCGCCTCATATTCTCCTGCGGTTGGCATATTACACGGGACGGCAAGGATGTTTACTTGTGGAAGGACAAAGTGACTGCGAAGGTTGCCGGTTGGCTTGGGCGGCTATTTCGTGTCATGGATCTCGACGACCAGGTGGAAGCGTGTCGACGCGTGTTTGCCAGCGACGCCAAGTGGACGGTCGTGCGTGGCAGCGACCTCGAAGAAGGTGAGAGCCAGGGTCTACCCGTCTGGAGCAGGCATGTGGGTGACCCCATCCTCGAAAGTAACATCACCCGCCGCGTGGACTTTGCCTTATTCATGGTGGAAGCTCTCAACAATGACGAGCTCATCCATGAGGCCCCGGCGATTGTTGGCTGCCAGACGCCCTCAGCCCTGGCGCACGCTGCTCCGGGGAGGCCGGAAAGTGGTGGCTGAAGAAAGCGGGATGCACTAGTTGAAGGTCTTGTACGAATTAGTAGGGAGCTTAGCAACAGAAAGGGAGAGATTAACATGACAGACACGACCCCTGAATCGGTGATCCTTGACGGTGCTGATGATTTAGTCTATCGAGCGTGTGCCGTATTAGCAGCGACGCAGCTCGACCTGTTTACTTCACTTAAAGATGGCCAGCTGAGTGCGACCCAGATCGCGGAATTCCTTGGCGTAGAGATGACCAAGTTGCGCCCCTTACTCTATGCGCTCGTCATCGTTGGCTTACTCACTGTAGAAGACGGGTGTTTCGCCAATACAGCTGAAGCGGATTATTACCTGGTGCGAGGTCAACCGAGTTATCAGGGGGATCGACATAAATATTGGTCGGACGTGTGGAGCGCAGCTTTACTGACCGCTGATTCAATCCGAAGGGGAGAACCACAAAAGAAGCACGATTATGCTGCCATGCCCGAGGACGAATTAGAAGAGTTTCTGAAAGGGTTGTACCCCTGGTCTTTCGACTCAGGGACTTGGTTAGCTAAGAATTTTGATTTCTCGTCATGCCAGACTGTGTTAGATGCGGGGGGTGGATCCGGCGCCCTGGTGATCGCGCTGACCGAAGCTTGGCCTCATCTCAAAGCGATGGTCGTCGATCTACCAGGTGTGGTGCCGATTGCCCAACGCTTTGTGGAGCGCGCCGGCGCTAAAGAACGAGTGCAGGTTAAGGGGGTTGATTTAGTTCGTCAGCCGCTGAAGGGTTCTTTTGATGCCGCCATTTTGAGATCTGTCATTCAAACAATGTCGCTCGAAGAAGCCTACCGTTTGTTGCGAAACATCCATCCAGCCCTTAAGCCTGGTGCAACAATCTACGTGTGGGATCGTCCACTAGACGATTCCCGTCTGACACCACAAGATCTAGCCCTTTTCAATGTGGTTTTTCCAAGTATCTACGAACATGGCCAGAAATACACCGTACAAGAGTATAGGGATTTGTTAAAAGAAACCGGGTTTGAGAATTTTGAACTGCACACAGTGGCTGGCAGTAATAGGATCATAACCGCCCGAAAATCTTAGTAGCGTTAGGGGGAACTGCAGGTGTCTTGACGAGAGCGGCTAAGCGCTTTCCAACCTTTTCAACCACTTGTTTTTGTCCTTTGCTCAAAAAAAGGTGCAAACGCGCTTTTAAAGTGCGTTGCACTTAAATTTTCATTCTAATGAACCGGACAGCTTAATCCAGTTGCCACATTCCGGACATTCAATCTCGGTGTCAAGTGCCTCAATAGCGATTGACAATTCATATTGACCCTTGATCGCTGCGAGGGATGAGAGTAGATAACGGATGTCATTTTCATTCAGTTGCGGATCTTCAAAAACCTCCAGCAGCACGGGTAGCGCTGCGTGGCGAGCGGCATGCCACTCTTGTTCAAGATCCGCTGGTAGAACGGGGGCGCCCTCGACTTCCGCATTTGCATAGCACAATCCAACCAGAACCACCAAATCTTTGCGTGCATCGGATCTGATCTTGGCGATATCAACGAGGTGGGGGACTGCGGCGTAAGCTGCTTGGCTGAGCGTGTATTGGTGCAGGAGCTCTTGAATGAGCTGGTCGTACCATTTGTGAATTGGTTCGCCCGCACTCGCCATCGAGAGCAGCCGAACGACAGCTTCGCCAGTGCCATAGTTGCTTTCTAGTTGATTCCATAAAGGGTCATTTAACGATAGCAAGGTGGACCTCCATATCAATCGAAGATCGCTTCGTGGGTTTCATTTCTTCTTGCCCTGAAGCACATCTCGATTTGTTCTGGCGTGTTCCTGCCCGTGGAGAGCGGCGGTAGGGAATCCAGGGTAAACCATCCCGCCTGAGATGTTTCAGGGTTGTCCTCGAACTGCAGTGTTAGCAATTTACACTCAACGAAGATTTTGTAAACCCCGTAAGGCAGTGGGGGCGTGTTGTGGTAGCGCCTGTCCAGCACTGCGATGATGCGGGTCGGTACGACTTCTGCGCCAGTTTCTTCTCTGGCTTCCTTCTTAACGGCCTCGGTGAGGGAGGTGTCGATGTCCGCCCAACCCCCAGGAAGCGTCCACAATCCATCCGTCGATTGTTTTGCTAATAAGATTCGATCCTCATGGAAGATGGCAGCGCGCACGTCAATCTTGGGGGTGAGATAACCCTGCTCGTTGGCGAAGAGATCGCGGATCTTTGCGGGGTCGACCTCTGTGTAATGGTTAATGATCTCGACGCTTAAATCCTGGATCTGCTGGAAGCGCTCACGATCGAATCGATCTTGGGAATAGGTGAGCCCCGCTTGAGCGATGGAGTTGAGTCTCTGCGCCCAGCGAAGCCAAAGGGGTTCGTCAGCCATGAATAGAAGCTCCAAAGTGTGGATTGCCAATATCTTCAAACTGCATTATTTGAATTAGGTCTTCAATATCTTTAATGGCTAATTCTTCGGAACAATAAATAGCGCCCAAATCGCCAACCAGTTGTTCTTTTGCAATCGCCCAATTTTCAGCGATGTTAGCCACAGTTATGGGGGATCGAATCTCTTTCATCTTCAGAATATTCACGACCTCATAGAAATTAACATCAAATTCCTTGATAAGAAAATAGAGATCATAGAAGTCCCGATATCTTGCCCTTTGTGAGACTGCCCTGATCTTTTCTGCGCAAATTTCCTTGGGATTCATTACGTATGTGGTGGTGTTAATTCTCCATACATTGCGATATTCAGTTGTAATTCCAGGCAAAAGTACATTTTGATGAGTATCAACTTCGATTTTTATGTTGCCAGGTTGCCCAAGCGGACCTTGGTATTGGAGGCGTTCAATTTTGATCGTAAATTCAGATTGATACCTTTTATTCACTCGAAAGGTTCCACTGGATTCTAGTACGGTCTCAATTTCATCAATCGACATATCGGGGTCAATGGACGTAAAATCTAGGTCTTCTGAGAACCTCTTCTGGGGTAAATAGCAATGGTATATGGCTGTTCCTCCCTTGAAAACCAACTTATGCCTAAGTTTAGAATTGTATATCAGTTGAACAGCAAGGCTTAAGAAATAGTCCTTTTCCGCTATCTGTAAGGGATATCCAAGGGTTCTTCGGTTGATCAATTCAAGCTGTTGCCGGGTTAATTTATTCACGGGTATATTTTTTGAAATATTGATCGTAATACAATTTCCATTTGTGACTGTATTTTCGCTTCTTCGAATTGCTGATTGAAGATACACTCTGTCGATTCTTCACACTATCATGAAGTTGACTGGTGTCTAGATCTGCACAGTCCATCAGAAATCCCAAAATGCGCTGAGTTGTAAGATTGGCTTTCAGGACATATTCAATCAATCGTTGATGCGAGATGGCATTTTTAAACGTCAGCAATTTTTCCATAACAAGATCGGTCGAATACCGCTTCCGATGGAATTGGATTAGGTCGATAAGGGCTTTTTCAATCTTGGCTATTTTTACCATTTGCCCATCAATGTCATGAGTATCCCAACCATAGTAGTATCGCTGCTGAGTTTTGATAAAGTTGTATGTGATTCTATCAATGGTTTTCGATTTATATTGTTTCAAAGAGACAGCATTGATGTTTGTTAGCAATTGATCATAGTATCCATGGTGCTGTAATGCATTTTCAAATGAGATATATGCTTCTTCCACCAAAATATTTACTACCGCTTCATGTGAAATCGCTAAAGTTCCCCTGGTACTAAGATCAGAGACTACATATACACCTTTTTTAATGGGTTTCAACCAACCTTGTTTTGTCAATTTATTAATTCGTTTTCTACAATATTGACGATTCTCATCGAACAAGCTGCTTAGTTGGTCAAACGTAACCACAGCGCCATACTCAATGAGTGCAGTTTCCAATGTATCCAATTCACTCTTGGTCAACGATATTCTTTTCATATGTATATAATACCACGTTTTCGGTATTATATACATATGAAAAGAAGTTAGTGTTATCGTAATTTGCTGGTCGATTTTCCCTCTTATATATTTCTGAGTTTCACAGGAAATTCCGCCAGCTTTCCCCACTACTCAAAGTAGACGAAAGACAAAAAGTCCTTAACCTTTAAATTCGTCCAAGTATCACCAAATTTATCTTCCCCCTAATCGTTTAATTGAAGGTCATGGACACCTTGAGTTTAACAATTTCGATATCCCCGGAAAGACTTGCGAAAACCAGCAGGCCGCGTCGATGGTGTGGGGTGACAATCCCAAACCGCCGATGGCAACGCCGGCGGAGATTGCCAGACCACCGAGAGCGAATTTAAAACCCACAGCGATACCCCCAATAGCCACCCCGCCCAGGGCAATGCCACCAAGGATAAAAAGTCCCAAGCCAATGCCGGCGATGGTGATGCCACCGAGTGCAAATCCCCCGATGGCGACCAGACCGATGGCGAAATTCCCGATTGCCAAGATGCCCTTGGCTAGTCGGGGGAGACCCGTTCGAGGGTCAATGCCGGAGACGATGTGAACGAGGGGGATACCGAATAATTCCGCTTGGGATCGATATTCAAAACCCCAGAACAATCCTGGGGACAGAACGGCAGCGCCCCATCTAGGGGGTAAGCTTTCCTGAAGGAATTCCCCACAGTAGCGGCATTTTATAGCTGAAGTTTGGATCTGCTCTCCGCAGAAGGGACAATTTTTCATCACCTATCCTCTGTTTCAATCCAGTTCGTAGATGGTTGCACCTGCGATGATGGAAACCGGCAGTTCGAACAGCAAATATACAAGTTCGAGGGCGACAATCCGCCACGGATAATTGAATATATTGGCAATATTGAGCGCGTAGGCAGCGGCGAACACAAACCCAAACAAGCTCGTGATCAGGGCGGTTTTTACCCCGACGCCGAACATCGGTCGCAAAGCTGCGTACAGCCAGATCAATATAGTGGTGTTCAGCAGCGCAATCACGATATTAACCAGGTGATTTTTCCAACCCCAACCCTGAATGCCACCAGCGGACAGATACCACTCACTCACGGCTTCTTCGAAGACGATGTATTCAAAAAAATTCTCAACCAGCAGCTCAACGATAATAAACACGATCAGGGTTATAAAGCCTGCGATTATAAGTCGTCCCACCCGGATTTCGTTCATCTCAACCTCCTTACACAATCGTGAAATGATTGTGCCTTTTATGCAACTGATTCTTCATCTGGGATTTCATATTGAAAGACTTCTTCGATGCCCACATTAAAAACAGTCGCGATTTTGAAGGCCAACTCGAGGGCAGGCCCGTATTTAGCTGCCTCGATGGCGTTGATGGTTTGACGGGTACAGCCGACCCGTTTAGCTAGTTCAGCTTGGGTCATCTCGCCGTTGTCGAAGCGCAGTTTTCTGATCTTGTTTTTCAGTTTTGGCTTTGCCATGAGTCGCTCTCCACCATTGATGACCTAAAGAAGGTGTAAAAAATATTATACATATTGTACATAATATTTTACTTTGTGTCAAGTTAATTTTCCTTGATGTGCGCAAGTAAAACTGTCAGAGGGAGATGAAATGTGTTTCGGTTTAGATTGCCCCCCTCTTTGTGTAAACTACCATTGGAGGTCAATGTGTGGATATATGAACGCATCCACCAAAAGCCGTTGCTCCAGAACCCGTCGCACTAGAAGCGCGCAAAGGCGATCTGGAATCAGAAAAGTTCGATTTGCATTTTTGGTGCGAGTCAATGCTCTAGCGCGATACCAGTGGCAGGTAGATGATGTGCTCCGGCACTGCCAATATGACCAAAGCCCGTCCCAATCCATCACCTGCCTCAGCAGAGCCGATAACCCCTGAGGTGTTCTGGTCGAACCAGAGGCTGCCGCTCGTGGATAGCCCACTGGAAGATCCGTACAGGACATGCACCCCGCCGGCATCCCCCACGGAGTCGATGCCTTCGTGTGGCACACCGACGACCAGGTCAGCGTAACCATCCCTATTCAAATCCCCCACCGCTAGAGTTGCCCCAAATTGATCGTTTGTCTCTGCGGAACCGCTTATTCCTGAGTGGTTCTGGTCGAACCACTGGTTGCCGATCGTGGATAGACCGCTGGAAGATCCGTATAGCACGTTCACCCCGCCAGCGTTTCCTATTGTGCCAACGCTTTCATATAGCACACCAACGGCTAGGTCGGCGTATCCATCCCCGTTCAAGTCCCCCACTGCCAGAGAGTGTCCAAAATGATCGTATTTCTCTGCAGAACCGATGACCCCGGAGGTGTTTTGGTCAAACCATTGGCTGCCAGCTGTGGTAAGTCCACTCGAAGACCCATATAGAACGTTCATCCCACCTGCCTCTGACACAGCGTCGATACCCTCTTGGGGTACCCCGATGGCCAAGTCAGCGTAACCATCCCCGTTCAAGTCCCCTACCGCTAGAGAGTTCCCAAAATAATCCTCCGTCTCAGCAGTACCGCTGACTCCTGGGGTGTTTTGGTCGAACCATTGACTGCCAGCCGTGGAGAGCCCGTTTAAAGATCCATACAGGACGTTAACCCCGCCAGCTGTAATCGCGCTGCCGACATCCTCGTGTGGCACACCGACGACTAGATCGTCGTAACCATCACCGTTCAAATCCCCTGCTGCCAGGGCGCCACCGAACCAATCGCCGATCTCTGCGGAACCAATTATTCCTGGAGAGTTCTGGTCTAACCACTGGCAGCCAATCGTGGAGAGTCCGCTCGCTGAACCGTAGAGCACGTCCACCCCCCCAGCGTCATAAACAGAAAGCACGTCCTCGCTTGGCACACCGACGACCAGGTCGGCGTAACCATCCCCGTTTAAATCCCCTGCTGCGAGGGCGCCACCGAACCAATCATAAGCCTCAGCGGAACCAGGTGTCCCCGGAGTGTTCTGATCGAACCACTGGCTTCCAGTCGTAGAAAGTCCAGCCGGGGAACCATATAGGATGTCCACTCCTCCGGCTTCTACCTCGGCTTTAACAACCTCTTTAGGTACTCCGATGACCAGATCTGTGTAACCGTCCCCGTTTAGATCCCCTCCAGCGAGGCTGAACCCGAACCAATCGTCCGCCTCACTAGAACCGGGTGTGCCTGGAGTGTTCTGATCGAACCATTGGCTAGCGGTTGTGGAGAAGCCACCAGATGAACTGTAAAGCACATTCACACCGCCAGCATCCTTCTCCGCTCCAACATCCTCAAATGGCGCGCCAATGACCAAGACAGCGGATTTGCCAATGTCCGAGTTTAGATGTGGACGATCTTCATCTCCAGCCCCGAGAGCGCTTCCGCTCAATACTGAGATTAAAGCGATTAGTAGAATGAATCTGATTCCCAGGAGGAGCAACTTGCTCGCCTTCACCACACACCTCCTTCAGGTTGGGGGGGTGAGGGACAAGAAGATTGTAACAAAATTCACTAAGGAAAGCAAGCAACAATGTCTCTTGTGTCTGTAACATAGCTGGTGGGCGAAATCTTGAAAATGGTCGTGAACGGAGTGTCCCCCTCCCCGAAACCTAACTTACCAGCTTGCACCCAGTCCTGCCAGCAAAAGTCCTGCCCACATACCCTGCCGGGACTTGAAGCCTCGAACGGTTCGGGAGCGCATTTTCATGCGCCCGATGGTTTGTTCGGTAATGTTATTGGTCCAGGGGACCTCAGGCTGCCAATCAAAGACGCGGTAGTGGTGCCAATTCTCACTCAAGCGGATCAGCAGCAGGCGCAGTCGATCCACAGGGGTAAGCGGGTGCCCTGTGCCTTTCCTGGGCACAGCGACCTGCTTCCACAGATCAAACAACTGCCTGTCTCCGT
>JASFVL010000197.1:0-7152 GCA_050049875.1 Anaerolineales bacterium
AGTCTGGCGGTTGGCTCAAGGAAAAACTGGTGCGCGCCGCCGCCCGGCGGATGCGTTTGTTGATTGGCTTACGCGAAAGCCCTAAGTTCCTCATCATTCGCTTGATGGGAATCGCCCGACGAGCGCTTTTGGAAATTGGCCAAGAATTCGTGGAAGCGGGAACGATAGAACAACCCGATGACTTGTTCTTCTTGCGGCTTTCCGAACTGCGATCACTAGCTCGCCAGGATTCTCGAGACTGGAAGGCCCTCATCTTCCAACGCCGCGCCGCATACCAGCGCGAGCAGCGGCGAAGACAGATCCCGCGTGTGTTGGTCAGTGACGGGCGCGCCTTCTATGAAGGGCTTGGGGTCGATATAGACAAGGATGGTATCATGATCGGCAGCCCGGTCTCGCCGGGAACCGTGGAGGGGACGGTCCGGGTGGTGTTGGATCCCACCAAAACTCAGCTCTCCCCTGGCGAGATCTTGGTCTGCCCGGGCACAGATCCAGCCTGGACTCCCCTCTTCATGGTGGCCGGTGGGCTGATCACCGAAGTTGGCGGGATGATGACTCACGGCTCGGTGGTAGCCCGTGAATACGGCATCCCCGCGGTCGTGGGGGTCCATCAGGCGACAAGGAGGCTTGAGGATGGACAGAGGATTCAGCTCGATGGAACGACGGGCAGGATTGTTGTGGTGAGCTAGATATTCGCGATGTTCAACTAACGCGATCGACATTGGTTAATGATTGAGGATTAAAACCTACGAGAGTATTCCTTAATGCCCCCCGTGAATCGTGAGCAGATTGAAAAGCTCGAAGGCACCATTGCTGAATTGGAAGCCCAACGCGGGACGCTAAGCGATGACGTAATCGATACCTCCGTGGCAGCGCTGCGGAATCAAATCGCTGAGCTAAGCGCACAGGACGAGCGCGCCGTGCAGCAGCGTAAGCTGGTCACGCTGCTGTTCGTGGATGTGGTCGGCTCGACAGGTAAAATCGCTGCTCACTTGGATCCGGAGGACACGCTGGAGATCATGGATAGCGCCTTGAAACGCCTGGCTGTTCCTGTGGAGAATCACGGTGGGCACGTCACCCGCTTCATGGGGGATGGCTTCAAAGCGATCTTCGGCGCGCCTACGGCCCAGGAGGACGATCCTGAACGGGCGGTGCGGGCTGGGTTGAACATCCTTGAGGCTGCGGGGACCATCGATGAGGAACTTGCGGATCAGTGGGAGATCCGGGGCTTCCAGGTGCGGGTGGGGATCAACACCGGGCTGGTGGCGCTGGGCGGTATGACCGAAGCCGAGGATACGGTGATGGGGAAAGCGGTCAACTTGGCGGCGCGCTTGGAGAGTGCTGTCCCACCCGGTGGACTGCTGATCTCCCATGACACCTACCGACACGTGCGCGGTGTATTCGATGTCGAACCCCAAAAATCCATAAGAGCCAAAGGTTTTGATGAACCCGTGCAGGTCTATCGCGTGCTGGGCGCCAAGCCGCGCGCCTTCCGGTTGTACACCCGCGGGGTGGAGGGGGTCGAGACCCGCATGGTGGGCAGAGAAGCAGAATTGAAACACCTGCAGGACGCTCTGCTGAACGCCATCGAGGAGGGCGAGGGGCAGGTGATTACGATTTCTGGCGAAGCTGGAGTGGGTAAATCACGCCTGTTGTACGAGTTTCAGAACTGGATCGAACTTCTTCCTCACCAGGTCAAACTGTTTATGGGACGAGCTTCCCAAGAGACCCAGAATCTGCCCTACGGTTTGCTGCGCGACCTGTTCTCCACCGAATACCAGATAAAAGAAAGCAGCAGTCCTGGTATGGTGCGAGAAAAGCTGGAGTCAGGCTTCGGGGAACTGTTTGGTGCAGCTGAGGACGGGCACATGCGAGCGCACATCATCGGTCAGCTTTTAGGTTTTGACTTCAGCATTAGTCCCCATCTGAAAGGGTTGTTGGGGGAGGGGCAGCAGTTGCGTGACCGGGGATTGAATTATATCGTGGAGTACTTTCAAGCTGTTGCCTATCAAGGTGTCTGCGTTGTTTTCCTAGATGATATCCATTGGGGGGATGACAGTTCGTTAGATGTCATCGATCACTTGGGTCATGAGATGCAAAACCAACCCTTGGTTATCCTGTGCCTGGGACGGGGGCGCTTGTTTGAACGCCGCCCATTTTGGGGGGAGGGACAGACTTACCACGCCAGGATTGAACTGCGACCGCTCTCCAGGCGGGAAGGGCGCCAGTTGGTGAGTGAGATTCTCAAAATGACGGAGAACGTGCCGCATGATCTGCGCGAACTGATCGTCGAGGGGGCGGAGGGTAATCCTTATTACATCGAAGAATTGATCAAGATGCTCATCGAGAAAGGCGTCATCCTCAAGGGCGAGGAACGCTGGCTTATCGAAAAATCCCGTTTGGCACAGATGGTTGTACCCTCAACTTTGATGGGGGTGCTGCAAGCCCGGTTGGATGGTTTGCCTCTGCAGGAGCGTACGACCTTGCAGCGGGCATCGGTGATAGGACGTGTGTTTTGGGATAACACCGTAGAGCACATCAGCTGGTCTATAAAGGAGGGGCAGGAAGGGGACGGCATATCGAGCGCGTTGTACGCTCTGCGAAAGAAGGAAATGGTCTACCGGCGGGAGGCGTCCGCTTTCGCGGGGACAAGGGAATACATGTTTAAACACACCGTTCTGCGGGATGTGACTTACGAAAGCGTTTTAAAGCGCTTAAGGCGCTCGTATCATGGAATGGTGGCGGAGTGGCTGATCGAGCACGCTGGTGAGAGGGTAAATGAATACACCGGATTGATCGCTGAGCATCTGGATCTAGCTGGCCAGGTGGGTCAAGCTGTCATTTACCTGTGCCAGGCTGGTGATCAAGCCATAGGACAATACGCCAACGAGGAAGCTATTTGTTATTACAGGCGGGCTTTGGCGTTGATCGCTGAACATCCGGCTGATGAAGAGCCCGTGGAAGAGATCACCCCCCAATTGCACGAGAGTCTTGGAGATGTCTACAGTGCTATCGGACGGCACCAAAATGCTAGGGATCATTTCCAAAGTGCATCCAGCATGGTTTCACCGGAAAAGACTTTCTGGTGTGCTCGACTTCAAAGAAAGATTGGAGATACGTGGCGGGATCAAGGGAAATTTGAAGAATCCGATCAAGCTTATCACCAATCCGAATCGATTTTAGGTCCTATGCCGGAGGCCTCTCCTTCTGATTGGTGGCAGGAATGGGTGTGGATCCAGATCAACAGGCTGTTGGGATATTACGCCCGCGCCCAGGCGGATAAGATCGCTGAACTGGTGGATAAACTGCAGCCGGTGGTTGAACAATATGGCTCTCCACAACAGCACAATGCCTTCTACTCTAGTCAGGCAAAAATGTACTTTCGAAGTGACCGTTACGTAGTCTCGGACGAACTACTCACGGTGAGTTGTAAGCTCTTGGATAATGCTTTGGAAATTGGTGAAGTACAGAGAATCGGGGAAGCTCGTTTCGAAAATGGTTTTACGCTTTTATGGTACGGCGACTTGGAATCCGCCGAAGATGAGCTTCATGAATCTTTGCGATTAGCGGAGCAGTGCAGCAACCTTTATAATCAGACACTGTGTTTAACCTACCTGACCATCCTCTATCGGAGGCGTGGTCAGGTAGAACAAGTGAAAAGTTACATTGATCGCAGCATCGAGGTGGCTGAGCGACGTGGGATGATCAACTATGTCGCCACAGCCAAGGCGAACCAAGCCTGGGTTTCGTTGCGGGAAGGGGATCTTTCTGAGGCGGAGAGGAAAGCTGAGGCTGCGCTCGATCTTTGGGAGCAAATCCCTTACATTTACCCGTTTCAGTGGACCGCGCTGTGGCCGCTTCTCGCTTTTGCAGTGGAGCAGAATCAATTGGATCAAGCGGTCGAATACGGGCGTCGGCTGCTCAAACCGGAGCAGCAGCGTTTGCCGGACGGCGTTGTCGCTGCCTTGGATGATGCGATTAAAGCTTCTGAACGCAACCAAGCGGAAATCGCTCGCCAAAAACTGGAAGAGGCGCTCGAACGGGCAGCTGAAATCGGGCATTTGTAGATATTCAATATTCCATCGTACGGGAGAAGACCAATCACCATTTATTCTAACGAAGGTTATGAGGGTATATAGGTATGACCCCCCAAGAGAACTTAAACATTGTCCGACGTTTTTTAGAAGAAGGCAAAATCGAGTTGATGAGGGAAGACGCTACCTTCAGGGATTTCACTTTGGAAAAACCAGTTGTAGGTCGCGAAACGATCAGCGAGTTGATAAATAACATGTATAACGTCTCGTTCCCTGGTGCGCAGGCGGAATTTCGCAATGTCATAGCGGGGGAAGAAAGCGTTGTGCTGGAATTCACTTTTCGCGGTGTGCATCGGGGGGAATTGATGGGCATTCCTCCAACAGGGAATACCGTCGAGATTCCGATGTGTGCAGTGTACGACTTGAAGGATGGGATGATCCAGCGAGGCAGGCTCTATTACGACGGCGCCACGATGGCGAGCCAGTTGGGGTTAACAGCTGAGTAGAATTTACTATTTTAATGGGAAAGGTTGGGCAAATACTTACCCCGACCATCTCGATACCTTAAGGATGAGGTAATCCAACGATGAGGGCATCCTGCTCCCTCTGGAGGGACTCGACGACCTGATTCAGTTCGCTCGCTTTGCCCCGCTCAATAGCAACTTCATAGACATCTGGAGGGAGTTTCAGAGCCAGGTCTTCATACCAAGGCTGGATAAAATCTTTATAGATGGCGGGAGTTTTGGGGTGATCCAGGAATAGACCAAACAACTCGGTTGCCCGCTCATATTGGCCTCTTTCCACCAAAACACAAGCGATGCCGGACACTGCGTACAAGACCATATGATCGTAACCGGTCTTCAAAGCCAGCTCCAAAGCGCGGTAAAAACAGTCGTTGGCTTTCTCTAAGTCACCCATAGCCAATGTCGGGAACCCGATCCGGCACAAGGATATCGGTACGCCCCAGGAATGGCCCAGTTCATCAAACCTGTCCAGCCCCACACGACCGTAGCGAATGGATTGCTCATAATCCCCATCATGATAGGCTACGATGCTCAAACGGCTGTTCGTATACGCCTCTCCCGCCAGGTCACCAAATTTGACGAAAAGCTCTCGGGCTTCCTTATGATACCGCTTCGCCCGTTGGGAATCTTTGCGCGCGTCGGCTATCGAACCCATTTTGCTGATCGTAAAAGCTTTCCCCCATAAATTTCCCGTTCGCTCAAAGATATCGTAGCTTTCTTGATACAGTGCATCAGCAAGATCATTCTCACCAATTGTGCTGTAAAGATAGCCCA
The DNA here is from genome assembly GCA_050049875.1 of Anaerolineales bacterium. Classification (GTDB taxonomy): domain Bacteria; phylum Chloroflexota; class Anaerolineae; order Anaerolineales; family UBA11858; genus JASFVL01. Next base: position 5,330 of record JASFVL010000197.1, read on the forward strand.
ACCATAGGAGCGATATCCCTGTTTGGACGAAATCGTGGATTCCGTTCGACAGGTCAATGGATTCTTCTAAATACGTCTTGGAGAGGTCATATTCTCCGCGGTTATAGGCGTTCATCCCCAAGGATTGCGTGCATATCGAGAGAGTATATGGCCAGTTATAGTCGCGGACTACCGGCAAGTATCGGTGACAAATTTCGTCAGACTCTTGATCACCCCCCACATGGCTGTAGAATGCAGCTTCAAGAATCTTTGCTGTAACGTAAACTTGATTCATCGATGCTGGGGTGATGGCATCGACGCCGCGGTTCTCCTCAACGAATTGGGCAATGCGCTTAAAAGCCTCTCGGCCCTCCACCCACCCCTGTACAATGTAGAAAGCGTAGTAATTATCCAAGGTACTTACAGCTTCGGACGCGTCCCAGTGCACGACTGCCCAATCGACAGCCTCTCTGATGTTGTCTCTTTCCTTGCGGATTTCTTCCCTGGTTTCGACTAAACGCTCGCCGAACAGATCGTCCTGTCGCTGGGCAAGATATTTTGCATAGAAGCGGCTATGTCGCTCGCGGACCTGGGCTTCCTCCTGGGGATGCGAGGTAAGCTTCTCTTGTGCGTACTGTCGTAGAAGCTCGTGAATCTCGTAGCGTCCCTCAGCGCTGCGTCGCAACAAGGACTTGTTGACAAAATCTGATAATAGGAATAAATCAGCCTCTACCACCTCCATTGCAGCGACCCGATCGAAACCACCCTTAAAAATTGAAATCTTCCGCAAGACCGCCCTTTGCTCTTCTTTGAGCAGCTCCCAGGAGCGGTTAAACACCGCCCGGATGCTGCGGTGCTTCTCCGACATATCTCGACGAGTCGATACCAGGATATCGATGTTCTTGTCGATCTCCTCTGCAATTTCCTGTGGAGAGAGAACAGAAACCCAACCGGCTGCTAATTCAATCGCTAACGGCATGCCCTCAACGAGCCGGCAGACATGGTGGACGTATGCCCTGTTCCCCTCAGATAGATTAAAGTGAGGATCAACCTGGCGGGCGCGTTCGAGGAACAAGGCGACCGCTGGGTATTCCTCATTGCCATTGCTGTGACCGTTCTCCGGGTAACCCATTCCCTTTACATCATAGGTCCACTCCCCTTGTAGGTTGAGACGTTCGCGAGAGGTCAGCATGAGGTTCAATTTGGGCGCCCGCTCAAGAAAATCTGCGACCAAATCGCTGCCCTCCACCAGATGTTCGAAGTTATCCATAATCATTAACATCGAACGGTCATGCAAATATTCCAAAAGCTGCGCCTTAGAATCGGTTGTACTGGTGTGTGTGTCGAAGTTGAATTGTAATGCATCCGCAACCGCGGGGACGATGTGCTCCGGGGACGAAGCCGGTGACAGGGGGACAAAATAAACCCCATCATCAAATTCGGCGATGCATTGCGTAGCCGCTTGCAGTGCTAGCCGGGTTTTGCCCATGCCCCCAGGTCCGGTTAGGGTTAGGAGACGGGTTGTCGACAGCAGTTCCTTTACCTCGGTAAGCTCTTCAACACGCCCCAAGAAGCTGGTCAACTCCGCAGGTAAATTGTTCGGGTGTGTATCCAGTGTCTTCAAGGGAGGGAAATCGGGAGGCAGTCCTTCGATGACAAGTTGATAAACGCGTTCAGGGCGTTCAATATCCTTTAAGTGATGTTCACCCAAGTCCTGTAAGCTGGCACCTCCGGGTAAATGTTCGCGTGCCAATTCAGAGGTAATTTGGGTCATCAACACTTGACCACCGTGAGCTGCGTTCATCAAACGCGCAACCCGGTTGAGCAAAGGACCCACGTAGTCG
>JASFVL010000198.1:0-7146 GCA_050049875.1 Anaerolineales bacterium
ATCGTCGGTGCAGAAACCCATGACGCGCTCGACGCCTGCCCGGTTGTACCAACTGCGGTCAAATAGAACCATCTCGCCGGCTGTGGGGAGGTGGGGGACGTAGCGCTGGAAATACCACTGTTGCTTCTCTTTATCGCTGGGTGTTCCCAACGCCACTACGCGCACGATGCGGGGGTTCAGCCGGCGGGTGATGCGTTTGATCACGCCCCCCTTGCCGGCGGCGTCCCGCCCCTCAAAGACCACGCACACTTTCAGATTTTGATCTTTGATCCAGTGCTGCAGCTTGACCAGTTCTTCTTGGAGCCTGGCTAGTTCTTTGTTGTAGTACTTTTTCTTCAGCTTGCCTTTCTTGCTGTAAAGATCCTTCTTCTCCTCCTCCGACATCGGGATGACCTCCTTCTTGGTGGCGGGTGCTTTGCTCCCAGGTTTCGCTTCGATGGAACAAAACCACCTACGCTTCTTTGGTCCTCAAGATTTTCTTTGTTAAGATTTTAACATAACCGCTGTTGGAGGCGCAAAAGTTCCCTCAGCGTGTGATCTTCGTCCTGGGACTAGCCCCCAAAGCTGCTCGGTTTTGGTCGTTGTCGTAGTACAGTTTCCATTGCGTCACTCGGTCGTTTTCGATGCTCGCCACCCAGATGATTGTGTCTTGAATCTCGATGTGTCGGGGCTGCTGGACATGGGAACCGGTCGTGCGGCCGACTAGGATCACGTCCAAATCTGATAGGTAGACCTCTGAAACGTGGATCATGTACTGGGGGCACATCGAGAAATACTGCGCCCAGCCCTCTTGCATGGTCTCCCGGCCGCGATGCACGTCACCCGCCAGGTCGATGAAGGTGTGCTCCTCACTCATCAGCTCGACCAAATCAGGTAGGTCCTGCCGGTTGATGTGCTCCACGAACTGTAGGGTGATGTCGATGGGGTTTTTGAATTCCATTTGGTGTTCCTTTCTGTTTTTTAATGGGCACAGCATTCCCCTTTATCTTGCTTGGGTGAAACGATGCGCAAGCCCTCAACAGGGCTTGACCTTAGGCGTAATCCGCTTTCATATCTAGCATTCGGGCTAATTGGTTTCATCAAACAAGCGTTGTGCTGAAGGAAATTCAGTAGCTTTCCCTTCGCTTTGTCGTTACCCTAACACCTCTAAGAACTTCGCCAACCAGGCAGGATGCGCAGGCCATGCGGGTGCGGTCACCAAATTACCATCCACATGGGCAGCGTCGACGGGGACCTTGACATATTCGCCCCCTGCATTGCTCACATCCGGTCCCACCGCCGGATATGCCGTGGACTGCTTGCCTGCCAAGACGCCCGCAGCAGCCAATATTTGTGGCCCGTGGCAGATCGCCGCGATGGGTTTATCTTCGTTTGCAAAGTGCCGAACGATCTCAAGCACCCTCTCGTTCAGACGGATGTATTCCGGCGCACGTCCACCGGGAATCACTAAAGCCTCGTATTCCTCCGGGTCTACCTCGTCGAACGTAGCGTTCAACATGAAATTGTGCCCCATTTTTTCGCTGTAGGTTTGGTCCCCTTCAAAGTCGTGAATAGCTGTGCGAACCGTTTCCCCAGCCTCTTTGTCCGGACATACAGCGTGAACCGTGTGTCCCACCATTTGAAGCGCTTGGAAGGGCACCATCACTTCGTAGTCCTCAACAAAGTCCCCAACTAGCATGAGAATTCGCTTTGCAGTCATTTTGTCGCTCCTTTCCCCTATCCTAGAGAATCCAGCGGATTACACCTAACCACGGTTCTGCTCTATCATCAGTATATAGCAAGGTGCCCAGAGATTCAATCCCCTCTTGCGACAAGGATGTGTGTTGGTGGTGTTGAGTAAGCCCGAATTAAACTTGACAAATTAGACAAACAAGCGTATATTGCATTAGCAAGCGAATCCCCTATACTTCCCACAACAAGAAAATATTTGATTTGCGGGAGTCAAGTACGGATATCATCATTATCCGTTTGCTATTTCAAAATCGAGTTTATTGTTGGCTTTCGCACCAATCAACCATATGCTAAGTGACGAGAGATGCTTAGCGTTTTTCTGTTAGCGGAAAGATGGATCGCTAAACAGCTTGAAAGGTAAATGGAATCGGTACCTCAGCTATGAAGTTGCTGCTGGAGACAAACGAGGTGAGAGAATCGGAGCGCAGGATGACCAACCACAAATTCACACATATCTTGAATCGTCTTTTTTATCCATTATTGCGGGTAGCGCCACTCGTAGCCCTGCTGCTGGCAGCCAGTCAATTGATCTATGGTGTGGAGGTGGCGCGTGGCTCCCCTGTACTTATAGCTACCAAGGCGGATTCTTTGGTGGTTGACATAGATGAAGACAACCAGACCGATCCCAGCGATACGATCCGCTACACAACCGTCCTTACCAACAGCGGCGTGACGAATGCTGCCAACGTCCATTTCATGGATACCATCGATGCCAACACCACTCTGGACCCGGGATCTACGCGCAGCACGCCGATTGCCCGAAACGACCAATACGCTTCATTGGGGAATGTAGGGATCAGCGTTCCCGCTACCAGTGGAGTGCTAGTGAACGATAATGATCCCGACAGTCAGGCCGTGTCCGCCATTGCTGCTGGCGGGGCCACCGCCAACGGTGGTACCTTTTCCATCAGTACTGATGGCGCTTTCTCATACCTGCCACCAACCGGCTTTGAAGGCACAGACAGCTTCAACTATTTTATCCAGGATGCCGACAGCAATCAGGATCCAGCTACTGTCTTCGTCGTGGTCACGGAGATGATCTGGTTCATTGACAATTCTGCCGCGTCCCCAGGCGATGGCCGTCTTATGACCCCCTTCAACAGCCTTAGCAGCTATAACGCCACTGCAGCCGACGACCCGGGCGACAGCATCTTTCTCCACAGCGGCAGTGGGGCGTACACGGGTGGGATTGCGCTGCAAAACGACCAGTTGTTGATCGGCCAAGGCTCAACAGCTTCGCTTGAGACCATAACCGGTATTAGCTTACCCCCCTTCAGCAATGCCCTGCCGACCACCGGTGGCGCACGACCGGTCCTCACCACCATCTCTGGTGATGGGGTCTTGTTGGGACAAAACAACACCCTGCGCGGCTTTAACGTAGGCAACACTGCCGGTGTCGGCATTTCTGACAGCGGCGGCACCGTTGGCACGCTCACCATCAGCGAAGTAGCCATCTCCGGCACAGGAGGCGGCATTGAGGTGGACAACGGCGGCACCCTGGCCGTGACGCTGGACAGTCTCTCCGCTAGCAGCAGCAGTGATGAAGGGGTCGATCTGGAAAACGTCAGTGGTTCCTTCGCGCTGATCGGCACGAGCGGCACGCTGAACATGAGCGGTGTGCCAGCGATCGTGATCGATGGGAATCCATCCCTGAACATCAACACCCTTTCTTTCCAAAGCGTAGGCTCTACCAACGCTGCCCACGGTATCTCAATCCGAGACACGACCGGCTCTTTGAGTATAACCGGAACGGGTACAACGGACGGCAGTGGTGGCACTTTGCAGAACATAACCGGAAGCGGGGTGCATCTAGAGAATGCCACCAACATCTCGCTGGCCAATATGAATATCAATTTCACAGCTCAGAGTCCGCCGGTGGTTACCGGTAGCCCTACCTGCGACGATGAAGATAGCGGGACCAATACAGGTTGTGTCGCCGCTGTGCACATGGTCAACGCCAGCAATGTTTCGCTGACGAACCTGACCATCAATGACAGCAACCAGCACGGTATCGACGGTAACAACGTATCCGGCCTGAGTGTCTTGAATAGTACCCTGACCAATATCGGTGACTCCACGCTGGAAAACGGACTGAATTTCATTAACCTTTTGGGCACAGTCACCTTTGATAACTTATCCGTAGATGGTTCGCAAACGCGTAACGCACTTATTGAGAACAATCAGGGTACGGCCACCATCAATGTAACCAACTCAACTATTAACAATGCGGTTGAGGAGGATGGTTTTCTTGTCATCGGGGGTAGCAACGGCGGCAACGATGCTAATATCAACCTGAATGTCACCGATAGTAGTTTCATTCATAACCATTCCGTGCAACTCAAAGCCCATGCCGAAGATAGCAGTACCGTGGATGTAAACATCACCGGCAATACCTTTGACGGAGAGCCAACTGTGGTGGGTAATGTGGGGATTGACCTGGCTGCGGTTGATATGGGAACTCTCACCTTTGACGTCATCGGAACCTTGGCCAACCCGCAGACCTTCCAACCATTTCGCAGTCATGCTATCAACGTTTTTGCTTCCGGTGGCGGGACAGCTACCGGGCGGGTTAATGGGAACACAGTTCTTGGCTCCAGCTTTGGCGCAGGGGTTCGTGCTGTGGCACAGGTAACGGATATCAACGGCTTTAACCCCAGCATCACGATCGAGATCGATGGCAACACGATCACCGATATTCAGGGAGCAGGTCTGGCTGGGATCCATATCGTCTCTCGCGACGGCACCAGCGGTCTCAGCGGCACAGCCAATGTGCAAGCTACTATAAATAACAATAATGTCACCATCAACGGGGCCGATTCGGTGATTCAGGCATACCTTAATGGCGGCAATACGATGTGCTTGGATGTGACTAACAACGTCGTTGCCGGGGCCAGTACCAGCCCGTTCGCAGGTTTCGGTAGCACCCATTACATTGGTAACCCAGTCGCCGGAGATTCTCTCGGTGCTGGAAACATGACCTATGAAGGGTACATCACCAACGATTTGGGAACTACCTGGAACAATAATGGGAACAGTCCTACATTGGCAGCCGGTATTGCGGGAGAAGCCTATGTCGACGGCACGCAACCGACTAATGGCACCTGTTCTACACCGGCTTTGATACGGCAGATGGATGACCGCATGGTGCTTACCCAAACTGGTCATTCATTACTGCGGACTGAAAACAGTGTGCTGGCACCCCAAGTGGAGGACAAATACCAACATCCTGCTAGCACATCATCAGCAATGCTAATCAGCAACTTCTTTACTGCGCAACGCGACCGCGTGACGGAACTGAAAGCTAGGATTGTCAGTTTTGACTTAGCTGCTTTGAAATCTCAGGCAAATGAGTTTGTCAGCCAACTGGTGGACGGGCTGGTCTCCGCCTTCACAGTCAGGCACGCCTACGCCAGCGGCGAGACCGTTAACCTTGATCTCGGCGGCCTGAACCCCGGTCAGGTTGTCGTCGTCACCTTCGATGTGACCGTGGACAACCCCCAAGATCCGATCACGAACAGCCTGGTGTGCAACCAGGGCCTCTTCACTGGCGATAACCATACCAACGTGTTCACCGACGATCCCGGCGTGGGCGGAGTAGAGGACCCCACCTGCACCGCCATCGACCTGGATGATCTGGAGGCGGACTTGGCCCTTACGAAATCCGATACGTCCGATCCCGTCGTCGTTGGCGATGATGTGGCCTATTCCCTCATGGTGAGCAACAACGGTCCAGACGCTGCTGACAACATTGTCCTGACCGACAGTTTGCCGGGCAGCACCACCTTCGCCTCGGCGATTCCTGACCAGGGTTCTTGTGATGAAATGGCTGGCGTCGTCACTTGCAATCTGGGAATTCTTGCCGGCAACGACAGCGCGGGCATCACCATCACCGCCACAACCAGCGTCACTGGTACCCTCACCAACAACGCTAGTGTGACATCGGATACTTTAGACCCGCACGCGACCAACAACAGCGCCAGCGAGGATACCGCAGTCACCTTGTCTCTCCCTCAGGCCGACCTGAGCATGACCAAGGTAGATGCGCTCGACCCGGTCACGGTGGGAGAAACCATCACTTACACCCTCACGGTGAACAACAACGGTCCGGACGCCGCTCAGAGTGTGATCTTGACTGATACCCTGCCGGGTTCGGCGACTTTCGTCTCCGCTACACCCGATCAGGGCTTGTGCGACGAGCTGAGCGGATTGGTCACCTGCAGCTTGGGGGATATCCTCAAAGGGGGTGGCACCAGCGTTGAGATCGTGGTCACCACCACGCTGACGGGCACCCTTACCAACAACGCCAACGTAACTGCCGGCACCGTGGATCCAAACCCTGCGGACAACAACGATAGCGAGACGACTACCGTCGAGCCGGTGGGACCAGAGCCGACTTTCGATATTTACTTGCCTATTGTTGTGAGAAATCCGTAGGAAGCAGCAAGCTACTCCCTCGCCATGAGGGCCCTGTAGTTTGGATGAACAGGTGCTCTCTTGGTTTTTCTCTGTTTCCATCTGTTGAGGGCTGAGTTTTCGGACAGGGAGTAGAACGATTTTTTCAAGACCCAATCACCCGACTGGGGGTTAAGACCGGCAGGGGCACGTTTCAAACGTGCCCCTGCTTGAGAGGGATGCCTATATTAATGAAGGGCGTGCGCAGGTGGAAGGGGAGCGTGTGACGGCTGTGCCACCCGCGCACTTGATGGGAGCGAGGTAGCTAGGCTCAGCGATTGACAAGGGGGAGGAACATACGCATCCCCGGCCAGGAGACCGCAGGCTGGTCCCACACGTCCCCGATGCTCAAGGTGACCGGGATCACCATCGTCTGCTCAGGGTTGCTGCCCGCTTCCGGTTTGGTGATCGTCAAGTTAGTCGAGTAGCTTTGATCCGCTGCTAATCCGCTCGGGTTCGCTGTCAGGGTTAGGATGGTTGCATCATCGCCCGCAAGGACTGTGCCCCCGGTCTCGCTCAACGAGAGCCAGGCCGCGCTTTCGCTCGCCGTCCAGCTCATGCTCCCGCTGCCGGCGTTGCCGATGCTCACCTCGGCCATCAGCGGGGTCGTCGACCCGGCGCCGACGTGCCAGCTTACCTGCGCAGGGCCCACGCTCAGCGTCACGCCAGGCAGGTCCAGGTCATCATCCACGATCACGGTCACGGTCGTACTGGCGCTCATCCCGATGCTGTTGGTCGCCTGGAGCGTGATCACGTTCGTGCCCACCGGCAGGTCGTCCAGCGAAAGCAGTGGGCCCGTGCCCAATGTGACTCCCTCGGAGTCCTTCCAAACCAGCCCGCTTGGGGCAACCGTGCCGTCCAGCGCATCCAGGGCCATCCCGCTGAAATTCACCAACTGACCCCAGTGAACCTGGGTTGGGTCGTCGGGGATCAGGATATACGGCTGCGGCGGCTTGTCCGCCA
>JASFVL010000199.1:0-7144 GCA_050049875.1 Anaerolineales bacterium
TTGTGTTGCCCCCGTAGGAATGCCCAAGCATCCCAATGCGATCTTTGTCAATTCGCGGATGTTCGCTCATCAGCGAGATGGCTTGTGCTGAGTCGCTCAACACTTTCCGCATCAAAGTGTCGCCGCGAAGCAGCCGATAGCACATTTCATTAAAATGTTGCTCGACATCAGCTCCTTCTTCCGGCTCTGTCCCCTTTCGATTCGCTCTTCGATCCTCGAAGCAAATGGAGTCTGGCGCTAAAACGGCGATTCGATGGTTTGCTAAAGCTGGGCCGAATGCTTGAAGCGGGTCGCCTACTAATCCGCACACCTCACTCTTTCCGAGATGCCGTTGGCTGTTATGCTGGTGGTGAACCACGACACCAGGAAAAGGGCCTTCTCCCTTAGGGAGCAAAAGAAACGCGGGAATCGGATCTCCTTCCTCGCTGCGGTAGCTGATTCGACTGAGTATGTAGCCTTCTGCGACCGTACTTCCATGGGTCTCATAATGCACGGATTCTATTGAAGGCTTAAAGGCCAAGAAATCTGCAATGTGCCTACGCAACGTTACGATAGTCATCGATTCTTACTCAAGTCTTGAAAAGATGTTCACTGCGCTGCCTAACGAGATATTCACCAGCCCGGCGTTTTTGCTCCTAACGCAGCTTCACACGTAACCAATCTCAGCATTTAACGCCGCGTACCCTCCGGCGCAGCCCGGTCTGGTGCAATTGTGGTTAGGTGCAATTCTCCTTTTTAGCGAACAAAGATTGCAGCCAATGGGATATAGACCCCAGCTTTCACAATTAAACCAAGGAATATTGCACTTATCCAATTCATCTTTTCCATACGCTTAAACCCAACGGCCATAAGTCCTACTTCCCAAAAAGATATACTTGCATGAATTGGTATTGTGAATGTTGCTCCATAAAAACCAAAAACGATACCCGTCCAGTCTAAGATCCATACGAAGGGCATTACAACTAGAAGTGATATCCCAATCACATTCATTATCCAATCAATACTACTTTCCTGCTTTGAAATCCGTAGAATCAAATGAACTAGAGCGCTAGAGAGAAGCCAGGCACCTAGACCAAAAAATGGAAGAAAAAATATCTCTGCTAAATAATAATTTTCTTCATTTAATATTTTCAGATACGAAGCCACGAATGGACGAAAATCAATTAGATAGAGAGCTAAAATTGAAGTCAAGGATGTGCCTATAAATCTAACAAGAATTGCTTTTAAACCCCACATCGGCGCAGGCCTCTCTTCCAAAATAGAAAATGCCTTTTTAGGTTTAGTAATTGCTAAGAACCAAACCCGAAGAAATTCCTTCAACATTTTTCTCCAAATCTATTGCACCTAACGGTTTGCGTTACCGGCGGCTGGAGGGACGAGACTCGCCCACGAAACGGACAAAGCCCAAAGCCACGAAAGAGGCCAATTTGGCGGTGCGATTCCAGGCGTCCGCGTGCACGCATTGTTGGGCGGGCATTTTCTTGCCTATTCGACTTCTGCCCACCTACTCTCAAATTCTATCGGTAAATCGTGAACATTTAATCTTTCGTGGAATGAGTAAACCCATCGACATGAACAGAATTAATGTTGAGTACCTGCTTATTTATTTTGTTCATCTCCAGGGCACTTTCGGGAGGGTCCCCGTAATAGTCAATGGTCGTACCTTCGAGCATTTGAGGAAATTGGCTAAGGTGCTCCTCATAATTTTCCCTAATTACTTGCATGTGATATTCCATAGAAGCGGAATTGGGGTGGACTTGTATGTTAGTCATCTCCGTCCCATCCTCATTTAGAAACCCATGAAAGGCTATCAATTGAGTCTTGTTTGCTTCAACAAGTTCCCGGAGTTTTTTATAATACTGTTGTAGCTCTTCGAGCTTACCCTCTTTGACTCGGAATTTACTTATAACAATAAGAGGCTTAGACATGTTTTTTCCTTTCTCAGAACACTGATAAATATTTGGCGTCCTTGTCCATTATAGCCTGTGAATTTTTACATGTGCACCGCCCAACGGGTTGTTGAGCGAGATACCCATCGTATATAAACCAACTCTGGGTCATTATAAACGGGAAAAGGCGTTTTTGATGATGAATTCCGATTGGCGTGCAATCAAAAATGATGCGAATCACGATGACGCACCATTGCAAATAAAGAGAATTTGATCTTTTTCAACACGAAGACAGTATATATGATAAGCTTATCGTTAATCATCAAATCCGGGAGGGCAAAACTGATGAGCGCTATAAACCTGGCGATTCCCTTGCCAAGAAAAATGGCGATATCTATCGTGCTTATAATCTGGTGTGTGGTGTTTTTCGTCTGGATATCCCGCGCCATGCTGCATTGACCAAGGTATTTGAAGACATATTCTATTTGATGGGTTGGTAGCGTGAAAGACCGGCAACCCAATTGGAAGGAGCAGTCATGCGACCAACAACTTTATTCTTTATCACAATCATCGCCATCCTTTTGGGGGGATGTGCTAGCACCCAAACACCAGCCACTCCCACTGAACTACCCATTGCACAGACGCCCACCGAAGAGCTTCCCACAGAGACACCACTACCTTCGGCGACTCCGGTGCCGACTGCAACTCCAACGCAGATGCCTTCGGCTGAACCTACGGAGGAAGTCCTGGGGCTGCCCGCCTTCGAGCCCGTCACCTGCCGCTTCCGGGACGCCTACCAGTATGATATGGAATGCGGCAATTTGATCGTCCCTGAGGACCGCGCCAACCCGCAAGGGCCCACGGTCAAGATGCACGTGGCGATCATCAAGAGCTCGAGCTCCAACCCGAAACCCGATCCGGTCATTTATATCTCTGGTGGCGGTGGGGCTAACCATCTGGATGGCTACGTCCGCTATATGCGCGGCGGCGGTACTGAGATAATTCGAGAGCGTGATTACATCATGTACAACCAGCGGGGCGCGAAATACGCCAGCCCATATCTATTCTGCCCTGGTTTCACGGAATTGAACTGGGATTTCGCCGGCAAAGAGATCAGCGCTGGAGATTTAAAATCTCAGGTGGTGGATTTTTTCTTGGACTGCCAAGACGACCTGCTGGCTGAAGGTAATAACCTGGAAGCCTACAGCACGGCGACCAACGCCGCTGATCTCAACGACCTGCGCATCGCCTTGGGGTACGAGCAGGTCAACCTGTACGGCACCTCGTACGGCACCCGGCTGATCCTGTACACACTGCGCTATTTCCCGGAGGGCGTTCGCAGCGCCATCATCGACTCGGTCTACCCACCGCAAATCAATTACATGGGCCAATTCGCCGCCAACGCGGTGCGCGCCTTTGAGGCAATCTTTGAGGACTGCGCTGCTGACCCGCAATGCAATGACCGATACCCCAACCTGGAGGCCGTCTTCTATCAAACCGTCGATGCACTAAATGCGGACCCGGTGCAGGTTCACTTCGATTCTCACGATGACAGTATGCTGATTACCGGCAACGTATTGATGGACACCATTTACACGCTCTTCTATATCGTCGATGAAATTGCCAACATCCCTCGATATATCTATGAAGCCAGCCAGGGGGATGTCAGCCGTATGGAATGGCTCTATCCCTACCTGCCCAACTACGACAACATCGCTTATGGCGTCTTCCACTCCTTCCAATGCCGCGAGCAGATCGCCTTTGAGGATGAAAACGAGAGCCTGGCTCTCAGGGAGGGCGTGCCACAACAAATTTTGGATTGGTTCTCTTGGCCACCTTATGAAGTGACCTTGTGCAAATCGTGGCAATCGGGAAGAGCTGATCCTATCGACCACACCCCTGTGGTTAGTGATGTGCCCACCTTGGTTTTCGCTGGTCGATACGACCCCATCACGCCGCCATCGTGGAGCCAGCTAGCTGCTCAGACACTGAGCAACAGCTTCTTCTACGAGTTCCCAGGCAACGGTCACGGTGTGATGCGCGACAACAGCTGTGGCCTGGAGATCGGCTTACAGTTCATCAACGATCCCACCGGCGAGCCGGACGCTTCTTGCTTGGATGAGGAGACACCGGTAGATTTTAAATAGCGTGAGGAATGAGCGCCTCATCACTGATTAAGGTGTGGGTATACCCTGGTTTGTTATAATAGTTCCAGATAAAAAGGTTTGAGACGATTTTTCTGTAATCTGCTAGTTTCAAGTACATTTTGCAGATAGATTGAAATACAATCTAAATATCTTGACCGTTAGGGGTATTGAACGGGGGTACATCGTCGCATACCAAGTGCAAGCGCTGAGCTTGTTCCCATCGATCCACAACCGGCTTCGTTCAGTCCCGGAATGTGTTGCGGTTTGATTTGCGCAGAACGCAGGAAGGATTTATTATGAAGATCCACAGTAGCGCCTTTCTCGCCGTGTGTGGGGGGATCCTTTTACTCTCACTCCATTTCCATCCTGCTTTCAGCAGGCCTCATCCGTCTGAGACAATAGCGTCAACCGCCCTAGCTTATCCTGGATCAAACAGGCATTTGCCGGCAGTGGAGTTTGTGGGTAGTGTGGGGGGTTCTATTAGCGCGGTGGTGGTTAGTAATACCACTGCCTATATAGGAAAAGGTGCGGCTCTGGTTGTGTTGGACGTGAGTGATCCCCTTGAACCTGTACAACTTTCTCGCTTACTCTTACCCAACTTGATTAAGCACATCCAGGTGGTCGATGACCTCGTCTACACAACGAACGGCCACAGCGGTTTGCATATCATTGACGTGCAGGACCCGAGCGACCCTGTATTACTAGGAAGTTACGACACCCCAGGCGCAGCCGTCGAAGTCCTGGTTTTAGATGGACGCGCCTATATTGCCGATGGAAATGATGGTATGCAAATCCTCGATGTGAGCAATCCCGCTGCACCACAATTGCTTGGCACGTATGATACAGACAGCTTCGCGGAAAACGTTCTTTGGGTGGATCCTGTGATTTACCTGGGATACGGTTATCATGGTCTCCACATCCTCGATGTGGAGAACCCATCAACGCCATTACTTTTAGGTCATTACCCCGATATGACTGCAGAGGAGATCCAAGTTGATGGCGGTTTTGCTTATCTGGTTGGAAGGGATTTCGGGATTGGGATTTTCGACGTTCGTGATCCGATCAACCCAACCCTTGTGAACACCTATAGGGGCAGCGTTGAAAGCGCTAGTGGGCTGCGGGTCAGAGATGGATTGGCGTATGTGATAACTCATGGCACCCTGGTAACGATCGATGTGAGCGAACCGACCAACATCAGCGAACTGGACAGCCTTTACGTAAGCATCTCTGCGGATCTCTCTCTCAGTGGCAACTTAGTATATGTTGCCGGATATAGAGGGACCCTACACATCATCAACATTAGCAAGCCTACTGATATCAAGCACACAGGACAGTACAGTACGCTAGGGATTGTATCCACTTTGGAGGTTGCTGACAACATCGCTTATGTTGGTGGTGATGGCCAAGGGCTGCATGTGCTCGATATTAGTGATCCCACCAAGCCTAGCTATCTTACCAATGCTGATAGTTCGAAGTACGTTTATGACCTGGCGATCAAGGATGAATACTTGTATCTTGCAAGTGGCAGTTTGGGTATGCAAATCTTCGACGTGAGCACACCGATCAGCCCCACACTCGTTGGGGGCTTCACACGTGGAGTCACTAGTATAGAATTGCATGACGACCTGGCATATGTTTACAGTGGCGGGGAGATGTTAATCCTCGATATCAGTGATCCCGTCAGCCCAACTTTGCGCAGCTCGTATCCCGGCGTGTTCGAGATAACCATCGCAGAGGGGCGCGCTTATGGTACCGAATATACCGGTTTTCAAATCATCGATGTCAGCAACCCGGATGACCCCCAGATGCTGGGACGATATGAGACGAGTGACAACCTGCCTGGTAAATACAGGGACATCGCTGTTGTAGGGGATTTCGTCTATCTGACCGATGGATCGAATGATAAATTGCAGATTGTCGATGTGAGCGATCCAACCGCTCCTGTATTATGGGATACCTATGACTCCTTTGATGGATACGTGCATATCTGGGGGGATTACGCATTTATCTCCAGTGGTTCTGGTTTGAGAAGAATGAACATTTTCGACGTAAGTGACCCCTCCATCCTGAAGCCTCGCAGTGCTTATAGCCTCCCATATGGGTACTATGATCTACAGATTGTGAATGATCTTATCTATGTTGCTGACAGTTTCGGCGGACTGCAAATTTTGCGACTTAACCCGAACAGATTCCCCCCCGATTTGTATCTCATGCTGGCAGCCTGGGATTCAACAGTTAAATAGATCAGCAAATGTACAATCATCCATCACCACATTCCAATTAAAGGTTGAGCCATGTCACGATCAAAATTAGAGCTAACTATTGATTTGCTCGAATCATCCTATCGCCTGATGATGAGCCATGTGGATAATATCAGCTTAAAGGAAGCCCTCTTCGTTCCTGTGGATGGGTATCGCTCCGTCCTGGGCACGCTCAAACACGCTGCTGGCTGGAGCCACGTGTACCGCTCTTATGCCTTCGATGAAGAGCCAAAACACTGGAAAGAGATCGAATGGCCCTACGGTCTGAATGATACGGTGATTAAATCGGAAGCGTATGTTGCCGCGGTCATCGAATGGTTTCGCCAAGCCCACCGGAAATGGATCGATGATCTCAAGAGCCTCGATGACGATCGATTGGAGCAGCCCCGCAAACTGCACTGGGGGGAGCAAGCCCCCACCTTCGACATTGTGGCCATGATCGCCCGCCACCACGTCTACCATGCCGGCGAGCTCAACCAAGTGCTCTCGATTTGTCGCGAGGAAGCTTGGGAGGAAGGGGAAGAGGTCGAGGAGAACAACATCTCCACATTGGGTCACCGGGTAAAACCCCCTTGGCTAGAAGGGAATGATAATTAGGAGGACGGTTGAAGGGTTTTCGGTCACACTACCAAATTTCCCATTGAACGGGATGATGCACATCATCCCAACACATCCCCAACTGTGTAAATCCTGCTAATATGGCCAGAGAATGGGCAGGAAGATCATCGAAACAATTAATAGAATAACAGTCAGGAGAATGCCCACACGTGTATAGTCGAAAAACTTGTAGCCACCTGGACCGAATACCAGCACATTTGCCTTATGACCCACCGGGGTAAGAAAGCTG
>JASFVL010000520.1:0-3352 GCA_050049875.1 Anaerolineales bacterium
TTGGGTTGTTTTCCAAATGGAGAATTCTACCCCTGTTTTTCCATATGCGATTGCCCTGGGTTTCGGTTTGATCCTAGCGGTTGACTGTGTCTTCCTTGATAGCGGCGCGTAATTGTCTGGATAGATTCACGAACGCTTCGCTGTAACGGATGTCCTCGTCCCGAGGGCGCTCAAGGTTCACGCTGAGATCCAGGAGCACTTTCCCGGGACGTGGTGAGAGAACCAACACTCGATCGGCTAGAAAGAGCGCTTCAGAAATATCGTGGGTCACCATGACCACCGTTTTACGGCGCGCTTGCCAGATACGACGCAGTTCAACGCTCATACGCTCCCTGGTGAGAGCGTCCAATGCTCCAAAAGGCTCATCAAGAAGAAGCACGTCAGGATCATGAACCAGAGCACGGGCGATGGCTACCCGTTGGGCCATGCCTCCGGAGAGATCACGCGGCAGCCAATGCTCAAATCCATCCAAACCAACCAGATCCACGAGCGCTTGGGCACGAGTTTTGATTTCTGCCCGAGGGATCTCCATCAACTCCAGGGGGAGATGCACGTTTTCGAGCACCGAGCGCCAGGGCATCAAATTTGCCTTTTGGAAAACGATCCCAATCTCTCGCCGCGGTCCAGTCAGGTCATCCCCTTCAAAAATGACTTTTCCTTTCGTGGGGAGCAGTAAACCTGCCAGTATGCGCAGCAGAGTGCTCTTGCCGCTCCCTGAAGGTCCCAGTACGCATACAAATTGTTGGGGATCAACAGAAAAAGATACTCTCTCCAGAGCCCGTAACCCCTTGTCGCCGTTCGCAAAAACAGCGCTGATATCCCTAGCAATCAGTACGTGGCTATTGAATGAAGTCATTGCTAAACGCTTGGCTCAAGTCAAGAGGTCGGCTGAGTAATTCCATGTCAATCAGCACCTGCTGCATGTTCTCCCAAGCCTCAGGGTTGCTGTGACCGATGGGGTCGATCTGGTAGATGGATATAGAGGTCGTCAGCACCTCTTTTTGGGTGGCTTCGTCCGCCTCTGCTAAGGCTTCGACATAATCCTTGCTGATCTCGTAGGCCTCGTCAGGGTGGTCGATCGTATAGCTGATGCCCTTGAGTGTAGCTTGGACCATGCGCCGCACCAGGTCGGGATTTTGGTCTATGGTGGCTTCGTTGGTCACCAAGCCATTCGAGGCCAGTTGGACGTAATCTGAGACTTTAATCACGTCCAGTTGATAGCCTTGAGCGCGTAGTTGGATCGGTTCGTTAGTGATATATACAACAACGGCGTCCTCCTGGTCAGCGGCTAAGGCTTCGACTTGATTAAAACCGATTGAATCCAAGGTCACCTCGCTCTCCGGGATTGAGTTCTCGCTCAACAGCGCTCGCAAGCCGATGTAGCTGGCTCCGAAAAGACCTGGCAATCCCACCTTCTTCCCGACCAGGTCAGCTGGATTCTTGATCCCTTGATCGGTTTTCGATATAACGCCAATTGGGTAATCTCGATACCAGCCCATGACATACACAACGGGAATTTCCATGGCTCGGGCCAGTAAGATTTGCTCCCCCGAGGCCAGTGTGAATTGGAGTTCGTTGGAGCCCACCAAGGCGATTCCATCGGTTTCATAGCTGTAATCAAACTCGAGTTCGATGCTCTCTTCTTGGAAGTAGCCTTTCTCTACTGCCACATAGAAAGGAGCGAATTGAATGTTGGGCACAAAACCCATCGGCAAACGGATGCGGGTGAGCGAGGTTGGGGGAGTTGGAGAGCTCTGGGTGCCTGCGCAAGCGGCTAAGAGTAACGTGGCGGTGATCCAAAATAGAAGAAATTTTCGAGTTTGCATCAGTTTCTCCATATAAGGGGCTAATGTTTCTTTTCGGGATTGTATTTTGATTGTCATTTTTCCTGCCAGGAGAGCAACTGGGATTCTGCGATGATCACTGTTCCGTAGAGACTCACTGCTATGATTACGAGGGCGAAGATCGCTACAAAGACCAAGGCGGTGTCATAGAGCCCGCGGCCTACATTAATGAGGAATCCCAGACCTCGGTCCGCTCCGACAAATTCTCCCACCACCGCGCCAATAACTGCCAAGGTCGCTCCAATGCGCAGACCGCCCAAGAATACCGGCAGAGCGGCGGGGAATTCCAACAATCGCAAAATCTGCCAGCGGGATGCCTTCAGCGAACGCATCAGCTCGAGCAGTTCTTCCGGCACAGAACGAATCCCAACGATCGTGTTTATCAAAACGGGAAAGAAGACGATCAAGGCGCAGATTAACACCTTGGAAAGCAATCCTGGCCCAAACCAGATAACTAATAACGGGGCGATGGCTACAATGGGGACGGATTGGCTAGCAACGATGTAGGGAGCCAGCAGGCGCTCAGCGGCACGTGACTTTGCCAATAGGTATCCCAACAAAGTCGCCGTGAAGACGCCTAAAGTCAGCCCGCTGAGCACTTCCGAGATGGTGATCATGCTGTGGAAGAGCAGACTGCCATCGCGCAAGGCTTGCAGCAGTCGTTGCCATACATGGTAGGGGGTTGGCAGGATGATAGGTGGGAAACGCCCTAAACGAGCTACTATATACCATAGGGCCAGTCCGGCGACCAGTGATAGCGGCACCTGATAGGCTCTTTTAAAGCGCAGCGTATCGATGGGTTTTGGGGATCTTTTTCCAGCTTTCTGAATCTCCATATTAAGTTTTAAGAACTGCAAGTATGCAATATTTTTCTATAAATTGTGGGATTAGCACCACAATTTATAGAATGTGTCACTATTTATCTTTCGGGGCGTGAAGGGAGGCGGTTTGCTTTTGTCGCTTTCGGATCGGTTGAGCTTGCCGCGGTTGCGCGGCCCCAAAGCAAGCTTAGGCCAGGGATGGCCCTATCCTCGGTCGGTGGTGCTCGGACACCAGCATAACTGGCGATGTCCCCGCAGGAAGAAAAAAGCCCGAAAACTTGAGTTTTCGGGGCGTAGCACAGGTCACCGACCTTTAAGGGTCAGTTCTAGGTTACCTTCTCTCATCCGGACTATACCGTCGGCCCCGGAGTCTCACCGGATCCTGCACTAGACTCGGGTTGACCATTGGGTATTCAAAAAGGTCAAAGAGTCATCAGCGCTCGCGGGCTTTACCGCCGGTCGGGAATTACGAGACACCTTAACTTTCCTCGGATACTCGCTCACCCAGCCCCGAAGGTGTGAGATATTCAGTTGTTTTGTATAGCAGTGAGATTATACCCGTTGACGAATGGTCGGTCAATATATATGAACTAGAGTGTCAGGGCAATCGCATTTAGGTAGAAAGCACCTTGACAAGATAGTTTATATCCCAGCCAGCTATTAGGCGCTTGGCCTTGATACCACACT
>JASFVL010000456.1:0-3758 GCA_050049875.1 Anaerolineales bacterium
TGGGTTGTTTTCCAAATGGAGAATTCTACCCCTGTTTTTCCATATGCGATTGCCCTGACTAGAGTGTGCCCTTAAACATAGTCAGAGGGTATTCTGCTGATTTTGGATGTGGGCGAATACGCTGTCCACACCTAAAACCGTTATCTCCTCTCTCTGACGTGTTTTGCATGCACACGAAACAGATTGCTCAGGCCTCGACTTTCCAATCACCCGTTCCTCCAGCAGCTTTCATATCTGCCTTCAAACTCTCAATAGCAGCAACCGGTGTGGGGTCCACACCGTAAGCCATTGCCAGATAGTAGGCGCTGTAATCGCCGAAATGCAGGCTAGTCCACAGGTGATCCAGACGGGTTTTACCACGGGCGTTAATGTAATCGGTGTTCAAGCCCTCCAGCATGAAGCGCTTCTTGGTCAACTTTGTTCGCAGCGCATTGCGCGGGTGATAGCTGTGCGCTCGCAGGAAGAGCACCATCGCGTGCAGCAGCGCCGGCTCTGGGTTAACTACCCCTGCCAGCGTGTTGTGGTCGGCCTCCGGAAGAGACTCAAACTGCCCCCAGGTTTTAGCAAGTTCGTTGATTTGGCCCTTCAAACGGCGCGCAACTGGAGCTAAGATCCCTGCGCCAATCACGGTCACCCAGCGTCCCATCATCTGACCAGCCAACCTTTTAGCCGCGTTCTCATGTACGGGCACATCGGGTGTAAGTCCTTTCTTTTGTTCTTGCATCGCAGCGACAGTTGCCCTTAGCTCGCTTGATGGATCGGGGAGCAACCCTAAACGAGTCAGCGCAGCCAGGAGCAGGCTGAAAGAGTATCCCACGGCAGCGCGTGGCTGACCATCGTGCTGGAACTGCCAGAGCGCAGCATCCACCTCACTGGCAGCTTGCGCCAATCTTCCCCCTGTTGTTACAGCCAGAACGCGGCACTTGTTAGCTTGTGCCTGTTCAAATGCGGAAAGGGTCTCTTCGGTGTTTCCCGAATGCGATGAGGCGATCACCAGTGTTTCGGGGCCGCTTGCCCAGGCGGGAAGGTCGTAGTCGCGGTGGACGAACGCGGGTAGAGGGCAATTAGGCGCGATGTAGGCGGCAAGCAGGTCCCCCCCGATGGCGGATCCACCCATCCCAGCGATCAGAACGTGCTGGATTCCCTCCCAACCAGGCAATGGCAAACTGTTTCCCCAATCCCAGGCGTTTAACAACTGCTCGGGCAGTTCATCTATCTCAGCCAGCATGTTTTGAGTGTCAAATTGGGCAAAAGTGGAAGTATCGTCCAGATTCATGGTTTAAATATCCGTTCGTGATTGCAAGGTTGGGCTCACGCGTGCGTTCTGGGTAAAGATCCAACTTCATTGTCTGGGTTTATTCTGCTTCACCAATCGGCGCGTTTAGCTTGCTGCTATCGGCTGATTTCACTCAGATTCACCCAATGCGACCACCATGGCGATGGCGTGCGTGTTTGAATGGCTCAGGCTGATGCTCCAGGTTGTCAGACCGCGCTCGGCTGCTAGACGCTGAGCATTGCCGTGTAAGTGCAGAATGGGCTGGCGTTCGGGGCCGCGTAAGATTTCGATCTCATCCCAACAAATTTGACCGATGCCGGTTCCCAATGTTTTCGCCACGGCTTCCTTGGCTGCGAATCGGGCGGCTAGGGAGGCATGATTGCTGCCGGCTTGTTCTAGTTCCTGCGGGGTGTATACGCGCTTA
This sequence comes from Anaerolineales bacterium, assembly GCA_050049875.1. Classification (GTDB taxonomy): domain Bacteria; phylum Chloroflexota; class Anaerolineae; order Anaerolineales; family UBA11858; genus JASFVL01. Next base: position 1,701 of record JASFVL010000456.1, read on the forward strand.
AGAAAGCGCTCACCGTGTCTCTGAATGGAACGTTGGATGCGATTGGTTTCGATTAAATCAACGCCGCAGCTGAGGTTTGGCATGTTGGAAATGGCGGATGGCAAATGGCGGATGGCGAATGGCGTTAAGAGGAACTGTTCTGCGAGGTTACGGTCCTGCTACGGCGATCCCCAAGCGGTCGGGGTGCAGGTAACGTTGGGCTACCCTCATCACCTCTACGGGTGTGACCGCGTTGATCAACTCGGCGTAGCGCTGGTAGTAATCCAAGCCCAAGTCATAGCGCTCCAGGTTGAGCAGCGCACCGGCGACGCCGGCGTTAGATTCCAGTGCGAGCGGTAAGCGCCCGATGAAATTAGTCTTGCTGTCGTTTAACTCATCAGTGCTTACCGGCTCCCCCACAATACGGGCGATCTCGTTACGGGCTAACTCGACAACTTGGTCCACGTTTTGTGGGTCCACACCGGCCGAGACTGCCCAGGGACCGGGTCCCATTCCGCCGCTCAGACTGCTGTATGCGTAGTAAGCCAGACCGGCTTTCTCCCGGACTGCTTCGCCGATGCGCCCCATCATACCGAACTGCCCCAATATATTGTTGCCCAACGCGGCTGCTAAGAAATCGGGAGAGCGTCGCATAGGTCCTGCTGCACCCATTACCAAATCCGCCTGACTTTTGCCAGCGATCATGCTCTTCTCTCTAATTGTGCTCTTGAGAGATGGGAGGGGAGGCAGCTGTGGTGGCTCGGGTTGGGAGGGGTTACTCCAATCTCCTAATGCCTGCCCGACACGTTTTACCGCCCCCTCTGGTTCCAGCGCACCGACGACAGCGATGACCAGTCCTTGGGGTCCGAAATGCTGGCGGTGGAATTCGGTCAAGTCATCCGGACTGATCGCTTGGATGGTCTCGGGGTAGCCGTCGTCGGGCCGGCTGTAGGGATGACTTTTGTAAACGATTTCGTCGAATGTCAGAGAGGCCATATCGCTGGTGTTTTGGGCGCGAATTGCCAAACCGGTTAGCAATTGGGCGCGCAAACGAGCAATCTGTTTTGCCGGGAAGATGGGATATCGCAGCACTTCAGCGAGTAAGTCCAGCAGCATGTCCAGGTCTTCGGTCAGCGCTTTACCGCTGAAACCCGTCGTGTGGGTACCCCCGCGGACATTCAAGCCGGCACCCACCGACTCAACGGCTTCGTAAATCTCTTGGAAGCTGCGCTGTTCTGTTCCACGCATCAAAGCGGCAGCTGTGAATTGAGCCAATCCAAGTTTTTCATCGCTGTCAAACAAACTGCCAGCGTTGAGGTAACCGCTGATCACCACTGAGGGACTGTTGAAGTTGGCGCGTGCCAGCACGGTGATACCGTTGGGGAGCTGTTCTCGCTTGACGTCGTCAGGCCCTGGAAGGGAGGATTGCCTGTATTGGGTACTTTGTGTGCGCGGTGGAGTCATGCGGGCACCTCGGTGTTATTGTCGTTGGGGATGTACATCCCTATAACACGGTTTTGCGGGATCAGATAGGTTTGAGCGATTCGCTGTACGTCCTCGGGTTTTACGGCTGCTAAATTGTCCAAGTACTTACTGAACCAATCGTAGCTAGCGAACATTTCAGAGAAACCCATCCAGAAAGCCTGATTGCTTATACTTTCGCTGCCATAAGCGAACAGAGCGCGGGCTTGTTTGCTGGCGCGCGCTAATTCATCCGCGGACGGCGGCGTTTCTTGGATGCGTCTAATTTCTCCATCTAGGGCAGCCGCGACCTCCTCGGGCGTCCGCTGGGGATGAACCGTGATCGTCAGGGCATGTAAGTAGGGGTCAATCGTGGCAGGGAGCGTGCCGTTCACGCTGACGGCGAGTTCGGTTTCTTCTACCAGCGAATGATAAAGGCGGGAAGTTTTGTTGGAGATGCCACCACCGAACATGTTGAGGCCCGCGGGTCCGGTCAATAAACTGTCCAGCACGACATAGGGGAAGAAGTCAGGGTCATTGGCAGCCGGAGCGTGGTAGGCGGCTATGATGTAGACGGTTTCGCCGGGACCTTCCACATTAAGTCGGTGTTCCCCTCGT
>JASFVL010000200.1:0-7102 GCA_050049875.1 Anaerolineales bacterium
AGGAGAGTCGAGAGCGGGTTCAGACTGCAATCAAGAACGCCGGGTTGCAGTTTCCCCGCAAGCGTTTCATCGTCAACCTGGCGCCCGCTGCTGTGCGCAAAGAGGGGCCTGCCTACGACCTCCCCATTGCGTTGGGCATCTTGATCACGACCCGACAGATTCCACCTCAAGCGGGTGAAGATGCTTTGGTCGTGGGAGAACTTTCGTTGGACGGGAGCGTGCGCCATGTAGCTGGCATCCTACCGATGGCAGCACTTGCTCGGGAGCGCGGTTTTGAGCGCATTTTTGTGCCTGAGCAAGATGCACCAGAGGCTGCTCTGATCCCAGAGTTGGAGGTCATCCCAGTCTCTGGACTGGATGCGCTCTACGCTCACTTAACGGGGTTGGAGGAAATCCCGCCTCAACCTCACGTAGCGCCGGAGGATCTGTCGCTAGTAGATGTACAAACGGATTTCCGGCACATTAAAGGTCAAGAGCACGTCAAACGTGCCCTGGAGGTAGCTTCAGCAGGAAACCATAACTTAATTATGGTTGGCCCACCAGGAGCTGGGAAGACCTTGTTGGCGCGTTCGATGCCCGGTATCCTGCCGCGCATGACCATCGATGAAGCCCTGGATGTGACCCGGATTTACTCCATCGCCGACCAGTTGCCGCCGGATGTGCCTATGATCCGCCAGCGTCCTTTTCGAGCGCCGCATCACACCATATCGCACGCTGGGTTGGTAGGTGGGGGTAACTGGCCCAACCCGGGTGAGATTTCATTAGCTCACCGCGGGGTGCTCTTCCTGGATGAGCTACCCGAGTTTGGGCACCGCGTGCTGGAAGTGATGCGCCAGCCGATGGAGGACAAAACGGTGACCATCAGCAGGGCGCAGGGATCGCTGACTTTTCCCGCTAATTTTATGCTCATCGCTGCCATGAATCCGTGCCCCTGCGGATATTTTAGCGACCCGGTCAAGGAATGCACCTGTTCGCCTTCCACGATCACCCGCTACCAGAAGCGTATTTCTGGACCACTGTTGGACCGCATCGATATCCACATCGAGGTGCCGCGCGTGGATTACGAGAAGCTGAGTGACGAGCGCTTGGGGGAACCTTCCGATCACGTTCAGGACCGTGTGGAAGCGGCCCGCGAGCGCCAACGGGAGCGCTTCGCGGAGAGCGAGCTGTCCTGTAATGCTGATATGCGCCCGGCGGAGGTGCGCCGGTACTGCAATCTGGACGAGACTGGTCGTTCGTTGATGCGCACCGCCATGAGCCAACTGCATCTTTCAGCGCGGGCGTACCACCGGGTGCTCAAGCTATCCCGCACTATCGCTGACCTAGCGGGGGAAGCGCAGGTCGCTCCGACCCACCTGGCAGAAGCGCTGCAGTACCGCCCCAAAGGCTTGCGGATATAACTTCTGGTCATTCACGGCCACGAGTTATCAATCTCATAGAGTGCAGTTTCTAAGCTAATTTCTCCGCTTATGTATGCGGTAATGTATTTAAAGAAAGCGTCCATCCCAACTTCGGACACCATTAAGTATGAACCGTCATAACGGAAACAGTCGGCATCTTGAGCTAGCTCAGCGATTTTTCGATCTACTTCATTTCTGTATCTGCTTAGATTCGTGTCTTTGTGTGGGGATAGTTGTCCTCCAATATCAAGCCAAGCCCTTGTGGACTCGCCAGTGGTTAGGAATTCCATTACTGCCCGCACCTCTGGTCGGTCGTTGAACATCACCATGATATCTCCATAGACGTTGTATATTTTGCCATACTGCTTGTCAATGGGTGGTAAGGTAAAAACGTCATAATCTACCCCGAATTGAGCCCCTTCTGGGAATGATCCGGTTATGATCGAGGACTGTTTATGCAACCAGCAGCCAGGAGTATCATCAAACATTGGTAACGCAGCCTTATAGTAGTTAGTATTTACGATCGCATCACGACCATCGTAAACATAATCGTCTCTGAACCAAATATCGGACATGATCTCGAATGCGCGGCGCACTTCAGAAGAACTGAAAGGTAATTCACCATTCGCCCATCGGTCGTAGTTTGTTAGTGATGTCGTGCGCAACATGATCTCTTCAATCCAATCGGTAGCCACCCAACCGGTATTTGCACCACTTTCGATCCCGATACACCAGGGAGTACCCCCATCACTGACAATTTGATCTGAAAGTTTCAACATATCCTGCCAGGTTTGGGGAATTGAATAGCCAAACTCCTCGAATTTCTCCTTTGGATACCACACCAAGCCTTTCGTATTGTAGCGATGCCAAACACCAGCCATGATGTTACCGCCTGGTGCTTCCCTGGTCGCCATATCTATCCAGCACGAATTGTAGTTTTCTCTGAGGGCGTCTAAATCCATGAATTTATTGACATCCACGATTCTTTCATCCCTTACGAGGTTAGTTAACAAAACAGGATGGTTGATATTAGCGATGTCTGGGGCATCACCGGCTGCTACCAAGGTCATAAGTACGGTATCAAAATCCTGGTACCCTCTATATTGGATATCTATTCCAGTTTTTTTCTCAAAACCGGCGAATGATTCAGGATACATACCTTCCCCCTCAGAGTATGGGCCGCCCATCGTAACGGTTGTGCCTCTAAACTCGCCTTCATAGGCGCGATCTAAATATGTTTCGGGAGCTGGTGGTTCCTCCGTGAGAGGAGGTTCTGTGGCTTGCACGACGATGCCTCCCCCGAAGGAGGCAGCCGCTTCGATGGGGGACAGATAATCACGCGCAAGATTCTCGAAAACTGTCATGTTTATGTCTACTGGTAACGGTTCCTCTTCGCCTGGTTCTTCACCGTTTTGGACGTTTCGGAAGTGCCCAGGGGATACCGATAAATTGATATTACCGCTTTCTACTTCGAGGTTTCCTTCGAAATTGCCTACAGCAGTTAACTCCAATTCAGGGTTGTAGACCACAAAGAAATCCGTGCCAAACACCGTAATCGTCGTGCCCCCGGGTGTTCTCACGGTTGCTTGTGACCCCTCCTCCATAATACTGCCGGTGAACCCACCGAGTGCCAGGTATATCTGCACACCGAGTGGTGTGCCCGGTGCACTGGCTCTGCGTATATCGTTTAGTTCCGTGTCATTGAAGAGGCGCAGCCGAATGCTGTCGCCAAAGTCGAGAATGCTCTCGCCCCCCTGGGAAATGCGCAGGGAGTCCCCGTCGAACAGGGGGTCGGTACCGACCAATTGCTCCAATATGCCGCCGAAGAAGCCATGTTCCACTATGTCGCTTTCAAGCGTGATCGTGCCAATTTGTTCATCATCTGGTGGTTCAGTTTCGGAGAGAGGTTCTTCTGTACCAGGAAGAGTTGCCGCTTCGGTTTTGAGGGGTGTGGGGGTGCCATTTGGGCCGTTAGTGAAGCACACGCAAGCAATGGCAGCTAAAACCAATAAAGGAAGAATTAATGCGATGGACTTCCTCATCGCTAACCTCCTTTCGCAATTCCTACTGTGAGTTCTTCGAAAACTAATTCATCTTTAGTCTATTCTCCACGCCAGCCTTTGCCGCGCCACAGCAACGCAAAGCCAATGATCGATAGTGGCAATACCGTTCCGGCTAATCCGACAAGCAGAGAGAAGGTTGGATCTGATGGACAACTTCCTGGGTATTGTGGGCCATGAAAAGCCTGACTAAATCTTTCCACAGTCATAAGCGTCAACCCAGACGCAAAGGCGACGACTGGTAGGCTTTGCCATGCGGGTCGTCGGGATGTAATCACCCACACCATCCCCAATCCTGCAACCAGTCCCCAAAAAGCGCCCTCGATCGAGGCTTGAGCGAGATTGAGTAAGGCTATATCGACATCTAACAATTTGTGAAAGAACAGTGTCATCGCAAAACCAACCGCACCGACTATCGAGCCAACCAGCCATCGCCTCCAGCGTTTTTGCCTCGGAGAGCTGGTTATTACGAGGTCAATGGAGAGGGTAAGAGCTAAACCGGCGATCGCGGCTGGGAAGACCCTGAGAAAGGTTGAGAAAAGTAAAAGGCCTTTATTATTCCATTGACAGGAGTAGGTCAATAAATACGCCAAACTGAAACCAATGGCTCCACCAAGAAAATCACGCCAAGGCAGTGCCCTTTGGTAGATGATTGCCATTCGACTCTTACGCAGCAATTCTTCGGCTTCTTCTGAGAGGGCTAACCATTTGCGTTGGGGGGTAATGATAGCTAGCTCATCGGCGCTCAATAACAGACCGTCGCGTCTGTAATAGGGTAATTTTTGTGCAAGTAGTTCTTGGGCAGCTTTACGAGCTTGTATTGCTGGGTCTAGGGCCACCTCACTTAACAAATAGTCATGGGCTAATTCATAGGCCAGTTCTTCTTTTTCTACCAGCTCAACAACTCGCAGCAGCCGGCTGTCGATGAACTGAGTAAGAATATTGTCAAGTATGGGCTCATTGATCCCTTCAGTTTTCATTTCCTCAATCAAACTCGTACGTGATCGTAACGCACGGTGGTTGTCTGATGTGACCAAGGCTTCCAGCAGGCGGCGGGCGCCCGCACGCTGACCGCGTGGGATTTCTTTAGTCAAGAATCGATCAAGATGCCCCTTGAGAATGCCGCTAGCTTTGCCTGCCGCCAGGTACATTTCTAGCGTAATCTGCTGGTTTCCGTTTATTCCATCAAAAAGAGCCGAACATACCAACTGCAGTTGTGGTGGATTAATCTCCCGTTCCCCCAGGTCATCTAACAACCGGTCCACAAGTGCTGAGTCATAGGTCACTTCTTGTCCCCTCGCTGGTTCTAAAATCACTTCTTTTGCCTGTTGCCTGCTTAAAATACGTAGCAGGTACTCATTAGCGAAAGGATTGCGTATTCTCGGTCGAAACGTGCCAAATTGACTCAACCATTCTCCCCTCACTGACAAGATCCAGTGAACCGGCAGTGAATCATCCTCGAGGCAAGTTGCCAATTCATCGATAAATTCGGTACGCGTTGCTTCATCCTGCATGGTGAATAACTCTTCAAACTGATCAATGATTACTACTAAGCGCTGCTTGCCTAATAGGTCGGTGACTTTTCGTAAGAAATCATGCAGGCTGGCATTAGCCAGATTGGGGGTCGTATCCAATTGAATCAGTAATCCGCGTTTTAAGACCAAGTGAACACTGGTTTGGTGAGGCCGGAGGTATAACGGTAGGTGACTGTCGGTCAGCAGCCGAGGTATGATCCCCGCTTTGAGAAGGCTGGTTTTACCGGCGCCGCTTTCTGCATGCAGTACGGTTAGCTGATCCCGTTGTAGACATACTAGTAGCTCTTGGATTTCCTTAGAACGCCCGTAGAAAAGGGCTGCATCCTGGAGGTCGTATTCGAGTAGCGCTTTGTAGGGATTACCTTGATGAGGGTCTTTCTGGGCTAGTTCCGCTTGCCGAGCTAGACGCTTTATATAGGCGGTTACGGATTCAGCCAACGCTCTCTGCTCACGCGCTTCAGATTGTTCCGCGATTTCCACATCTGTCAGGGAGCGTTCGATGTTTTGGTAAATAATTTGAATGCCGTCACCAATGGCAGCTACACTGGCGGTAATATCACCGGTGATGATCTTATCCCGACCGATGAAATCCCCACCCCGCGTGTGAACTTGACCCTCGATATATGCTCCACCACCGGTATCAATACGTCGCGAATCGGTTTGCTCTCTTTCGTTCATCGTGTTTTTTCAGCCACCTTCAGCTCGCATTTTCCTAGCGATCTTTTGCACCGACAGGGTGAACCCAGCCGCCGGATTGGTGAGAGCAGCAAGCACTACTTCAAGGATGTCTGGAGTCATGCGCTGGATGTTGCGAAGGCGACGCATAATGAAGCTATCGTCGGCTTGATCGCCTTTTTCAGCTTCAACCTTGAGCTCCTTAATATCAGCTTTCAGGTCTTGCTTGTCGGTCTCACTCATTTCTTTGGCGTCGATTTCAATGTTGATCCTCTCAAACAACCTGGCGACCTGCTCAGCGTTTAAACCAGTTGACTTGTGCTGATCGCGCCCCACAAAATCACCCCCACCGGTGTCAACTTTTCCTTCAATGTATGCGCCACCACCGGTATTTATTGTGTGTTGATCACCAGTGATTATGGTGCTCTCCGAAACATCCCCGCCAATTGCAACGGAGCGGTCACCACTGGCTTCGACAATTGAAATGTAATACTGGAAAAGGCGCTGACTTCGAGTGGTGCTGATCTCTCGGGTCGCGGTGTCCGCGGGTAAGGCTTGTTCAGGTGCGAAGGAGCCAAGGGGGGTCGCACCCTGGTAAAGCGAGACGGGAAAAGGCCCCACCCCTCTGAGAACGGTTAACTCCGGTTCCTGAGTTTTACCCAGTGTTTTGGCTGCTTTTTTTATTGAGAGATACATACTTTCATATAGTGAAAAAACGCTTACATAGCCTTTGTTGTTTGAAACATAACCTCTACCGCTCAAACCATCTACGAGTGCTTGGGTATAGATAGACAATTTACCTTTGCCTACCCATGACTTCTGTTCAGGGCGGGAAGCGGTTATGATTATCCGTCCCTCACCAGTGGATAAAAGTGCGTCGGCAGCATTTGGAGGGGGATTAATGTCACCAAAGGATTTTTCCTCCTCATCAAAGCTCAATGATGGCGAAATCTCCCCGGAATGGCAGGCGTTGAACAATAGTAAAACCCGCTTAGCTGGAATTGACCGCAGCTTATCAATCAATTCAGCTTCCCGTATCCCTGTTCCCTGCACGACCCTGCCTTGGGATGCTCGGGTGTCGTACGTCGTCAAGTAGTAATTGCCGTCTGTCCCATATTCCCCGTGACCGCAGTAATAGAAAAGTACTGTGGTTCCTGCTGTAGTCTTGGCTGCTAGCGTGTCCAGCTCGGTCAGTATGCGTTCACGGCTGGCTTCGCCGTTATGCAAAACTGAGACCTGGTCAGGCGGATATCCACACAGTGCAGGATTCTGTAGCACCTCGCTGACTGCTAAGGCATCCGTTACTGATATGGGGATGTTTGCAGAAGGCACATGCGTATAGCTACCGACGCCGATTATAAGTGCGTAGCCATCCTTAAATGGCATTTATGTTCTCCAGGTAGATTATGTGTTTTTCGCATCAATAGCGCTT
>JASFVL010000423.1:0-3986 GCA_050049875.1 Anaerolineales bacterium
TGCCCCGCCTGCGGAGGCAAGGGTGAGGTCATCACCAGCCCCTGCCACACCTGCAGCGGGCGCGGCTTGACCCGCAACACCCTCAAAAAAGTGGTCAGCATCCCAGCAGGCGTCGATACCGGCACGCAAATCCGCTTGGCAGGCGAAGGTCAGCCGGGCTCCAACGGCGGCCCTACCGGCAACCTCTATCTGGTCATCCAGGTTCGCCCGCACAAATTTTTCCGCCGTCGTGGTGAAGACATCCAACTTGAAATCAACGTGAACATCGCTCAAGCTACATTGGGGGCGGAGGTCCAAGTCCCCACGGTGGACGGTGAGGCTTGGCTCAAGATTCCCGCCGGAACCCAACCCGGCAAGGTCATCCGCATGCGCAGCAAAGGCGTTCCGTACCTACGGGGCAACGGTCGCGGCGATCAATTGGTAATCGTCAATGTAGGGATTCCTAAAAGTCTGAGTCCGGAACAGCGAGAACTCTTTGAGGAATTAGCTGACAGCATGGGCAGCGAAGTGCTCCCTGAGGAGCGCGGTTTCTTCGACCGCCTCAAGGAAGTTCTGGGAGCGTAAATGAACAAATCTTGTCGTGGGCGCTAAAACTCCTCAACCAAGCCCGGTGCCTCTCAGCGCCGGGCTGAATTTTAAGTCCAGTAGATCCCATGAGCTCTGAAGCAAACTGGTTAGAAGTCTCACTCACCGTTGACGGCGAATCCGCCGAAGCGGTCGCTGAGGTATTGGCGCGTTTTGCCCCCCAAGGCGTGGCTATCGAAAGCACCGCTATCGCGCCGGATCCCGAGTCGCAGGGCCATTCAGTCGGACCGCTGCGGGTGTGCGCTTACCTACCAGTGGACCGAGAGATCGAAGCAACCCGCCGCCGTCTGGAAGAGGCCCTCTGGCACTTGGGGCGCATCCGTCCCCTGCCACAAGCGCAGTTCAGACCCCTTCGAGAGTCCAATTGGGTCGAAACCTGGAAGCAGCATTACCAACCCGTCCCAATCGGTGAGCGGCTCATCATCGTCCCCGCCTGGATAGAAGCATCCGACGAAGCTCGTATCTCCATCCGCATCGAGCCGGGTATGGCCTTCGGGACAGGGACGCACCCTACTACCCAGCTCTGCCTGGAGATGCTGGAATCCATCAAGTTTACTAACGTTATTGACGTTGGCTGTGGCTCCGGGATATTGACCATCGCAGCCCTCAAATTAGGTGCCGAGTGCGCCCTCGCGGTGGACACAGACCCCCAAGCCATCGCCTCGGCGCGCACCAACGCGGCCCTCAACAACGTTGCTGAAGAGTTAGAACTGGCAGTGGGCTCGATTGGCGAAATTCGCGCCGGGAACTTTTCCCTACAGCGCGCCTCCCTGGTGTTGGCGAACATTCTCGCCCCTGTATTGATTCGATTGCTGGAGGGGGGATTAAAAGAACTGGTCGCATCCCAAGGTACCCTGATCCTGTCCGGCATCCTCGAGCAGCAAGAGCCCGAAGTGCTCGAAACCGCCCGCGCCCACGGTTTCGATATCCAAGAACGCCGTAAAATCGAGGACTGGGTCGCATTCTCCCTCACCCGCGTCTAGGACGACTCGGTGCGACCCACTTTCGCGTAGCATCCACAGGGCGGAAGTGCGTCACACCTTATAGTTTAGACCTCAGCCCCCTTTTCTCCTGGGATCGGGAGAAAAGGGGGCCGGGGGGATATGAGGGCGACCGACCAACGGTAGACTGGCTCGTCAATCCCGTCAGCGGGAAATTAGGTTAACTTACGAAGAACGGTTACTGCCTCTTTAGGCGTTACGATATCTACTCCTGCGTATTGAGCAATCTTTGGCTTTCCCAAGAGGTGCTTCCTGTCTAGGGTGACGAGGAACTTCACCCCAGCCTTCTTTGCAGCCGCTACAATCGGCGCATCTTTCAATACAACAAATTCTGAAGCCGCGATTACTTCACGTTTCGTCGGCTGTATGGATTCAAAAGGAATATTATCAATCACAAGATCGAGGTAATTAAGGACTTCTGGTGCACTCTCAAAGAGATTTCGTCTCGTCTCAGCAAGAACGAGATGGCTGATTACAAGAGTAATTTCTTCTCTGGCAGCCATCAGAATCAGGTCACGGGAATGGCCCGTGGCTGAATAAGCAGCCGCAAACAGGACGCTGGAGTCAACGAAGATGCGAATCATGTTGATGGAGAATCCGCTAAGCCATATTTCTCCTCAATCAGTTTTTCATGGATCTCTCCACCTCGCTCAAGTAAATCATCAATTTCGATGCCCTTTGCCTTCAACGCTTTTCCGATCTCGTCAAGCGCTTCACTAACAATAACTTCAGCGGGTTTGATCATCACCCCGTTATCCGTCTCAACAAATGTCACCAGATCTCCCTTCTTAAGATTGAGTTTCCGGCGTATTTCAACGGGTATGGTGACTTGCCCTCTCTCTTGGACACGCACGGCAGTTCCTGGCATTTCGACCTCCATTGTCATACTATCATGAAGTCATACTTTCATACCAGGAGTCTAGCACATGGTTAAGGTGATGTCAAGCAGATGTTGAATTGGCGAGCTGTCTTGTAGGATACACTCACAAAGCACGCTCGCTTCGCTCCCCCTATTCTGCTAGGATTGGGAAAGAAGGGGGCCGGGGGAATATGAGAGCTTGCGCACAACCAAGCTGTACGACGGGATCGCGTAGCATGCCATTGGTACGCTGTCCGGTCGAGATTGCGAAGCGCAGCGGAGTATCCCTGGAGGGGGCAAGTTTCAGCGACCTGTCTTACACTCGCAAAGTACGCTTGCCTCACACCCCCTGTCCTCCTGAGATTGGTAGAAAAGGGGGCTGGGGATATGAGGGCGATTAATGCCCGATATGCTTAAGATCGGCGGTCTCCAGCGCATCGTCCCACAGAGATAAACGCCGGCGCCAATAAAGAATTTGGGGAACCACATAAGGCAAGATTAAAAGTCGATGCTGTGGCAATAGCGGTGATGTCCCCCAATAATTCAGCAGCGTGAGCAAGATGAACAGATTCTCGGTCTCCCTGCGGCGCTTCAAAATATATGGTGGCGCGGTCCACGACAAAGCTGCCCCAGCCATAAACTCGCGTACCGATGCCAACATGCGGCGGATCAAGAAACCAAGCGCTGAACTGGGCATCATCAGACGTTTCGAATCACCAGATAAACTGCTCTCATAGCAGGTTAAAATCAAAAATCAGTAATCAACAATTGACAATTCATTCGTCTCGGGTCAACCAGCGTTCTAGACCGTCGGGGTGGCGGTGATTAGTCAATGCATCCAACAAGCCTTCGGGGTCTTCTGCGTGTGTAAATAGAAAACGGTGCTCGGCGTAGATGAAGCCTTCCTTATAGATGTGCTCGATTAAAGTTAGGAGCGGATTGAAGTAGCCACGGGTGTTGAGTAAGCCGATGGGTTTGCGGTGCAGCCCAATCTGCGCCCAGGTGAGCGCCTCAAACAACTCTTCCAGGGTTCCAAAACCGCCAGGGAGAGCGACGAAAGCATCCGCCAACTCCACCAAGCGCGCCTTGCGAGTGTGCATGTCGGACACTACTTCCAAGCGTGTCAACCCCATATGAGCCAATTCTGGGGTGTTGAACTGCTGCGTGATCACGCCGATCACCTCACCGCCGGCATCCAGGGTGCTGTCTGCTAGCGCGCCCATCAGACCGGTACTCCCCGCCCCATAAACGACGCTCAAACCGCGCCGGGCGGCGGCTGCCCCCATCAGGCGGGCGGCTTCCAGGTATCGGGGGGCGATATCATCCGAGGAGCCGCAGTAGATGCAGATTCTTTGCATGAATGAAGTCCTCTCCTGACCGAATTTACTGCGCATAATTATAGTCCATCAGACGGTATCATACTCACCAATCCCCATCCTCTGTGTGCACGCAAGACTTGTCAGTAAGAAGAACGTGGGGTGTGTTTTTTTGGGGGGGGTGGGCCCAAAAAAACAAACCCCAGAAATAACACAGTAAAAAAC
>JASFVL010000032.1:0-22429 GCA_050049875.1 Anaerolineales bacterium
CCAATAGTTTTCATCAGTAAGCTGGTGGGTTTTGTTTTTGGGGGGCCCCCCCCCAAAAAAACACACCCCACTTAATTCCCTCTGACAACATGTGAGTGCACAGCCATCCTCCTTCGCTTCAATTGGGCGAGTCCAAATATGTTAAAATTTAACCACCATGCAGGTCTCTGATCACCTCCAAGCTGTACTGGACTCGCTGCCCAACAAGACCGGCTGCTACTTGATGAAGGACAAGAACGGCAGAGTCATCTATGTGGGCAAGGCGGTCAATCTACGCCACCGGGTACGCTCGTATTATCACGCCGGCGCCCAGGAGCACCCTCGCACGCGCCAGTTGGTGCGCCGCATCACCGACATCGAGTGGATCGTGGTAGGCTCCGAACTGGAAGCCCTCATCTTGGAGATGAACCTGATCAAGAAGCACCGCCCGCGCTACAATGTGCGCCTGAAGGACGACAAGCGCTATCCCTACATCAAAATCCATTGGGCCGATCCCTACCCCAAAGTGACTGTCACTCGGCGGATGACCAATGATGGCTCCCGCTACTTCGGCCCCTATACAAGCGTCTGGGCCGTGCACCAGACGTTGGATGTGCTGCGACGAGTCTTTCCCTACCTGACCTGCGACCGCACCATCACAGGAGAGGACCAGCGCGCCTGCTTATACTATGACATCAAACTATGCACCGCCCCCTGCATCGGCGTCATCAGCAAGGAAGACTACCGCCAGATGATCGCCGATCTGGAAGCTTTCCTGAATGGGCGCACAGAGGGTATCGTTGACCGCCTCCAGTTGGAGATGAACAAAGCCGCTGAGGATTTGCGCTTCGAACGCGCTGCCTCTATTCGGGACCAGTTGAACGCCATCCAGAACGTGATCGAGCGCCAAAAGGTGGTCTTCCCCAACGATTACATGGATTCGGACGTGATCGCCATGGCGCGCTCGGAACGGGAAGCTTGCGTGCAGGTATTCTTCATTCGGGGCGGCAAATTGATCGGACGCGAGTACTTCCTGATGGAGGGCACCGGCGATACCCCCGATGCGGGAGTGATGGCTGAGTTTCTCAAGCAGTTCTACGACCAAACCCCCACCGTCCCTGCCCAGGTGCTGCTTCCCCATCAAGTGGAAGAAGCCAAAATCATTCGCGATTGGCTCAGCAGCCGGCGGGATGGCAAAGTGGTCAAGCTGCAGATCCCCCGCCGGGGTCAAAAACGCGCCCTGATTCAAATGGCAGCAGAAAACGCCGCCGACACCTTGGCTGCCCTGCAGTCCCAGTGGGAAGCCGACCGTCACCGTCAAACCCAGGCGTTAGCTCAACTACAGGAGGCCTTGGGATTGTCCGCGCCTCCCAATCGAATTGAATGCTACGATATTTCTAACACCCAAGGAACCGCCATCGTGGGCAGCATGGTGGTCTTTGAGCAGGGGGTTCCCAAGAAGAAGCACTACCGGCGCTTCAACATCCGCACGGTAAGCGCCGGTCCAGACGATTTCGCCAGCATGGAGGATTTGCTCATGCGCCGCTTCCGTCGCTGGCAAGCCGCACAGGAGCTGGCGGAGGCTCCCGGCAAGAAACCCGATCGCTCTTTCTCCACGTTGCCTGACCTGCTGATCGTAGACGGCGGCAAGGGTCAGTTAGGACGAGCGGTCAAAGTGCTGGAAACTTTCGAACTGAGTGAAAGTATTCCTATCGCGGCGCTAGCCAAACAGCAGGAGGAGATTTTCCTGCCGGGTCGCCCGCGCTCAATTCTGCTGCCCCGCAAATCACAAGGTCTATACTTGGTGCAGCGCATTCGGGATGAAGCCCACCGCTTCGCCATCACTGCCCACCGTAAACGGCGCAGTAAACTGGGCTTAGCTTCGCAGTTAGAGGAGATCCCCGGCATAGGACCAGCCCGTCGTAAAGCGCTGCTCAGCCATTTCGGATCCATCGACGCCATCCGCCAGGCCTCCGCAGAGGACCTGCGGGCGGTTCCCGGCCTCCCCACAAACGTGGCTGAGACGGTTAAGGACCATCTGGTGTAGTGTGTGGTTTAATATCCCCACAATTGTGCAGGTCCGATTAAATTCGAACAAACGTAAAGACATTCGTACGAGGTAAAAATATGGCTCGAAAAAAGAAAAAACAACTTTCAAAACGCAAACAGCGCTCCATGCGCCGCCAGCAGATCATCTTCGCGGTGATCGGTTTAATCATCATTCTCTCGATGATCATCTCGATGGTTCGTTTCTAGACCGGCCTCCGCTGCCAAAACGATACTGCGCACATTTTAAGATAGCTTTTGAGAGCAACCCGTGAGGATTTGGAAGTCCTGACCCCCTACACTGATAGGCAAACGCGATCAATGTGGAGGGCAGCATGCTGAAAAATACAAATCGTCTCTGGTTGGCTGCATTTGTTGTAGGCTGGTTCTTCGATTTCCTCTTCTGGGATAAACCTGCGGGGATATCCTTCCCAATATTCGTCTTCTTGCTCGTAGGGACAGGACTGGCGCTCGCCTACGGGGAAAACACTCCAGTTGCGCGTCGCAGTCTGTGGTTACTCCTGCCATTGGGGGTTTTTGCGCTGCTCACCATCATCCGTAAGGAGCCCTTTACCCGCTTCGTCAGCTTCAGCCTCTGCCTAGCTTCGATGGCAATATTAGCTCACTCCTTCCAGGGTGGGCGCTGGGCGAATTACAGCTTAAGCGATTACGTGGTGGGCCTTTTCCGCCTGGCGATCGGCGCTGTCGCCAACCCTTTTACCCTGATCGCTGAAAGCCGAGAAGTCCAATCATCCTCTGAGGATGAAAACGAGGATGCCACTCCTCAGCGAACTCTCTCATGGCGCAGGGCGCTGCCGGTGTTGCGCGGCCTGGCGTTGGCGATTCCTATCGTTGCGCTATTCGCTGCCCTGCTGGCCTCAGCGGACCCGGTCTTCTCCAATTTCTTGGACGAACTGATAGAGATATTCCAGCTGGAGAACCTGCCAGAATACCTTTTCCGGGGGGTCATCATCGCCGTTCTAGCGTTTTTGCTGGCTGGCGTTTATATCCACGCGCTGACCCGCAGCCGCGATGAAAAACTGATCGGTGAGGAAAAGCCGTGGCTGCCCTCTTTCCTGGGTTTCACCGAGTCGGTGGTCGTCTTGGGGAGTGTAGACGCGCTTTTCACCTCCTTTGTAGCCATCCAATTCCGCTATTTCTTTGGGGGTCAGGAGAACATCAAAATTGATGGCTACACCTACGCTGAGTACGCCCGGCGCGGCTTCGGGGAACTGGTCGTCGTGGCCTTCATCAGCCTGCTGCTCTTTTTGGGATTGAGCGCTCTCACCCGCCGGGAAGTTAAGAAGCAGCGCACCGCCTTCTCGACCTTGAGCGTGATCTTGGTTTTATTGGTCGGCGTGATGTTGGTCTCCGCCTTCCAACGGCTGCTGCTTTACGAAGCCGCCTATGGATTCACCCGTTTGCGCGCCTACTCCCACGTATTTATGATCTGGTTAGGGCTGCTCCTGGTGGGCGTGCTGCTGCTGGAAATCCGTCGGAAGCTGCGCGCCATTGCCTTTATTGCCTTGATCGCCACCATAGGATTCGGCCTGACCCTGAACCTGCTCAATGTGGACGCTTTCATCGCCCGGCAGAATGTGAACCGCACGCTGACAGGAGAGCCGCTGGACAGCTCCTACTTGAGCAGCCTTTCGAATGACGCCGTTCCTGCATTGCTCGCCGTCTACACAGACCTCCAATTACCCAACGATCAAGAAATTGACCTTGGCGCCAACTTGGCATGTCGTGCTAAAATTCTAGCTGACGATAGAGAAAACAGGCGCTGGCAGTCCTTTCACTGGGCTGACTGGCGCGCCCATCGGCTTTTGAGCGCTAACACGGAACTCTTTGCTGAATATTCGGTCCAGCTCAGTCAAGATGGTGTCTGGACGGTGGATGCTAACGGCACAGAGCGCCCCTGTTATCAAAATACTTGGGATTAAGACAGCAAGCCAGCCACCCCGGGACGGCACACAGGAGAAAAACATCATGGCAAGCGACACGATCATCACCGTCTACGGGACGACCTGGTGCTTCGACTGCGTGCGCTCCCGCAATTACCTCGACAAACACAAGATCGCTTACAAATGGATCAACGTGGATCGCGATCCTGAAGCCAGCGCGTTCGTCCGGGGGGTCAACAACGGCATGCGCGTGGTGCCCACGATTGTGTTCCCGGATGGTTCCACCTTGGCAGAACCGTCTAACCAGCAGTTGGCTGAGAAGCTCGCAACGTTTGCCCGTTAATAAAAAGTAACAACGAGAAAGTGGGCAGTGATAGTATCTCATTGCGAACGAAGCGATGTGTGAAGATCCTCTCCTTTCCGAGATATAAACCAACTTATGAGGTACATTGTTATGCAATCCCTACCTCTGGTATAGATGACGGATCGCTGATCCACCCCGACAAGACAGCGTCCCATCGCACTTTCTAAATATAACTGCTAGGCTCATCCTGAGATTCACAAATGAACTAAATGATGGAAGGGTCTCCCGGATTCGGAAAGATTCCTTCACGGGTGTTAACCCACCAGCGGAAAAATTTGGTATCATATAGTTGAAGTTATCTTTCAGAACCTTATCAATCCAAACCTCGACCCAGGTACCTTGTCCCCCGGATGGGAAGGTTTAATGGCGAAGCCGGTGCGAGTCCGGCGCTGTCGCGCAACTGTAATCTTAAAATGGGATCTGTCGCTGCTTTACAGCGCACATCCCAGGAAGGAAAGCCAGGACGCCCGCCTTGGTCGGTTCACCACAACCTCGCGGAAAGGAGGTGGGAACACACCCAGATCGAAAACACCCCCAAACCCCCACCCCTGCCCAGCGGCAGGGGTTTTTGATTCGAAACCTGTTTTGCAATAGCGCTCTTACTTTATTGGAGGCTTATCACCATGTCTCGCAAGTTCTATCTAACCATATCCATCTGCATGGCAATCTTCGTTTTGGCCGCGCTGATGGCATTTCTGCAGCCCAGCCAGCCAGCAGCCGCTCAACCGGCAGCCCAAAACGATGGACCTGACAGCGCCCACATCGTCGTCCAATTCGCCCCCGGCGATGCCTTGGTGCGCCAGATTGACTTCACCGCCCCCATTTCCGGTCTAGCCGCCCTGGAAGCCAGCGGTCTGGACGTGGTCACCCAAGATTTTGTGTGGGGCACCGCGGTTTGCAGCATCGAGGGCGTGGGCTGTCCCGCAGAGGACTGCTTCTGCTCGGGTAATTTCTGGGGCAATTCATACTGGGACGGCAGCACCTGGCAACCCTATATGGTTGGGGCTACGGACACCGAGCTCAACGACGGCGCCGTTGATGGTTGGCAGTGGGGATCTGGCGCCGATCCCATCCCCCCTGCCCCGCAATTCCTGGCAGCCCAAACAGCATTGGACTGGCTGCTGCCCCACCAGGTTTACACCACCGGGGGCTACGGCACCCACAGCAGCAGCGTGGAGGTACTCCTGGATGCCGGCGCCAACCACACCAAAGCTTCCGACTGGCGCCGAGAACCCGGCGCTCGTTCGCTGCTCGACTATTTCATCCTCAGGGGCTATCGATATGCAAACCAGAGCGCAGACCGGGCTGGGAAACTGGCTTTGGGCATGAGCGCAGCGCAAGGCTGCTGGCCGCTTAACGGTATGACCCCCATGGACTACTACAGCCCCACCAGCGGCGCCTTTGGATCCGGCGCCAGCTCCCAGGCTTTCGCCATGCTGGGAACCAATGCCCTAAGCCAGACTGTGCCCGAGACTGCTGTTCAATATCTCAAAGACTTATCCGAGGACGATGGTGGGTGGGCTTGGTTACCAGGCTTAGAATCTGGAAGCGACACCAACAGCACCTCCCTCGCGCTTCAGGCGCTGATCGCCAATGGGGAGCCTCTGACCGCTTCCGCTGTCATTAGCGGTTTGAACTTCCTAAAATCCGCCCAAAACCCGGATGGCGGTTTCGCTTATGATCCCGATTCGATCTATGGCACCGACAGCGACACCAACTCCACCGCCTACGCCGTGCAGGCTATCCTGGCGGCTGGGCAGAACCCGCTCACCGGCACCTGGCTGATCGATAGCACCAATCCGATCAGCTACTTGCTTGACATGCAGCTGGAGGATGGCAGTTTCGAGTGGCAGTCAGGTTTTGGCTCGAACTTGCTGGCCACCCAGCAAGCCATCCCGGCACTGCTCGGTAGAGCCTTTCCCTTCCAGGTCTCCACGCTAGAAACCTGCCCTGGCAGCATGCTCTACCTGCCGCTCATCCAGCATTGAGCTTGTCAACTATCTAATATCTTGTACTGTTGGAGCAGATCCTATCGCCATGAAACCTCCCCAACCCTTTAAACTATTCTCCCTGCTTCTCCTGGGACTCCTCATCTTGGGCGCCAACCTATCCCAAGTTCGCGCCCAGGACATCACCCACGCTGGTCTGGTGGTGCAGTACGGTGACGGCACGCTGAAAACCTACTGCATCCCGCTGGAAGGGGATGATTTTACAGGTTCCGACCTGCTGGAAGCCTCCGGCCTCCAGCTTGAGACCACCTTCGACCCGACTGGGGGCGCGGCGGTATGCAAGATCGAAGATCAGGGTTGCCCCAAAGATGATTGCTTCTGCGAGGGGGATACGTATTGGTCGTACTGGAATTTAAAAGACGGGGGGTGGGAATACTCTCAAATGGGTTCAAGCAGCCGCATCCTGCAACCAGGGGACGTGGACGGCTGGCGCTGGAGCCAAGGGGATCAACCCCCAGTGATCTCCTTTGATCAAATCTGTGGATCATCCTCCGCACAGACCTCGATGCCCACCAACACACCCACCTTCACGAGCACACCTACGCTCACGAGCACGCCCACGCAGACGAATACCTCCCAACCCACCCCCAGCCTCACGAGCACATCCCCCTCGAGCTACCCTGGCCCCCAGCCCACCGCCACCTCGGTATCAGCCTATCCCGGCCCCCAACCCACAGCCACCTCGGTCTCAGCCTACCCTGGGCCTCAAAACACAACTGCTGCGCCATCAGCCTCCCCCCAGCCTCAGGCTACGGCCTCCCCGCTCCCCGAAGCTTCCCCCTCCCCTGAAAGCGCGGAGACCTCCGCCAGCCCAACCCCTCCACCTGCGGAAGCAATCCCTCTCGAGATCGTCACGCAGCCATCGCAAACCGAACTGCCCACGGACACCCCAGCCATCTCAACTCCTTCACCTGTCCAACCTGAAGAAGAGGAAAGTTTCAGCACCGCAGGAATCGAGATGGGTCTTTTGATCTTTGGGATACTGACCATCTTACTCGGCGCTGGGTTGCTTGTAGTGCTCTACCGTCAGGGGATGTTATGAGTTCGACAACATACCCCACCGCGGAAATAGTGTAAATTGCTGCTATGATCGAATCCTGGGAAAGGAGAACCCGCATCCTCAGCCTGACGTTATACCTGCTCAGTTCGGCGATCGGTGTCTTCGCCTTCCTCTACCCTCTGCTGCTCCCTTCGATTACGCAGAACAACCCTCCCAGCAGCGCTCGCTCGGGTGACAACCCTATTCTGATTACCCTGCTGTTAGGTTTGTGCTTTATCGTGCTGCTTGTTGAGGTGCAGAGTCAAGCCGTGAGTGCGAAATTCGTCGCTCTGCTGGGGGTTTTAGTCTCGATCAACGCCGTGCTGCGCTTCGCGGAGACCGGCATCCCAGGCCCCGGAGGTTTCAGCCCAATATTCTTTCTCATCATCCTGACCGGCTACGTTTTCGGCGGCGGGTTCGGATTCTTGATGGGAGCGCTGACCTTGCTGGTATCGGCGATCATCACCGGAGGCATGGGACCTTGGCTGCCAGGACAGATGCTAGCCGCAGGTTGGGTCGGCTTGTCCAGTCCTCTCGTTCGACCCCTTGCTCGATTGTTGGATGTTGAAGGGCAGCGTGGCGAGGCTCTCCTACTGACCGTTTTCGCTGCTGCGTGGGGGTTTGCTTTCGGTTTCATTATGAATCTGTGGTTTTGGCCCTTCCTTTCCGGTCCGGCTAACCAATATTGGGCGCCGGGTATCAGTATGAGCAGCACGCTGCAACGTTACTTCGCTTTTTACCTGACCACCTCCTTGGTTTGGGACATCATTCGTGCTGCTGGGAACGTCATCCTGACGCTCGCCTTTGGAGCGCCCACCTTGCGCGCCCTGCGCAGGTTTCAACTGCGTTTTGTTTACCGCTACCAGCCCTCTCCCGATAGCGCTGTCTCCCCGGGAGGTGGATCTTGAATCAATCTTGGGCTTGGATGGCCTGGACGGGAGCCTGCCTGACTGCGCTCTCAAGCACCCGTAATCCTATCTACCTGATCCTTATCCTAGTGTGCATTGCGATTGTCAGCCTGGCCGTCAAGAGCACCAGCGAAGCTCCGTCCTTGCCCATCTCCCGGGTACGCTTCGCCTTGTTTGTGACAACCCTCTCAACCCTATTCAATATGGCGACCTCCCATTTTGGGGAGACTGTACTTTTCCACCTGCCCAGGGGGATACCCCTTATAGGTGGAAATATCACCCTAGAAGCGCTTGTCTTCGGAGTCCTCAACGGGTTGGTCATCTCCGGGTTATTCGCCGCCTTCACGGTTCTTAACCAAGTGCTGCCCATTCGCAAATTGGTTCAGTTCATACCCCGGGCTTTCTACCCGCTTGCTGTCGTGGTTTCCATCTCGGTCACCTACGTACCCACCACCCTGCGCCAATTGGAGGGCATTCGTCAAGCCCAACTCGTGCGCGGGCACCGTATGCAGGGACTGCGCGATTGGCTGCCCCTGTTTTTGCCGCTGCTGGTCGGCGGTTTGGAGCGCGCCGTGCAGCTAGCCGAAGCCATGACGGCGCGCGGTTTCACACACAATGAAAAAGACACCAAACAGTCAAATCGGTTTGCACTAGCAGCGGGGATGGTCCTTTTTCTGGGCGGTTGGCTGATGCGCTTTGTGTGGGACTGGGGCACCCTCGGATTGGCGCTCATGCTGGTGGGAAGCGGGACCGTGATCCTCACCCTGTGGTTCATCGGGCGCCGCTCCCCGCGCACCACATACCACCAAGAAGATTGGTCTGGGGGGGACTGGCTGACTCTGTTAACCGCCTTTGTTGTGATGAGCGTCTACTTGTTACCCATCCCGGGCTTGAATCGCAGTTCGCTGCTCTACAACCCCTACCCAGCTCTGGAAATCCCCGAGTTTAACCTCTGGATCGGTGCAATGACCCTGGGCTTATTAAGTCCAGCCCTTCAAAAAGCCCCCATGATCCAAATCCTAAAGGAAGACCCTGCAACGCAAACATGATCACCTTTGAACACGTCCACTACACTTACCCACAGGGCAGGAACCCCGCCCTGAAAGACATCAATCTGCACTTACCGGAGGGCAGTTTCGCGTTAGTCGTTGGCACTTCCGGAGCGGGAAAATCCACCTTGCTGCGCTGCATCAACGGTCTGGTGCCTCACTTCAGCGGCGGTAGCTTGTCAGGTAAGATCCGCATCAACGGCATTGACCCGATAGCAGCCACCCCTCAGCGCATGAGCCATCACGTTGGATTCGTCTTCCAGGATCCGGAATCCCAGTTCGTGATGGATCGCGTTGAAGATGAGATCGCTTTCGCCCTGGAGAACGCTGCTATCCCCCGGGAGGTCATGCGCGTACGAGTCATGGAAGCCTTGAGTCTGCTGGACTTGATACCACTGCGGGATCGCCGCATCGAGACGCTCTCTGGAGGCGAGCGCCAGCGGGTCGCCATCGCCGCAGCCTTAGCCTTGCGCCCCCAAATATTGGTGCTCGACGAACCCACCTCTCAACTTGACCCCAAATCCGCAGAAGATGTGCTCCAATCTCTGACCCGTCTAAACCGGGATCTGGGCTTGACCATCCTGCTAGCTGAGCAACGCTTGGAGCGTGTACTGCCTTTCGCAGACCTGTTAGTTTACCTACCCGGAAATGGTGCTGGAGCTGTTACCGGACCGCCGAGAGACCTACTTGAGAAGATCACCCTGACCCCTCCATTGGTTACCCTGGGTAAAGCCTTGGACTGGAATCCTCTGCCCTTAACGATTAAGCAGGGTCGTGCTTTCGCCCATGAAATGAACCCCTCAACCCAGTGGCAAGCGCCGACCGAAAACCGTATCCGCAGCGATCCACCCTACATCCATGCTCGAGAGGTGGAGGTCTCCTATAACGGTGCCGCTGTGCTGCACCAGGTCAGTATCGACTTATGGTCTAACGAGATTATGGTTCTGATGGGGCGCAACGGAGCCGGAAAAACCACCCTGTTGAAAAGCCTGATCGGCCTTGTGCGCGCCCACCGTGGGCACATCGAGGTCGCTGGGCAGGATATCAGCGGACGCCAGGTGGCCGAAATTTGTCGCCGCGTTGGTTATCTGCCCCAAGATCCAAACACACTGCTTTTTGCGGACACCGTTCAAGAGGAACTGAGCATCACCCTCCGCAACCACGGACTGCGAGAAGATGGGCACAATGGGGGGGAGAATGTAGTTGATTTATTAGGTCGCTTAGGGCTGGAGCAAGTAATGGGGGTCTACCCGCGTGATCTAAGCGTAGGGGAGCGACAGCGCGTGGCTCTGGGTGCCATCACCGTCACCCAGCCGGGAGCTCTGCTTCTGGACGAGCCAACTCGCGGCCTGGATTATCAGGCGAAAAAGGATTTGATCCGCTTATTGCGAAAATGGCGGGAGGGGGGAATGGCCATCCTTCTGGTCACGCACGATGTGGAGTTAGCCGCCTCCGTCGCTGATCGGGCCGCTCTAATGGACCAGGGTGAGATCATCATGCGCGGTGATCCAGGGCTGGTCTTAGGCAGTTCACCGCTTTTCGCACCCCAAGTGGCGCGTCTGTTTCCGGGGACGGGATGGCTCACTCCCGAAGATGTCTTGGGATCCAAGCCCACATCCGGGTTAGCTCGAGCCAACCAATAATTCCTGCACCACCTGGCTGAATTCGCGCACTGAAAATGGTTTCTGCAGCCAGCGGATGCGACCCGACTCGAGCATTATCTGGCTTTCAACATCCACTGGGTGCCCGGTAATCAGAAGCATCTTCATGTCGGGCCAGCGCTCCTGAAGGGCACGGTACAGATCCACTCCACCCATTTCGGGCATAACCACATCGCTGACGGCTAACCTGACCGTTTCGTCCAAATCACCCAAGATCTCCAAGGCTTCGGTGCCATTGGCAGCGATTAAAACACGATAATCGTGCACTTCGAGCAGTGTGCGTAGTGCTGAACGAGTGGCTAAATCGTCTTCAACCAGCAAGATATTTTCTCCCCGCCCCTCCAACTTGATCACAGGGGCATCCTGTGAATCTGTGATACCCTTGGACGGCTCGTGAAAAGGTAAGTAAATTTGGAAGGTCGTCCCCTCTCCAATCTGGCTGTGAACGTCGATATAACCCCCGTGTTGTTTGACGATACCATAAACCTGAGCAAGCCCTAATCCCGTCCCTTTATCAACTGGTTTGGTTGTGTAAAAAGGCTCGAAGATATGGGCTTGGTCTTCAAGTGGAATCCCGGTTCCAGTATCCGCCACACTGATTTGGACCCATTCTCCCGCTGGAATATCGGGGGAGGGGGGTATTTCATCTTCCTCTAGGTGGAAACGATCGATACCAAAGCGCAACGTACCCCCCTCCGGCATGGCATCCCGGGCGTTAACCGCTAAATTCATGAACACTTGCTGGATTTGGGTGGGATCCGCCTTTACGGTGCACTCGTTCGCCTGATGGATCAGCTTTATGTCAATGGTCTCCGGAAATGTTCGCCTGAGCAATTTCTTCATTTCCTTGAGGAAGGGCAGCAGATCCAAGATTATTTGCTCCATCACAGAGCGGCGGCTGAAATCCAAGATTTGGCGGATCAGACTGGCGGCACGCTCGACCTGCCAATGAATGGTTTTTAAGCGCTCATGTCCCTCATCAGAAAGGTTCGGTTCCATCATCAACAAATCCGAATAAACCACAATCGACGCCATGATGTTGTTGAAATCGTGGGCGATGCCAGCCGCAAGTTGTCCCACTGTCGCCAAGCGATCCTGCGCTTGCAGGTAGTCGAGAACCTCACGCTCCCGCGTGACGTCTCGAAGCATCACCAGTTGCTGACTCTTCTCCCCCTCTATCAGACTCGCCTGCGCTTCAATGAGGGTAGGCGTGGGATTCTGCAAAGGTATCTCCACAGGGAGAGAATCGCTGCGGTGGTTAAATAGTTCCGACAAGGGGTAATCGCCGAGATGGGTAAGGGTTTCTCCGCTTTTGATCCCGTTGGAGCTCAAAGCGGATAAAATTTCACGGCCCTTCGGGTTGGCAATCAGCAGCTTGCACTCTTCATCCAACAACAGCAAACCCACGGGTAACTCTTCTACTAAGGCCTCCAAGCGGCGCTGTTCGGACGCCAGCAGATCGACCAGGCGGTTGACATCCTGATATCTGCGGGCATTACTGAGCGCTAGGCTGACTTGTTGACAAATCGCAAGGAGCCAATCCAGGTGAGCGTCGGAAAACGCGGCCGGTTCACGGTGCAGCACCGAGAGTGTGCCCTGTAATTGATCCCCCGAGATGATGGGAGCGGACAGCGCGGAGATGACGTCGTCATCCAATCCGGGCACCTGCTGCCAGCGCTCGTCTTGCGAGACATCTGAGACGTTAGCAGGTTCTCGGTTTTGAGCTACCCAACCGACCAATCCAGTCCCCATTATCAGGTTGAGCTGCTTATCCAGCTCAGCCAGCGAATCTATTTCGCGACCGTACAGAGCGCGCAGGCTGAGGCGTCGCTCCTCAGGGAGGTAAAGACAAGCTTCTCCAACCAGACCACCCAATCCTTGACAAGTGAGTGCAATGGCCTGCTCCAAAATTTCATCTGCATCTAAAGTTGTAGCCAGCGCTTGACCCACTTCGTACAAAACCGCCAGACGGCGATGCTCAGTTTTGGCTCGCTCAAAGAGGCGAGCATTCTGAACCGCAGCCGCAGCTTGGCTGGCAAATAGCTCCAATAGCTCTTGGTCCGCCTTTCCAAAGCGGCCCTTTGAATCCGCCATCACCTGCAAAACGCCGAGAACCCGATCCTGCCAGATCATAGGCACACTGAGCACAGATCTATAGGGTTGATCTCGCTCATAAACCGTAGCCCGCCCCGCCCAGACGCGGTAGTCATCAACAATTAAAGGCTGCCTAGTTTGGGCGACCAATCCGGCAGCGCCCTCCCCGAACTTAAGCACGATTCCGGTGTAATCTCGGGGATTGTCGTAATGCTCAACGCGCAGATAGACCTCATCACGATCCACTTCGCAAAGGTAAAGACTCCCGCCGGGGACATCTAAGAGACCAGCAGCTTTCTCAACAATCGTTTGCAGCAATGTCAATAGGTCATGGGGTGCTGAGATATCCAAGGAGACATCGTGGAGAGTAGCTAATGCTTCAGCGCGTTGCCGCAGCCTCTCCTGTGCCTGAACTCGGTCCGTGATGTCAAATGCGGTTCCTATCGCCGCTGGTTTGCCGTTGTACTCAATCCCTTTAGCGGTAAAGTCCACCCAGCGTTCTTGACCATCCTTCGTGAGAATCTTAAACTCGTATCGCGAAGGGACCACCTCCCCTTTCTGGCGGGCAAAGCCCCTGGTGCGGATCAATTCTTGGTAGTCAGGATGGACAATTTCCCAAAATCTCATACCCAACAGTTCGTCCCGCGAGTAACCCGTAATGCTCTCCATTGTGGAGTTTACATAGCGGAGCGACTCCCCTTGGTAGATGAAGATTGCTGAAGCTGTGGTCTCTGTCAGCGAGCGGAACAACGTTTCCATGGATTCCGAAATCGGTTCACTCTCACCAGTTGTGGGTTGCTCTCCCATAATGACTCCTATAAGGAAAAGGTCCAATCCAAAATGTACGTTGGTCAGTTCCTAACAGGGAAGAACGAACAAGATTCGTGCCAATTTTGAGGCTGTGCAGGGATTAGGCAGGTCAACCCGCCCCATCCCGAAAAACTTCTTCTTAACACACAGAGTATTATAAATAATCAACCAGCCGGAAGTAACGTTTGTGACCTTACAAATTGGAAAGTGTTCGCGGGAGAGTATACCCCCTTATAAGAGTTTGGATGCGCAGCCGCACCCCGCATAATCAAAACGCGGCTTCTCGCTCGGAATTACAGTTCTTTCAACATGTACAGCTCGCCGCGCTCGAATCCCCGTTTGAGGTAGTAACGGCGCGTTCCGACAGCTGAGATCACAGCCAGGCGCTGATAGCCTTTCTCCTTTGCGATACGCTCAGCTCTATCCAGCAAGCTGGTGCCCAATCCCACATGTTGGGCAGCTCCACCGCGCTCTTGCCCCACCCGCAGCGACTGCCCGTATACATGCACCTCTCGGATGATTGCAGCCCTCTGCAGGTCAAGCAGGCCGCTATTCGGAACCTCCGCTCTTGGCAAGGACAATCGTAAGAAACCCGCCAACCTGTCCTGAGGGGTGATGAAAGAGAGAAAGTGCTCCTCGGCGTGATCCGCTGAGTAAATGATATCCTCCAGTGCCAAATCATCCACCTCAATCCTGCGACCGCGCACCTCACGGCAGCGCACACACTGACAGCGCTGGCCGCGACGTTTTAGTTCCCTTTGGATGTCTTGCCGCAGACTGGTTCGCTTGTTGCCAGCCACTACATTGGTGGAGGGGATATCCCGCACCACCCGGTTCACCCGGCAATAGCGGGGGATGGTCGTCTTGACATCCGCGATCAGGTCAATCAGCTGTTCCATGGTATAGGGTGTGTATTCGCCCCGCTGCCAGTATTCATACAACTCGGCGTTGGACAATAACTGTGTAGGGTAAATTTTAATCTCGTCGGGGCACAAGCCGTCCCACAAGCGGATGAAATCCTCCCGGTCGGATGCAAGTGTCGCCCCCAACAGGTTGGGCATCCAGTGCAGTACAATCTTAAAACCCGCCGCTCGCAGAAGCGAAACCGCGCGCCGCGTTTCATCCACTGTGTGTCCGCGTCTGTTGATCTCAAGAATGTGATCATCCAGGTTCTGTGCGCCCATCTGAACCTTGGTCGCTCCCAACCTGCGCATCCAAGCCAGTTCACCCGGGCTGATGTGATCGGGTCTGGTCTCCAACACCAAGCCCACACTGCGATGGCGAGCGCTTTCGTTGCGCGCTTGTGCCTCTTCCAAGGTCGCCGATTCAGTCTTATTCATGGCATCAAAACAGCGACGTACAAACCATTCCTGATAATCCTTACGATACGCGCTCCAGGTGCCGCCCAAGATCAGCAGTTCGACTTTTTCCGTCGGGTGCCCCACCGAGTGTAAAGCTTGGATTCGCGCCGACACCTGGTCGTATGGATCGAAATCATGGTGCAGGGCGCGCATCGCTCCAGGTTCATCCGGCAGGTAGCTCTTGGGCATGCGCGCGTCTGTGGGGCAGAAGATGCACTTCCCCGGGCAAGGGTATGGTTTAGTCAGCACCGTCACCGTGGTCACACCCGAAAGCGTGCGCGTCGGCTTCATGCGAATGCGAGCTAGCAAACCTGGGTCCGGTTCCAATACACCGCTTTTTAACATCCGCCGATAAGCCGCAACCAGCATGTGCTTGGCAAGGTAACCTTCCCCGTTGGGAAGCGGATGATGGCGAATGGCATCAAAAACCTCTTCCCCCTGCCGTATTTCGTCCAGCGCCTTGCGCGCTAGGGCCATCTTCTCCGGGGTGTATTTTCGCGCTTGCCACCAAGCGCGTTCTTGAGATCGGACTTTGGATGAGCTCATCTTTTTCTTGAGAAATACAGTTTAGGGAGGCAGGGAAACCCTTAACTCCCCAACTACGCACCTTTTGAAGCTATAATTAGCTTGTGAACAGCGAAACCGTTGCCAAACTGCTCAAACTCAACCACCAATTTTACCAGACCTTTGCACTCCAATTTTCGGCCACCCGTGAGCGCCTCCAGCCGGGGGTGCAGCGCATCCTTGAGCGCATTCACCCAAAGACTCACATTCTCGATTTGGGCTGCGGTAACGGGGAGTTAGCCCGCGAACTGGTTCGCCGCCAGCACCACGGGACCTACATTGGTTTGGATTTCAGCGAAACCCTGATCCAAGAAGCCAAGCGCCGCTTCCACCAAACCCCTGGAAACGGGTTTGTTTTCCTCCCTGCGGATTTGTCCACCCCAGATTGGGATCGAGATTTACCTAGGCGCCAATTTGACTTCATCTTGGCTTTTGCCGTGCTGCACCATCTCCCTGGAGAGTATCTCCGCCGCCAGGTGGTGCAAAAGGTGCGACTGCTCCTGGTACCCCAAGGGCAATTCATCCACTCCAATTGGCAGTTCCTCAATAGCCCCCGCTTGCGCAAGCGCATCCAACCTTGGGAGTCGCTAGGCATGAGCGCTTCTGATGTCGATCCGAATGACTACCTGCTCGATTGGCGGCGTGGTGGGCATGGCTTGCGCTACGTCCATCATTTTAGTGAAAAACAGCTGGATGCTCTCGCCTCCGCCACTGGCTTTCGGCGTGTTGAATCTTTTTATTCCGATGGTCATGGGGGTAGATTAGGGCACTACCAAATCTGGGAACCGGCTGATTAACCCTCTTGCTGCCTGC
This sequence comes from Anaerolineales bacterium, assembly GCA_050049875.1. GTDB lineage: Bacteria > Chloroflexota > Anaerolineae > Anaerolineales > UBA11858 > JASFVL01. The sequence goes on from JASFVL010000032.1 coordinate 16,602, forward strand.
GGGCGGCTACTCACCTGCTGAAGTGACGGTTAAATCCTCCCCCAAATACCCCATCTCCGTTAATACCCCCAGCACTTTCTCCCCCGCCCCCGGTTTGACAATGATTGTGGTTGGACCGAGGGGATCGCCCAAAAATCGAGCCGCCCGCGATTGACGGAGCGACTTTAGCAGCTCAGGTGAACTCACCCGCAGCACGCTGAGGCGTTCCAAACGAGCCTCCCTACCGTGCTCCTGCCAACGAGTTAGCGCTTTTAGGATGTTGGGGGGTATCGCCTGCGCGTGTTTCTGCAACAGCGCCAGCAGATGTTTGACGCTCAGCCCTTGCTCGCCAGCTTGCTGCAGCGAAGAAGGCGTCATACGGTAACGGTATTCCTCACCGACTTCTTCGATCCACTCGCAGAAACGGGCAATTTGATAGCGCACCGCGCGCCAGACCAGATGAGGGACCCCCAGGCGTCCATCAGAGCGCACGTGCACAGGCGCGTTCTCGTCAGCCAGCCCCATAGGCGGTTCACCCGCCATCATAGCTGCCGCCCATTTCGAAAGCCGGAAAGCCGTGATGTTGTCAGCCGCACCCTCATCGGAAGCAGCTAGGTCGACCATCCCTAGCCAATGGAGCGAGCCGCAAATCAAGTAGCGAATCAACGCGCCGTCAACATCGTCCCAATGTTCAAAACCTCGCAGGAATTGACCGCTGCGCTCATCCCGTAGAAACCAGGAATCGTAATCCCCGGCAGGACGTTGAAAATCAGGCCAAGTTTGGTGTACAGCAGCGACGAAAGCCGGCAAACTCCACCAGCTTCCAGCAGGTACCCGACTCAGGAAACCTAAAACAGTTTGGCGAGCACGCAGAGGGTCATTTTTCCACTCACCCTCAGCGATGAGATAGGGGATCAAGCGCAGGTCATTGTGCTTGGAACTATTCAGCCAGGCTTGCGCGAGGTTGGTCAAGGCCTCGCCGCGCCCCGCTTCCAGAAAGGCGCGCACAGCTTCCGGTTGGGGCAGACCTTCATCATCGAGCAAATTCGCTGTGGCGAGGTAGGCGCGCAAGGTATCCGTAGAATAGACCAGCGTAGATTCGGGTGAAAGTGGGAAATGCGCCGCTGGTGAGATTCCGATACGTAGAGCAGCCAGCAACGTACAGGCATCATCCAGAATATAATCCGTCGCCGGAATGGGGTATGCGCGCTCCTTTGGGGTGGCAGGACGGCCCAGAGGCGCTTCAAATTCCTCTTTGGCCTCGGGCTGGAGCGCCTCCCCCGCCTGGCTTTCTGGAAGGGACGGCAAGTACGACATCAAATCTTCAGGGATATAAGCGAATTCCTGCGGTCCCGTCGCCGTGTCGAAAAAAGCCCTCCCTACCAAGGCGCGGTACCACAAGATCTCAGCCGGGGATATAGGATTGCGGTCCGGGCGCACACGATCGCGCCGACCAGGGCCAATTTCGCGCACCTCTCCAAAACGGCGCGTGAACTGCGCCCAAGATACCCGCCCACGATGTTGCACCAGAGTCCCCAGAGCGAACTGCGCATCAGCGGGCAGGGTTTCAACCACTTCTTCCACCAGATCACGATCCAAAATCCCATCTACTAATATCGGCAGAGCGCTACGGGCGTCCGGCGCGTCGACATCCAACCCCCAAGCATCAGCGACGATTTGCAGATGGCCTAAGTCATAATTCTGAAGGCTTTTAGCGAGAGAAGGCATTCAAGAACATTGAGCGGTTGCGAAGGACCGCCTGGTAATAGCTTGTCCATCCCCCTGGCTCGTCTTAAATCAAACCATAATTTCTATTTCACCGGGCAGCGTTTCGACTTTGAGTTGTCGCACATTTGTGCCGAATCCAGCGTAAACCTCACCATCCGTGTGAATGTGAAGCGGACTGTCAGCCTCAAGCTCCAGGTTTTTAAATTGTCCCATCCGAACTTGGGAAAAGCGACCGTGTGTGCCTTTCATCACCTCGGGGATCAAGCGGAACATCATCGGGCGGGAGACCTTGCGAATGAGGGCGTAATGGAACAATCCATCGTCAGGAACCGCGTCTGGAGCGACGAAAAACCCTCCCCCTTCGCGCGGCCCGTTGCACATTACTAACATCAAGGTTTCTTCATTCCATTCTTCTGAGTCTGTTCGAATGCGCATACGCGGGGCTTCGTGGTTAAGTATGATCGTCTGGATCACTGCGATCAGGTACATCAGGAAACCACGCACGATGGGAAGTTTATGGGAGTGGATGGTCACGGAGGCGTCAAAACCGATACCTAAAGTGTTGTTCCAATATTCCCGGCGACCACGGCCATCCTCAATCAAACCGACGTCAATGCGCTTAGGTTTACCGGTGAGAGCCTGTTGTAAGGCCTTTGAGGGATCGGCGTTAAACCCAACGTTGTGCGAGAAATCGTTCCCCGATCCCAGGGGCACGACCCCCAAGCGTGGGCGCCGCTCCGAGGGGATGCGCATCAGCCCGTTAATGATCTCGTGGACCGTGCCATCACCGCCCATCGCTATAACCAAATCGTACCCCTGATCGGCGGCTTGCTGGGTTAACTCTGTAGCGTGAGTGGGGTAAACAGTGCCGCTCCAATCCGCTCCGCCGAACTCTTCCACAACGGAGCGCAGGTCTGAGGCCACCCGCCAAGCGCGTCCCAAGTCGGCATTGGGATTGAGAATCATTTTAGTTTTTTGGTTAGCCATACATAAATCTCAGGGTCACATCAGCTAATATAAATGTCGTTGTCCAAAGGGGGACGATTACCCGATCTCAATATTTCTCTTGGATTTTCGCCATGGGTAGCACGATTTGGCCTTCTTCAGGATCGCCCAGTATGCTGACCTCTTCGGGCCTGTTCACTGCCATCCAAGCGGTAAAAGCTCCCACTAGAGCCTCTAATTCCTCATGGTTATAGAGTCCATCCAGCGGCAGAACACCTTGCAGCATTCGATAGCGAGTGATCTCTTCGAAGATCCGCATGGGGTCTGGTATCTCCAGCGCCTTAGAGTGTAGGATCAATTGCCGCTGCAAGCGGCCTTCGAGACTTCTTTTTGGGAAGGGCAAACGCTCCAGCAGAACCGTAAACGCCGCGTGCGGATAGACCTCTAGAACCTGACAGGGAGACTCTGAGGCCGGATAGCTTTTGTACCCCAATCGCACCAAACGCTGGTAGAGATCAAAACCTAAACGCATCCAATTCGGACAATCCTTTACCTTGGAGGGGGTGCGCGGGATACGGATATTGTGCTGAAAAAGTTGGTACTCGACCACACGGAATCCGCTCCAGCGTCCTGGTCTGGGGACCGGAGAAAGGGTTTCCCGCACCTCCGGGCTTTTCATCAGCCCTTGGTTGGGTCGTCGAGGGGCGCTGACTGCAACATAAGCGCTCTTCTGCCCTCCAGCGAAAGCAGTGACCTCTTCGATATCGCCCTCCCCCAGAGCCAATAAGCGCAGATCAATGTCCAGGGCCGCGTAGGTTATAGGTCGCTGACCTGCAGTTGGGTCTATACCGATGAATGTGGTGTGGTCGAAAAACATCAAGAAGCGGGTCAAAAGAATAGGCGCATTTTTGGAGAATCTGGACAAACCCCAGCATCATGGTTTGTCGTTCTCCAAACAGATCGTACAATCCGGATGTGGGGAAATGCTGCCCACATCCGTCATACTTCCAACAACATGTGCATTCAAATGTTGTCAGAAGGAATACTGTTGGTTAGGGTATGGGCGGCTTGACCACCCATACCCTAACCAACTTCTTCTCTCTGTCTGACATATTTTGTATGCACACCCAACAACATCAGTGTAGCGTAAAAAGCCCAAATATGCAATATCAAGCGGCACCCAAATCAGGATGATTGGGCATGCCTTGTTTCTGGATAGTATCCCCCTCTTGGATCACCTGCATGAAAGCCTCGACGACTTTTGGATCGAAATGTATACCCGATTGATCTTGGATGTAGGATATAACCTTCTCCTGCGGCCAGGCGTCACGATAGGGGCGCTTGCTGCTCAGCGCATCCCATACGTCCACCACGGCGAAGATGCGCGCTGCCAAAGGGATTTGATCTCCATCTAATCCAAGCGGATATCCGCTCCCATCCCACTTCTCGTGGTGGCAATAGGGGATGTCTAAAGCGGGTCGTAGGAACTCAATCGGATAGAGTAGATTGTAAGCGTAGATGGGATGCTGCTTCATTAGCTCCCATTCCTCATCCGTGAGTGAACCAGTCTTAAGCAAAATGCTGTCAGGAACCCCCATTTTGCCGATATCGTGAAGCAAAGCGCCACGCCGCACGTGCACCAGTTCATCATCGCTCATCCCCATCTTGCGTGCCAACTGCAGGGTCATCTCCGTCACTCGTTGGGCATGACCCTCCGTCTCATGATCTCTCATTTCCAAAGCGCGTGACCAGCCCTCCAAAGTGGTGTCGTAAGCGAGCCTGAGCTCAACGTTCATGCGGTTCATGCTGTCGAACATCTCAACATTATCAATGGCAATCGCCGTCTGAGTCGCCAATGTCTCCAAGAAATCCATCCATTCGCTGTCGTGGGAAAATTCGTCTCGATGGAACAGTTCCAAGACACCTTTCACATGTCCCTTTGCGATTAAGGGCACTGCATAATATCCTGTATATTGTCCTCCCACGAGAACGGTCGCCAACGGTAGTTGATCGTTCTCTTGATTGAGATCAGGGACATGGATAATGCGGCGTTCCAAAACAGCGCGACCCGCAATGCCCTCGTCTGGACGCAGGCGTGTTCCCATCAAAATTGGAGAACCGAAACCGCGCTCGGCTGAATATTCCAACTTCTGACCTGACGGTTCATACAGCAGCACGGCGACTGCATCCACTTCCAATTGGGATTGAATTTGTTCCAGCAGCACGTTAAGTGTGACTTCTAAATCGACGCTGGCTGTGATGGCTAAGTCAATTTCATGCAATGCGATAATGCGCTCCAAGCGGCGCCGGGTTTGATCGTACAAGCGGGCGTTCTCCAACGCCAAGGCTGCCTTTTCGGCGAAGATAGATATCAAGCGTTCGTCGTCTGCGCTGAACGCATTAGGAAGTGTGCTTTGCACATCGATCACCCCTGTCACCCGGTCGCCAATCTTGAGGGGGATGGCGATTGCCGAGAGGGCCTGATCCCAGCACGGCGTGAAATCACCATTATTGGAAAAATCGGGCACGTTTACAATCTCTCCGTCGCTGATAGCTTTCTGCACGATACTCGCCCCATTCTCGCTCAACAGTCTCCCACCCCCTTGCTCGCTGCAAGGACCCGCCATGGCAACACAGTCCAATTCTAAGGAAGCCGGGCTCAACAACAGCAAGCGGCAACTGGATTGCCCAAACTCCTGCCGGACAGTATCCACGATCGTCCGACCCAAGCTATGGATATTGGTTGTAGGGCTGGAGAGCAGCGCTCCCGAAGCGCGGTACAAACGAGCTAACTCTTCGTTGCGTTGGCGCAGTTCCTCTGCCCTTTGTTCTAGTTCTTCATGCAGTGAAGCTCTGTTCAGCGCATTAGCAGCAATATCCGCGATCGATGTCAGCAGGCGCACCTCTTGCTCTGAAATGCTCGTCTCACGACCAATCCAAAGCGCCCCAATCGTGTAATGTCCGACCGAAAGGGGCATACAAGCAATAGCCCGGATATCACCAAGCTCTTTCGGTTGGATCAAAAGCGGATCTTCTTCAATATCCTCCGTGATAAAAGGTTGTCCAGTTGCAATCACTTGCCCGCTCACCCCTTCCCCCGCCACCTGACGCTGACCGGCCAGGTCTGCCCAGGCGCCATATCCCTGCTCTACGAGAATCCCCCCGGTTTCCGAATC
>JASFVL010000201.1:0-7042 GCA_050049875.1 Anaerolineales bacterium
ACTATTTGAAAGATCACAATTGTTGCTACAATGAAATCAAGCCAAACCCAACCTCTCCAAACTACAAACATTGAAACAACAACGGAAGCCGTGATATAAAGATCGGTTCTAGTATGAACAGCATCAGCGATTAAGATTTCTGAATTTAACCGAATACCCGCTCTGTTTTCTAAGTAAGCGATAAATGCGTTCATAGGGAAAGTTGATACCATTATCACCAAAGCAGAAATCGTGATATCAGGTTGGCCACCCTGTGTTATGCGTTGAACTATTTCACTCCCAATTTCCCAAGCTGCTACTAATAACAATCCTCCAATGGCAAGCGCTCCCAAGGTTTCATAGCGCTGATATCCATAAGGGTGGCTCTCATCCGGAGGACGACCAGCTAATCGAATGGCTGCTAATCCTATTAAATTAGATGAACTATCAACAAGGGAGTGAAAACCATCAGCCACAACAGCTAGAGCACCCGTAATGAAACCTAAGGTTATCTTCATTGCAGTGATGGAGAGATTAGCAACAAGCACAACTAAAAGAACCCGACGAACCTGTGCATATTTTTTTGAGCGTTGTGCATTAGTCTCAATCATGATTCATGATAGCAGTCGAACTAACATCCTCCAAAGGCTGAACATCAAGGAGCTAGGAGGTTGATCTTGTCAGCGGTCTAATCCTAATTAAGGATGTCAAATGGATGAGAGATTGGGATAAAGAAATATTATGGAGTTGTACTAGGTATAGGTTTACTCGTCTTGGTTGCCTTTGGAAGCCTGGAAGTTGGTGTGGGAGATGGGGTATTTGTTGGAGAAGGTGTGATACTTGGAGTTGGTGTAGGTGTCACTGTTGGTGTGGGTGTTGGCGTATTTGTGGGAGTTGGTGTAGGTGTGGGTACACGGAGTTCTATTCGGATCCGTTTCTCTGCGTATTTGTCATCTGTACTAATCATATATAAACGCAAAGTCACTACTCCGGCCGGAATGTCGATCACATCCCAGCTATAGATGAGGTCAGATTCGGACAATGGAATTTTTTTCTTATACAGCCGCTCCCACTGAACTGGGTCATCACCAATACCGTACTCTAAAAAATATTGTTGAAATTTCGCCGTTGCATCCGCTCGTCCAAATACCTCAACAGGATTTGTAGTGATTAACTCTCCATCCACAGGAGATGTGAACGCCAAAATAGCATGGGGGTCATCTTCCTCACATCCTTCGGTTGGAGTAAAGAATATCGGCGCTTCAAAACCCATATCCTCCGCCCAAGTTTTCCCTTGGTTGGATTCTTTTATCCATCGGATCGCCCAAGGATCGCTCACATTAAGGGAAAATTTTTCCTCGGTAAATTCTGAACAAGCTGGAGAGGCGAGCAGCCCTGACCAGGTATCTACGTGAGCTTTTTGCCACAAATCATAACCCTTCGGAAGAGGTAATTGATCAGCAGCGAAAAATTCGCTTCTTTGATTAGGACACCACTGAGATGGCTCTGTTCCAGAGATTGCACAAATCACCCTCTCGACGATCCCTGCTGGTTTCACAAATGGGGAGGGATTGTTCCCTGTAAGTTGTTGGACAGCAGTTTGGATAAAGGATGCCCAGATTGGCGCGGCACCGGTAAGACCACTTGTGTTTTGCATCGGTGTATAATCAGCATTTCCAACCCAGGTTCCGACGACAACATCAGGTGTATAACCAATTGTCCAATTGTCACGGAAGTCATTCGTTGTACCTGTCTTAGCAACTGCTGGGAATGGGAGATTCAAGACCGAGTTCGGACCAAAAGCTGGTGTCCGAGCTTCGTTATCAGATAAGATCGATGTAATCAGGAAAGCATGTTCTGAGCGAATAACTTGATTTCCAGGTGGAGGAACACTTTCATATACCTTCTGACCTAAGTGATCTTCAATCCAAGTGATTGCGTACAGAGGAACCTGACGACCCCCATTTGCAAACGTGGCATAGGCTCCCGTTAACTCTAGCAAAGACACATCGCCACCACCTAAGGTTAATGAAAGTCCGTAGTCTTCTCTGGTTAGCGTACTCACTCCTAACCTTTTCGCCATTGCGATCAGGCCATCCTCTTCGGTAGTAACGGGGTTGTCATAAATACCAACGTATTGAAGGGTCTTAACCGCGGGGACATTGTAAGAATTAGCCAGTGCAGAACGAATGGTAACTGGCCCATGGAAACGCTCATCATAATTTACTGGCTTATATGGCGGTCTTGGATCGTTTGGATCACCGGAGGGAGGGAATTCAGATGGTACATCCCAAATAAGTGTTGCTGGTGTCCAGCCCTTCTCAAACGCCGCTGTGTAGGTCAAGGGTTTAATTGCTGAACCAGGTTGACGCGGGCTAACAGCCATGTTCACCTGACCATCTATTGCATCATTATAAAAATCTGCCGATCCAACCATCGCGAGAATCTCACCTGTTGAAGGACGCACAGCGACTAATGCTCCGTTGCTAGCATGCTTATCTGCAAGAGAGGCAACCTGATCCCAGACAGCAGCCTGAGCCGCTTCTTGTAAACCGGGATCGAGTGTAGTATGAACTGTAAATCCAGATCGATAGATTGTTTGTGGATCGAATAGATCTTCCAATAAAGAACGCACATAATTAACCCAATGAGGGAATCGCATTTCGATATCTGGGGATCTAAAATCCATGTTTTCTAAATCGTTTGCAGCAACAGCAGCAGAGCTGGCGTCAACGCAAACAGGTTGAGGTTGGTTGCTAACATAGATACAGCTTTGTTCCATGCTCGTCTGATACATCAAAACTAAGACATCCTGTGTCCGTCTGAAAGTTACTTCTCTATTTGTATACACGTCATACACGGAAGGAGCCTGGGGTAAACCCGCTAAAAATGCAGCCTGGGCTAAGGTGAGCTTTTCAGCTGAGGTTCCGAAGTAGGTTTGCGCGGCAGCTTCGATGCCATAAGCCAAGTTACCATAATAAATTTCGTTGAGGTAAAGCTCTAAAATTTCATCTTTAGAATAGCGACGCGTTATCTCCGTAGCTAAAATTACCTCATTAACCTTTCTTTGCGAGGAACGGCTTATCCGCTCTTCAGTTGAAAAAAGCAGTGCTCGAGCGAGTTGTTGGGTAATTGTTGAAGCCCCTGACACTGTTGTTTCCCCTTGAAGATTTTGTATAAATGCCCTAACAATCGCCACTAAATCAAAGCCAGGATGACTGTAGAAATCCTCATCTTCGGTAGCTATTGTTGCTGCAACCAAATAAGGCGAGATCTCTTTTAGAGGTACGTAGGTGCGTCGACCTGCTTGAGGATCCAATATTTCATAAAGAATATTTCCATTACGATCGAGAATCCTTGTCGTCTCAAATTGAGCAGCTCGTTGGCGTAAATCTTCCACGCTGGGCAATTCTTTGGCAATCGAATAATATTGATACAGCCCAATCGATCCTATACATACAACTAATGGAATGCTGATGAACAACGCTAGGATGATCATGCGCAAAGCGCAACCGATACCACCACGCCAGTTAATTCTCCGGGTTTCAGATTCTACCGGAATGCCGCCATCAATTATGTGCGGAGACACTTCCTTGGCTGTGGAGGGTTGATAAGCAATTGAAGCCACTCGGGTAGCGTCCAAATCGGTCTCACTAACACGTCTGGGGAGTGAACGATTTAAAGAAGTCTTTTTGGGTGCTGTAGACTCTGAAGGATATGATACTGATTCCTCAGTATCATCTTGATTAGAATCCTGATCAACTTGGACAGTGTCATCAGCGTCATCCCACTCACCAAACCATCCGCCTGTCTTCTCAGGTTCTCCTGTCGGGTGCCGGTTGATGGGTTCCCCCTGTTCTTCTGATTCCGACTCTGAACTACCTGAGACCTGCGAAGTCACTTCAGCCTCAGTATCCTCAGATTCATCTAGTAAGCGTCGAAATCGCTCTGGGGGTTCTTCTGGGGGCGTTGTCTCCGTGTTTGACATATCCCAATCTGAATTAATCTATCTATGAATTATTCGGTTTACTCTTGATTATTGCTGTCCAAGATCCATTCATGGTTGTTTCGCCGTTCTGGTTTATAACTTTTACATCAAAAACGACAATACCTCCTTCTAATCTTCGAACGGCTTTTAATTGCTCAATCTCAACGACAACATGAATTGTGTCACCAATAAATACCGGTTTAGTAAATTTCCAACTCTTTATCTCTCGGAACGCAATGACAGTACCCTCGATAAAACCCATTCGTGCTATTAAACCTAAAGCATAGGACATGACTAACAAGCCGTGAGCGACTCGTTGACCGAAAATCGTTTCTTTTGCATATTCCAAGTCGGTATGAATTTGAGTATAGTCGCCAGTTAATCCTGCAAACATGACGATATCTGCCTCGGTTATCGTTCTCCCGGCGCTAACCATGCTTTGTCCAACCTCTAAATCTTCAAAATACAACCCGCGAGTCTTGTGCCGATTTGAGTTCATGTGCTTCTCCTTGATGTTTGCGTGTCAAGACAAATCTGAGCAATCTGTTTTATCAAAAATGTCGGAATTTCGAACGTAGCAATCATTCTAGCACATATCCCGTGATTAAAAGACCTTTGACCCTATGATAAAAAGCCCTTACAATTTGATTATGAATTCCCGACAGTATCATTCTGATGACCCGGTTGTATTATCGCTATCGGCAGATGCACGCTGTGGTCCAACGGATTACTTAAACGATCAAATCTGGGATCTTAAGTTAGAAGGTGGAGAACCTCCAGCTTTAGCACTGCATACCACATATGGACTGAGGGCGAAAATGATGCGGTTCTTCCCTCGGTTTCTTGAGGGTGAGACCGAGGTGATCGATCCTCAAACTTTCAGCACACCACCAATCGTTCTAAATGTATTTCCAAACTACATTTCACTTTCATGCGCTCCATTTACCGGTATAGACGTAATAATTGAGTATTGGGTTCCCGAATCTCATGCTATTGCAGGGCGGATCTCATTTTCGAACACCCGATTATCGGATCGCCATATACAATTTAATTGGGTTGCAATTCTCAGACCTACTGGCGATGGAGAAATCATGAAAGCAGATGAAAAAAACGCTGTCACAGTCCTCACAGGTCGCACAGACGGATTAGCCCCCCTGCTGTTCATGACCAGCGGTCCTAAAGCTAGCAGTGGACCATATCCCGCCTTAAGCTTAGATTTGGATCTACCACCGGGGGGGTCTCGTCAAATCATTTGGTCCCACACTGCACTTTCAGATACTGAAGCGTCATTTGATTTAGCCCGCAGAATCGTAGCTCATAATTGGGATGCAGAAATCGCAAGAATTGAGATGCTGAATGCTGCTCAAATAGAGATAGAAACCGGAGATCCAGATTGGGATGCAGTATTTGCGATGACCCAAAAAACAGCCTATGAGTTGTTTGTAGGACCCACTTCGCACCTTCCTTCCGCCTCCATTGTGCTCAGCCGGCACCCTGATCAAGGCTTCTCACACAGAGAAGATGGCAGTGACTACAGCACTACTTGGAATGGACAAACACCTCTCGATTCTTACTTCATAGCGGGGCAGATACTCCCATCCAACCCGCAGTTAGCGATTGGTCTTTTGAACAATTTTCTCTCCACACAAAAGCAGAACGGCTATATCGATTGGAAACCAGGACTAGGGGGGCAAAGGAGCAAATTGCTAGCTACACCTATATTGGTAAGTCTAGCTTGGCGAATTTACGAAACGACAGAAGATGACGACTTTTTAAGAGATGTTTTTCCAAAATTATTAGCATTTTTGCAGCATTGGTTCGATCCCAAACAAGATCGCGACGGAGACGGAATTCCGGAATGGGAACACTCTGTTCAATCTGGATTTGAGCTACAATCAGACATCAACTTTGGCGGACCTTGGACCATGGGTCCGGATATCAACTACATCGAATCGCCAGCCCTCTGTGCACTTTTATATCAAGAATGTACAACCATCATAAAGATCGCTAAGCTTCTTGAGATTACCCACCCGCTTCCGGCACTCCAATCCTTAGCCGATAATTTGCGTACAGCAACAGAAGCTGCGTGGGATGATAATGCTTTTATTTATCACTACTGGGACCGAGATACTCACTTCAATCCTCACGGTCATTCGGTTGGTGAACGGACCGGTTCGGGAGAGATTAATCTGGAGGAGAAATTTGATAATCCTGTCCGTTTACTGGTGAGTATAAACCCAAATGATGAAATCCCGCGTACAGCAAATATCTTTCTTCATGGAAGTGATTCTTCTAGGAATCACATCGTTGAAAAGCTCGCCCAGGATCGAATTAGGTGGTCGCTTGATGAAGGCACCATCATCAGCAGAAGAGTATATCGACAGCTGGAACGAATTGAGATTTTCAACCTGAATAACGATGACAAAGCTACAGTCAGGATCGTTGATTTCTCATCCCAAGACCAATCGTTACTGCTCCCATTGTGGGCGTGTATTCCAAATCAAGAACGTGCAGATCTGCTAGTCGAAAAAACGATTTTAGACATCAGCCGATTCTGGAGGCCATTTGGTATTCCCTCTCGTTATTTAAATACAAAAAGCCCTAACACGATTCCACCAACTTATATCCAAATTCCATGGAATAGTATGATTGGAATGGGTATGTTAGCTTATGGATATCGAGATGAGGCTGCTGAGTTAGTGTCCAGATTGATGGCAGCTATTATCCAAAATCTAAAAAGAGATCACGCTTTCAGGCAGAATTACCACTCAGAAACCGCTATCGGTTTAGGAGAGCGTAATGCCTTAGGAGGATTGGCGCCGCTGAGACTATTTTTGGAAACCCTCGGTGTGCGCCTGATTTCTCGAGAGCGTGTCCACATTGAGGGATATAACCCCTTCCCATGGACCGTAACAATCAAGTATCGTGGTCTGTCCATTACTCGTGAAAAACAAAAAACGACCGTCGTAGTACCTGGAGGTCAAAGGGCGGTCGTTCGCAGTCCCGAACCGAGGATCATCACTTTAGAAAGCGTTAAATAGAATCATTTACAGTACTTACGCAGTTGAAAAGATA
>JASFVL010000202.1:0-6986 GCA_050049875.1 Anaerolineales bacterium
TGAATTTTCTTCCATGCAGGGAGTATTTCTTCCAGCTGAACGATGCCCGCATCGTAATTCAACTCTAAAGCATCAATTTCCTTAATTTCTAAGAGCTGGTCGATCAACCACAGGTATGTGCCGTGCAAATGCATCACAACATATGGAAAGTGAGAGACAATTTTTTTCACTTGAGGTAAAAAAAGTTGTTCGTAAAAGTTGGGGGAGAGTACAGACGCAGCGTCGTCTTGAAGCCAGATGCCTTTGCCCGGTAGCCAGCATCTTAAGGAACCTACCGAAGCAATATGTCCCATCTCATCAACTTCAGGGATAAGGTCCAATTGAGCTTGACCTACCTCAATCCATACATTCGCGCAAACTTCTGCCAATCTTCTTACTGCTTCGGGTTGGTCGTATAGATCAAGGGCAAGTTTTGTCGAGCCACGCATAGCAGCACACATATCAGCAACGCCCCGCATTAAGGTGGCACTCACATGATACCGTCCGCTTGAATGATTAATGAGAGCTGCAAGCAGATCGAGTAATTTCTGAGCCCATGGATTTTCAAGGGTTGGCTCTTCCCAGCTATAATCCTTCCAATCTAAAATACACGGATCTGCCCATATGGTTGTATCCTTAAAATAAACCGGACAACCCATGATCGCCTCCATCCATGGAATACCATAAAATACCCCCGTTGAGAACATAAGGTCATCGTCCAGCTCTTTGTATGCAAGCAACAATCGATCGACATCCTGAAGAAACAGATCAACATCCAGGTGCTCGGGTTTAACCAATCCGGGAGTGAGGGATTGAACCAGATTGGGGAATTGCTCATGGATATAAAAACCGAACAACCAGGAGCCAAATACAGGCTTCTCAACTGAGCTTCGCATATAAAATGCCTTATTGGCTTTTAGTTTTACAGGGTCCGACAGTAATGACATATGGTTCTTCATCCGCGAAGTAGCCTACAATTGTTTGGCTCATTGCGATTAACTTGGTCAGCCAGTAACGGTAGTTGTTTTGGGTCGACCGGGTATAGAGTTTATTAATAATTGAGTGTAAGGATGCTCTGGCTGGAAGAATACCTTTCTGGTGAGACCCGACTCGACAATCTCACCTTTCTTCATCACGTAGACACGATCAGTCAGGTAGTTAATTATCCCCAGGTCGTGAGAGATAAAAATGATTGTTAAATCACAATCCTCCTGAATACGCCGTAATAGATTAAGCAATTGCGCTTGAGCCGATTGATCAATAGATGAAGTAGGCTCGTCTGCGATTAATACTTTTGGACTCGCAGCTAAAGCTCTGGCTACACTAACTCTCTGACGTTGCCCACCGGATAATGATCTCGGGAAATGTTCAGCTTGCTCATTACTGATACCAACCGAATTGAGAATCCATAAGGCGTGGTCTTTGGCTTCCTTTTTATTTTTTCTATCCCAAACATGGACTGCCTCCGCCACACCTTCCCAAGCTTTCATCCGAGGGTTAAGCGATGAATATGGATCCTGAAAAACCGTCTGGATCTTCCATCTGTCTTCTCTGGAAATCTTGGTTTTTGATATTGCGCTTAATATTTTTATCCCTTCAAACCACACAGAGCCGCGAGCAGGTTTTTGCAGGCCAACCAGTACACGAGCAAGGGTTGTCTTGCCACTGCCGCTTTCTCCAACAATACCAACTGTTTCCCCAAGATCAGCAAAGATTGATACTTTGTGGACAGCATCAAATGATTCTGGGCCGTGCCCGAAAGTTACGGTTATATCCTTACCAACTAGTAATGGTTCTTGTTTCATACGTTTTCTACTTGATCTGCAAGGATACAGGCTGACATCTGTTTGTGAATATATGAAAGTGGAGGTTGTAAGCCCGATTTGCAATCTTCAATAGCTAATGGACAGCGCGGCCAGAAGCGACAACCTTCTGCCCAAGAACCAATCGAGGCTGGGCTGCCAGGAATGGCTTCCAAGTCCTCCCCAGGATCAGCCAAGTCAACCCTGGAGACCCGCAATGCACGCGTATAAGGATGTCTAGGAGAGTTAGCCAAACGCTCAACTGGGCCTACTTCCACTGAGGCACCAGCATACATCACCATTAGACTGTCACACACCTCTTCAATAACTGCCAAGTCGTGAGACACTAAGATAAGTGACATTCCAAGTTCAGAGAGTAAACTTTTTATTAAATTTAGTATCTCTCGCTGAACAGTAACATCTAAAGCCGTTGTGGGTTCATCGGCAATCAACAAATCCGGCTTTTGGACAATTGCGGCCGCGATCATAACACGCTGTCGCATTCCTCCTGAAAGTTGGTGAGGCAAGGAATTAAAGACATGCTCAGGTCGTGAAATTCGGACCCTATCTAACAATTCAATGGCTTCTCGTTTGGCTTGATGATGATTCTTTGACTTTGTTGCCGTTATTGATTCTATCAGCTGTGTGCCTATTGTTAGTACGGGATTTAGCCCAGCGAGAGAACTTTGAGGCACGTATCCTATGTGGCGACCTCGAATTTTTCGCCATCTTTGTTCAGTTGCATGTACTAACGATTGGTTTTTAAAAATGATTTCCCCAGAGGTGACCAAAGCTCCATGGCGATGAAGAGTACCAATGATAGCTCTACATAGCATAGTTTTTCCGGAACCAGATTCCCCCACAATACCAATAGCTTGATTCTCTTGTAGAGACAAGTTAGCAGTATCTACAACGGGCAATAATCGCCCTCCTCGTCTTCTAAAACATATTTTTAAATCTTCGATTCTCAGCAACCAATTCGTTGATTGTGTATTGTCCTTTGTTGAGAGTATGTCCATTACCTCTAATCTCAAATCACTTCTCCTGAACTGCATAGCGCCCAAAGAATCCTTGAGCTAATAAAGCAACCCCAATAGCTGTTAATGACAGGACGAGTCCAGGAAATACTGTTATCCACCATTGTCTCTGCAAATAAATACGACCATCAGCCATCATAGCACCCCATTCTGGAGTAGGAGGTCGTATCCCTGCTCCGAGGAAAGATAAGGCAGATATCGTTATGATCACAATAACAAAATCGCTTAATCCATATGCTAAAGTTTCAGTATATACATTTGGGAGAATGTGTCTTATTAGAACCCGCATTCTAGAATATCCAAGAACCTGAGTAGCCTGAATGAATTCCGCCTCTCGTAAAATAGCAGCACGAGCGCGTGCCATCTTTGCATATCGGGCCCAGTTAACCGCAGTTAATCCGATTAGTAGACCCCTAACACCTGGTCCTATTATCGCTACAATGGCAATGACTAAAACAATAAAAGGAAATGCATTAATTGCATCAATAACTACTGTCCAAAACCATGTGACAAAAGGATTTCGTGTCGTCCCTATTACAGCCCCCATAAATGTCCCAATCATCAGTGGCGCGGAAACTCCAATTAAGGCTAAAGAAATATCCAATTTTACAGCAAAAAAGGTTCGCGTGAAAATATCCCTCCCAAGCTGATCTGTGCCAAACCAATGTGAAAAATTTGGGGAGCTGAGCGTCTCGTCAGAGCTACTAATAGGATTGAAAGGACTAATTAAAGGAACTAAGATACCGAGAATCAATATAAAACCCACGATACTCAGCCCCCATATCGTCTCTTTATTTGATATTAGGCCAACAAATTGTTTCATATTATCTTTGTACGTGGATCAAGCCATGAACTAAGGGTATCAGAAAGGAAGCTAACGATCACTACAACCAAACCACTGATAAGAACAATAGCTTGAACCATCGGGTAATCTCTAACTAATACACCTTCGACTACCAGAGCGGTACCAACTCCAGGAATATTAAAAACTATCTCAACCACCACCGTTGCACTTAGCATTTGACCAATCATATATCCAAGCAAGCTTACAGTTGGTGCCAGCGATGGTCGAAGTAAATAACGCCAGGTAAATACAAATCGTGGTAATCCCCGAACAATTGCTGACTCAACAAATTCTTGTTCCATAGTTTCGATTATTGAACTTTGCAGTACTCGGGCTAAAATGGGAACCATTACACCACTCATTGTTAGTGCAGGAAGCCATAGATAGCTCAAATTGGTTGGAAAACTTGGTACATAACCCGCTACCGGGGCTAAATCAAATTGGATTGCTAGAATTAAAATGAGTAATAAACCTAGATAAAAACCTGGGGTGGCAAGTAATATAGATGCAACAAACCTAAATAACTGCTCGAACCATGTACGTCGATAGATAGCTGCAAGGACTCCAAGCGGAATAGCCATGATAAGTGTTAAAAAGATCGTGACGAATATCAACCAAGCTGTAACCGGAAATGTTCGTATGAGAGTTGGCGCTACACTACGCCTTGTGACTAACGAAGTGCCCAAATCCCCTTGAATAACTCCACTTACATAGGAGATATATTGTTCTAATAAAGTGCCATTTAATCCTAATATCTCTCTATACTCTCTAATAAGATCTTCGCTTTTCGGAATACTAAAGCCTGCTAAGAGAATTTCTACCGGATCACCAGGTATTAGGCGTATTAATGCAAAAGATATCGTCAATACCCCTACACTCACAAAAAGTGCTCTCAAAACGCTCTTTATTACAGGATGACGCGATAAGCTTAAAAGAAATGCAAAGATTGTGTTTTTAAATTTTTTTTCCGAAATTTGCTCTTCTTCTACCATTGGATCCGTAAATAGTAAGCCGGACTTGGGCGACTACTAGGACAATTGACTCATCGTCTATTAAGATGATCACCAACCCAGATAAAATCGCCAAAAGTCCGGCTCGATAGTTGCTTGCTATCATACGAGACAGCGAGATTTATTCTTGGGCCTCCTCTAAAGTGGCAACCCATGGATTGTTTCCAGGAGGTAAGTTAGCTTCATGAAGGATGTTGGATCCTACTCGATTTCCAATCAAAACTGCCCTCTCAGAAATTGGAATCCACGGCATTTCTTCATACAAGAGACGTTGAATCTCGTGTATGATCTCTGTTTGCTCCTCCACTGTCTTTGCTGTTTTCGATTGCTCTATTAGTTCTATGACCTCAGGATAATCCGTTCGCATTATCCTTTGCCAGATTCCTCCTGGATTGACTAGATTGTCGAAGAAACTTGTCGGTCCCGCAGAATTTCCACTGAAATCCATTTCATAAGTGCCCTCAAGATCATTTGCTATGGCAACAGCGTCCTCAACAGGGTTGACTTCAGCAGTAATTCCTATGTCAGCCAGATTCTCAGCTATGATCAGAGCAGCATCTTGCCACCCAGGACGTTGTCCCCATGTTTGCAATGTTACTTCAAAACCATCTGCAAAGGGTGTTTGAGCCATTAACTCCCTAGCTGCCTCGAGATCACGTTCTCCATTATTGGGCAATATGGGTAGAGCCTGTTCAACACCCTCATACAGAAACCCATTAACCGGAGCTGATATTCCTAAAAAGGCTTTTTCATTGATCTCATGACGGTCGATAGCTAACGACATAGCGTGACGTACATCCTTGTTCATCAATGGATGATCGGAGGGTAGATCATGGTTGATAGCTATGTGGTAGACACCCACATTAGAGATTGGATAAGTTTCGACCTCTGGAGGAAAGCTATCTTGTGCAGCGATGGGAGCATCATAAACATAGTCAACCACCCCAGTTGACAATTGAAGTACCCTCGACGTAAGATCAGGTATAGATACAAACTCGATACGTTTTATCGCCATTGGGCCGAATACATAGCTAGGGTTCTCTTCCACAAACCATTCTGTTAATCCAGGTGTCCAATCAGTGATCACATACGGTCCCGCACTAACTGGGTGAAGGAAGTAGTCAGGATCGGACTCAATTTTTTGTTTTGGATGAATCGTCATCCCAACCTGAGCCAATGCCAACCCGAGATCAAGATAAGGCTGTGTAAGCTGAAAAACAATTATACGATCATCGATGGCTTCAACGCTTTCAACCGGATCAAGGTAATATGTCCACAATGAGCTGGAATTCTTTTGACGATCAACAGCATAGACAACATCTTCAGCAAGTAATGGTGTATTATCTGAATATACCAATCCTTCCCTGAGAGTGACCGTGGCTGTTAGTCCATCATCGGAGAATTCTAACTCTTCTGCAAGCTCCGGTTTTAATGTCCAATCCATGTTGAGACGAAACAGAATACCAGATGTTAGATATTGAGTTATGAGGTCTGGTTGAACCATTGGAAGAGTTGGATCTAGCGCGTTTAACTTTGAGCTGAGAGAAATCCGTGCAACATCCAGAGGTAATAATTCCTCCGGAACTGGAGTTGGTGTTGGCTCCAGTTGTTCCAAACTCTCTTTGATGTTTTCCAACTCTGCCTCGGCTGCCTTAGCAGTTGCTTCTAAGGATGCTATCTCCTCTTCTCCACTTGCTTGGGCAGTAGCTAGAGCATCTTGCGCTTGGGATACTTTCTCTTCTGCATCCGCCTGCACTGCCTCAGCAGTAGCCCTAGCACTGTCGATTGCTGATGTGTCGATGGTGGGAGTGGTGACGGGAGAACATGCAACAAAAAAAGAAAGCGCCAACCAGAAAATAAGCGCTTTATACAATATACTCCTCTTAGACATCATGTCGGTCTCCTTCTTGCTGAAATGGCTACAATTGCATAGCCTCTTCTAGTATAACCTTGACTGATTATTTATCCTCAATTAAGTTGTCGAATGGGTATGATTCCTTACTTCTCATATAGCCTCCTTACCTTACTTAATTGTCTAAAGAACAATTAAAATTGAGATATGCCATTGAAAATCAGAAGCAACCGAAGTAAACCGCGTAAGTGATTATCTGCGGTGAAGCAGAACAAAAAAGCTGCTGGCTACCTTCGGTTGCCTGGGTAATCATAAGGAGAGTAGATTTCTTCCACAAGGGTTATATAACGTGGCACCCAGATAGTATCATGAAGCTACTGTTTTGTCAACAATTAACTGTTGTCAAAATTTCGGTGGCATGGTATAAATACCTCACCCAACCTGATTTACTCCTATAAATCA
>JASFVL010000203.1:0-6965 GCA_050049875.1 Anaerolineales bacterium
TCCCGCATGGCTGAGGTAGCGGCGGCGTGCAGAGCGTTTGCTTGCTCTGCTTGTGGGTGCTCACGATCCATGGCCGCGCTCAACCAGATATTCTTGATTTGGATGTTATCGAAATATTCTGGGTCGAAACCCTTGATATGGTCGCGATGCCGGTGAGTAGCAACGAGTAAATCGAGGCGTTTCTTGTCCGCTTCGTCCGCGTCGGGCAGCATCTGTTCTTCTAGGTTTTTTAGGGCGTTTTTAAGCAAATCAACCCGGCTGATGGTCCCGCAGTCGATTAAGATGTGAAAACCATCATCCCCGTTTGGGATGCGCACGTAAATGCAGTCTCCCACGCCGACATCGTAGGCACGTACTAAAAGCTTATTTGCCATTGTCGTTCTCCTATCTGTTCTTCAGCGTCCTCATCAGCCAATCTTAAATGCGGTGACAACTCAAAAATCAAAGCTCCATCGACTTTACGAGTGATGTTGGGGGGAATTCGAGCGCCGATCAACCCGCTTTGCCCCCCCTCTATCAAGCCAAGCTTTCCCTTTTTAATCTTCCTAGCGATAGCCTCCAAAAGTTGCTGTCGCCTGCTTTCTCCCGCTTCCACTTCCTGCTCCCAATCCTTACCGTTTCGAACTTGCGTGCCAGGTTTGCGGAACCACGAAAGCACGTTGCCGTTCTCATCAAAAACCAGAGTACCCCCACACAGCATGCTGGTGGTCTGCCCGTTGTACCTGCCGAACTCTGGGCCATCCAATTTAACTTCCTCCCGCCAGATATATTCCAAAATGATCTGTTTGGGTAATCGGCGGGCTTGACGGGTAAATTTGTTAGCCACATATAGGTCCGCAACGATGAAGTCCTGGATTGGCGGGATATAGAGCTCCTCCCGGTTGTCATTGAGATAGAGATAAGCCGCCGATCGCGACCGGGAAATATGGTCGATATCGTGATATACACTCATCCTGAGACGTTCATATAAATAGTGCGGCTTCTCCAACTCCTCAATGTCCGCATCCTCCAAAATACCGCGCTGGTGAAAGGCGTCGCGCAGGATTTGATAGTATCCGTGGGGGTCTTTGGGATTGGATAGCTCTTCAGCCCGCAAAACCGCTAAAGCGTAGTCCCTGAAGGTGACGTCGGCTGGAGGCAGCAGATCCAAGGGCTGGATTGCGGTGCGCTGCATGCGCTGGATGGTGTTCCAAAACGCTTGCTTGGGTGTTCTGCCACGCTCTTTGAGGAAGTGATGGGAGATCTTTTTGATAATGTCATACATGGCACCGGTAAGAACCTGGGAAACGTGGTGAGGGCGCTGATCACCTTCAACCTGTTCCAAGGTCAGTTCACTGTTGGCGTTGCGCAGGTAGGGTTTGTCCTGAACCGCCTTACCAAACTGCTCGGCAATGTTTGCCAGGTGTTCAGCCTCCGATAGGTCCCCAGACGTCATATCTGCTAGCTGTCCCCGGAATTCGTTATTACGTAAGATGATCAGGATAGCGGTTAGATCTCCAATGAATTCGTGAAAGGCGGCGGTTTGTACGGAAACGCTTTCCATGAAATGTGGGCGGATGCCGTCCAAAACAGCATGTCCGAATTCGTGGTTGATGATATCTGTGGACAAGCAAGTGTAGATCGTCTCGCTATCGCGTTCGAAATAATAAAACTGAAGGGATTTGCTTTTGCGATCATAGAAAGCGTTCTCGCCGTATCCAGCGTGGGGGACGACGATCAGGCGGTTGCCCTTAAAACCCCAAGGGATAGGGCGTCCTAGTCCAAAGCCACTTTGGTAGAAATCCAGCGCTCGCTGCAAAGCTGCCCAGACATTGACTTGGTGGAATTGAAAATTGTCGATATTTCTTCGGTCAAGCACGCGCCTACCTTTGACGAAACGGAGTTTGCCCTCATCCCACTCGGCCGGTGCTGCGATGCGCTGCGTGTCTGCGTTGTAGTCCACGATGGCGAAGCGTGCACTGGTGGGTCCGTCTGCAAGCCCAGGCTCCCATTTGATATAGAAGTTTTCATCAAAACCAAAGCGGGGGTCTGTTTCCGCCACATGGGGGTCTTGCAAATAAACGTCGAAGGGGATTTGTAGCCCGAGTTCTATTTCGAGTTCTTTATCTAGAAGATGGGAAGCGGCGTAGAGCCTCTCCTTTTTGCGTTTTGGTAAATCTATTTTCGCCATAATATCCTCCATCGCTTCAGTTTTGTGATGGAACTTAGTTTTCCTCGTACTCTCAACCTTCGCTGTGGGTGACTCCGAGCAGGGCTTGTTTAGAGGTTAGAGTTCCATTATAGGCGATAGTTGCATCAATTGGGTGATCCTGCGATAAGACACCCCTGGAGCTCAATCGTTATCGGAGGGTAGGGGTGGGAATTGGAAAACTTCTGGAACGGTGCGTGCAAAAGTCAGGTTAGGGGTATGGGGTTCGTCCATCTCTTGGCAAATATCAATGCTGGGGTTATTGCTGAACTCCTCCCTGAGGTGTCGCGCGACGACCTGCTGGAATTCATAGGCTTCATCCTCAAATTCGATCCCTCTGCCGTAACCGCCGCGAAAATAGTCGCGTACGTATTTGATATAAAAACCCACAATTCCATGGCGTTCGAACTGCTCCACATGTTTGATCTCGTGCGCCAAGAAGGCTAACCCTTGGGCCGTGTGGGGATCGTAGAGGTCTGGATTACGGAAGTAAATAGTCTTCCCGAGGGTGATGGCGCCGATCTCGGTTCCAGCTAAAGCCCTGCTGCTTAACAGACGCGCGATCCAGTTGGCCTCAGATAATACGGTTCTTGCTACAGTTGCGGTATCACTGAACCATTGGGGACGAGCTATCATTTTCTCAGCGCAGGGGGGTACCCTGCGGGGTAAAAGTTTGCTCATCTTTTGCTCCTTTCAACGGACACGAGGAAATTAGTCATCATTATGTGACTCTTTTATAAGCGCTAAACTAGAAACCGCGAAGGGGATGTAGACCAACCCCAGTGGGTTACCATCCTGGAGTAGCTTCAAGCGAGCTAGACGGATGGCTGCGCCGATGGGAACGCCGTCAAGGAAGTGACCCAAGCAGGTCTCGGCGAAAGCGGTCGCCAACGGTTCGAAGATGGTAATCTCTGTGCCGATCACGCCCACCGCCCGCACCTCCTTGACAAAACTGGTGACCAAATCCAAAGCTTTAGCGGGTTCTAGTGCAGTTGTGTGGCAGCCATTGATAAAAACCAGCGGTTTGGGTTTATGCCACTTGATCTGAAGATTGGGCAACAAGCTGGGGGTGATGATGCCCCAAATGTCGTCCTGCGGTCCAACCTGTAGGTACGGCACCCCATCGTCTGTAAGACCACCGTGACAGTAGAAATATATCAGGTGAGAGCCTTCAGCACGCAAGAGATCCAAGATTTCCTGACCTTCATCACCTAATTTCCAGATTGATCCTGCGCGAAGCCCCCGAAGAACGTCAATATGCCCATCGCGCAGCTTAAACTCCTCATCCATGGAGACCGCAACTGAGATTTGAGGGCTATCTGAGTAAAGGATTTTTAAATCCGTCTCAGCGTTCTCGTCGCCAATGGAGACCGGCATGCCGATGATGTGACGGTAGCCCCAAAAACCGCTGGGACACACGGTGGTCAGATTATCCCTGCTGGGACAATTGCCCTGAAAACAGGGGGTGTCTTCCAAGGAGTCGCCGTTCTCCAGGGCATCTAGAAATCCATCGCAATGTTTATACATCTCGCTGGGTAAGGCGTCGTGGATGGGGTAGTCGTAAATCAAGGCGGCAGGCAGGATGTGGCGGGAGTCCTCTTTAGCGGCGATTTGCAACATACCTGGGAAACGCAACTTCGATTCTAGCTGGGCTTTTCGCCGGTCTGCTTCATCCATATCCTGGGCATGGGCTTCAGCGATTTTTTGCAAGGTCTGGCGGTAGAAGCGCGTGCCCCACTTAGCGAAGCGCACCAGGTCACCGAGTAAGCGGTCTAACCAATCATCTGTAGGTTTAGTCTCATAGCGGTAGCGTGCGGGGGGCTGCCACTCGTCCTTGCTGTCCCATGCGGCTTTGCGCAGTGCCCCGCGTGCTTGGTCGATCATGTTCTGCAGTTCCAAACCTGTGAAAGAAGCTTGCTCTTTGACCAGACTGCCATCCTCGCCGCCGAAGAAGCGGAAGCCGTGGGTTCCGTCGCCGTCGTCGTTGAGCAGAATGCTGAGGCTGTGTTTTTCCAGGTCGGTGATGACCTCCGTGCGCAGGGTGTTGGTCAGTTTGTAGTCCAAAGTGTGTCTCAGCGGGGGACCTTCGGATAGGTCAAACTCCCCTGGTGGCGGTAAATTATCTTCGGAAACGACGCGCGCAGTGATGAGGTGGGACTGCACCAGAACTGCTTGGTAGTACAGGTTGCATCGCAGGCGGAAGTCCCCGCTGTCGGCAGGGGTTTTCACCGGGAAGTAGAGATGGTCCTCCAGTTTGGTTTGGTCTTCCAAGTTTCGGGGTTCGACCACCGCTTGGGTTACGATTGCCCCCCGGTTGGAGAGGATTTTGACCTCACCCACATCTGCGCCTGAGGTGATCTCGATTTCACCAGGAAAGCCGTATAGCACGACCTTAAGATGGGCCTCCGGGGGGAGTTTGCTGACGTCGAGCACGGGCGAATCGGCGGCGATGGCGGTTTCCTTCTGCTCCCCGATGTTGATCCAGAAATAGTATTCACGGTCTCGCACCAGGGGTTTGAGACGGCGGATTTCCTCGTCGGGTTTTTCTTGGGGGGCGAAGCCCGTGTTGACCACCGGCTTCCGCACCCAATCTGGTATGGAGGCTCTAGCTAGCAGTTCCTCCGGTTCGATTTCTTCAGGAGCCATTTCAGCTTGCACGTCTTCCCACTCTTCCCCTATGGCTACTTCTTCTTCATCATAAAATGAGAAAGCTTCTTCACTTTCCCATTCCTCAGCTTCAGCTTCGTCATCCTCTGGTATGTAAAAACCGAAACCTCTTTCCTCCCCTAACCATTCCTCAGCGGAGGTTTCGCTTCTTTCCTCAGGTCTGATGAGCTCATCATCCGGAGGGGGTGGTGTATAGGCTCCAGCATCTTCGTCCATTGCCGCCTGAGCACCGCCGTAATAACTCCAAAGCCCATCGATGACTTCGGTTAACAAAGTCTGCTGAACGCTGGTGGGCAGCGGTGCCCAGAGTTGGCGTAAGCGTTCCCCAAGGGGTGGTGTTCTTAAAATTAGGTAATATTCTTCATCTAATCCGGGCAGCTCTTTAAGCGCTTCAACAATCCAACCCTGCCAGTATTCATTTTCGATACCCTTGGCGATCTCAACCACCTCGCGAATATGGTCATGGGGGAGCTTAGGGACTAAGGCTAACAGCGCTTGGGCTTTAGCCTTTTCTTCATCCCAGCCCGAGACCATCTCCAGGGCTTCTGACATTAGATCTGCAGGTAGATGGGGCACCAGTGTTATGAAGGCTTCCGCCATGAGTTCTTCCCAGTCCAGAGCGGGGATCGTCTTCAAGGCATCCCAAAGCTGCACCTTGGAGAGATAGGGTAACAAAGGTTGATACGCATCAAACTCCGGCGGGAGTTCTAAAGATTGCACCTGCGCTCGGAAGTTTCCCTTCAGGTGGTCCGGCAAGCTGGGTGCCAGGCGCCCAAGCGCTTGGACTAGCGCTTCGTCGGCGGAAGGCCAGACGAAAATGCCCTCCTCATAGGGTCGGCCAGCTTCTTCCAGGATTTGAAGGCGGGTCGTTCTGGGGAAATAGAGGCTCAACCTAACCAACAGCTCATGGCGTCCTGAGTCTTGCAGGTCGATGGCACGAGCTGCTTGGAAGGCCTCCTCCAGTAAATCCTTACTCTGGGTGCCGCTTAAACGAGATCCAAGCACGATCAGTGTTTCCGCTTGCAAGGGTGGGTTTTCCTGTTCGCGAATGGTTTCCAAGACTTCTGGTAAAACCTCGTCTTGCATCGGTTGGGGTAAAACGGGTGCTAAGGCAGCCAAACCACGCAGATGATAGTCGGTATCCTCCAGTTCCCGCACGACGACTAGAAGCTCCTGCGCCGCCTCCTGGGCGAGTGGGGCATCCATCCCACCCGCTAAATCAATGATGGCACGCCGCTGGGTGTACGCCCATGAGGGTTCTCGGGCAGCGGAGAGGGCTTCCTCCAGGAGCAGATCTTCTCCACGCTCTTGCGGTAAGCGAGCAGCCAATGCCATGATGGCCTCAGCGCGGTAACCGATGTGCGTCTCGACAGCGCGCAGCCCTTCAGCGGCTCTCGGGGTCAACGCCTCGGGAACGAGTTGAACAAACAGCGGATCTCCTTGTACAAGGGTTCCCAGAATTTCTTCACCCCCGGATTCGGGAAAGTGATCCAGCAAGGTTGCAATTGTTCTATGGAGTTCATGGGGAGGACCGCCGCCCATGTGGGAAAGATTCTCAAGTACCTGTAGAAGCATTTCTTTCTCTAGGACGGGCGCCAGACCAACCAGAGTTATTAGATCAGGCGCGATGGGGCGCTCATAAGGTCCCTCGCCGAACAGCAAGGCGCGCAGCTCTTGGATGGGATCGAATTTCATCGCTGCAACCTCCTAAATCGGGGTCTGAGAATGGAATAAGTGGATAAGCCACCCTTAACGCTCTGGAGGGTTGGCTGAGTTTGAAAGGGGTATGGGCCTGATTGGTGGAAGTGTGATTTATCCGAAACGGTCGTCCTCTGTTTTTGGTGCCGCCATCGCCGCAACCGTTTCAGCGGTACCAGGAGGGATGACCTCGTCGTCAGCTGGTAGTTTGCGGCGCCCGTCCAGGAACCATTCCACGCCAAAATTCTTGGAGATAGCGACTTTAATGAGTAATGCTAGGTAATAACCGAAGAACCCCACGAAAAGACCGATCCCATATGCGCCGAAGAGATCCGTTTTCGCCGGGAAGAGCGCCAAGATAGCGCCGCCGCCCAGCACGCCGATCAGGGTGGTGATGTCGCTGAGTTGTACG
>JASFVL010000204.1:0-6964 GCA_050049875.1 Anaerolineales bacterium
TGCGCATACAAAACTTGAACCACGAACGCTGGCGGGGGGAAGCTATTGACCCGCTCAGCACCCCGCGGCCGGGACACGCCGACCTGACCGCGGCCCTTAAATACGGTTACGACGATCTGCGCCCCTCACTGGAGCGCGCCTCAGCTCGTGAGACCGCTGCCCGCGTCGCCGTCGGCGCGCTGTGCAAGCAACTGCTGGCTCAATTCAAGGTTCAAGTGGGCGGCTATGTGACCGAAATCGGCGCAGTCGTGGCGGACCTGAGCGCCATCCCGCTCCTGCAGCGCCCCGAACTGGCGGAGCAGAACGACGTACGCTGCCCACACCACGAAACCGCCCAACGCATTCACGCCCGCATCCGTCAGGCCATCGAGGGGCGCGATACCTTGGGTGGGGTGATCGAAGTGATTGCCTGGGGACTACCGCCGGGCCTGGGCTCCCATGTGCATTGGGACCGCCGCCTGGACGCACGCCTGGGAGCAGCCGCGCTCAGCGTGCAAGCCATCAAAGGGGTTGAGATCGGCCCCGCCTTCGAAAATGCCCGTCTCCAAGGCACGCAGGTGCACGACCCCATTCGTCTGCAGGACGATAGGCTGATCCGACCGACCGACCGCTGCGGCGGATTGGAAGGAGGCATCACAACCGGACAGCCTTTACTGATTCGCGCGGCCATGAAACCCATCGCCACCACCCTGACACCTCAAGACACCGTCGACCTACTGAGCGGAAAGGAAACCCCCACCCGGTACGAACGCTCTGACTTCTGTCCCGTACCCAGAGCGGTTCCCATCCTGGAGGCGGTCATCGCTTTCACGCTCGCCGACGCTTTGATCGAAAAGCTGGGTGGTGATTCGCTGGACGAAATGCGGCCCCGCTTCGCAGCCCTACGCCAGGCAAGCTTGAAGGACCTGCCGATGAAGGGCACGCCTCGCACCTGGTGGCCGCATTCTGGGGATCAAGAATGAGCTCCCAGAATTCGTTTATCTTCATCTACGGCCCACCCGGCTCTGGAAAATCATCGCTGGGACGGCGCCTAGCGGAGACCTTGCAGCGCCCCTTCATCGATTTGGACGCGCGCATTGAAGCGCGCGCGGGTATATCGATCGCTGAAATCTTCGAGACACAAGGAGAAGCCCCCTTTCGTACCTGGGAAAAGCAATTGTTGGCGGAAATCCTCGCCCAGAGAGAGGGGCAGGAAACGGTGGTCGCTCTAGGCGGTGGTGCGCTCCTTGATCCTAACAACCGCAAACAGGTCGCCGCGCACGGCCCAGTGCTGTGCCTGGACGCACCCCTGGATTCGCTGATCGCCCGCCTGCGCCGGAGCGCGGAAGAACGCCCGCTTCTGGCAGGGGACCTGGATTCCCGCTTGCAAGCGCTATTGACTCAGCGGGAACAGCACTACGCATCCTTCCCGCTGCGTTTGGATACAGCTGAGCTGGATCTGGAGGCGGCCCTCTGGAGGGCGCAGACCCTCCTGGGAGTTTTCCGCGTCACCGGCATGGGTGCGGGCTACGATGTACGCGTCACGGCGGGTGGAATCGACACCCTCGGAGCTGCGCTTGTCGCCCGCGGCCTGCGCGGTCCGGTTGCCCTGGTCAGCGACTCAAACGTCGGACCGCTCTACTTGGAGCGAGCCAATGACAGCCTACAGGAGAGCGGTTATCAAGTTCTGCCCTTCACCATCCCCGCTGGGGAAACCAGTAAAAACCTGGAGATGGTGCGCGCCCTTTGGGATCGTTTTTTGGATGGCAGCTTGGAGCGCGGCAGTTGCGTGGTGGCCTTAGGCGGGGGCGTGGTCAGCGATCTGGTCGGATTCGCCGCCGCCACCTATATGCGCGGGGTGCCCTGGGTAATCCTGCCCACCTCACTGCTGGGAATGGTCGATGCCAGCCTGGGGGGCAAGACCGGCATTGATTTAGAGCAGGGTAAGAACCTAGTGGGCGCCTTTCATCCGCCTCACTTAGTGCTGGTCGACCCCGACAGCCTGGAGACGCTGCCTCCGGCAGAGTTTAGCAACGGCATGGCGGAGGTGGTTAAACATGCAGTAATCGCTGACCCAGAGCTATTCCGCATCTGCGCCCAAGGGCTGGAAGCTGTCTGGGAGGACCTCGAACCTCTCGTTCGCCGGGCGATGGCGGTTAAAATCGACGTCATCCAGCAGGACCCTTACGAAGGCGGGCGCCGCGAGGCCCTCAATCTGGGCCACACCGTCGGGCACGCCTTGGAATCGATCTCAGGGTTTCGCATGCGGCATGGGGAAGCGGTGGCGCTCGGTATGCTGGTGGAAGCGCGTTTAGCGCTGCGTTTGGGGTTGGCGGGTGAGGGGCTTGTGGATCGCTTGACGATCACACTGGAGAAACTGGGCCTGCCCACCTGCATCCCCGGAGACGTACCCTTGGAATGGATCATTCCCGCCATGGCCGTGGACAAGAAACGTGCCCGGGGTGCATTGCGCTTCTCACTGCCCGTGCGCATCGGTGAGGTGCGCGTCGGGGTGGAGTTGGAAGACCAGGACGATTTGATCTCAGTTTTGCGTCAAAGTTATGAGGAGGTCGCTGATGATCGCTGACAAGCCAATTTCCGTGCTGGTGCTGCACGGCCCCAACTTAAACCTGCTGGGTACCCGCGAGCCCGAGGTCTACGGTTCGCTGTCTTTAAAGGAAATCGACCAGCGGCTAGTCGAGGCTGGTGAGGCGCTCGGGGTGGGAGTGAACACCTTCCAATCCAACCATGAAGGGGCGCTGATCGATGCCCTCCACGAGGCCCGCGAGCGATACCAGGGTGTCATCTTCAACCCCGGGGGGTACACACACACCTCGGTGGCGCTGCGTGACGCAGTGACCGCCATCGGCTTACCCGTGGTGGAGGTACACCTCTCCAACGTGCACGCCCGCGAGGAGTTCCGCCGGCGCTCCCTCATCGCACCGGTCTGTTTGGGCGCCATCGCTGGATTCGGTTGGCGCTCGTACCGGCTGGCGCTTCAAGCTCTGGCGGAGGTTCTCAAAGAGGCGGACGCTTAATCCCTTTCCAGATAATCCAACCATTCCCCCGAGCGCGTTCCCGAGCCGCGCGTCGTCTGGAAGAAAGCGTCTTGAATCGCCCGGGTCAAGGATCCCATGACCCCGGATCCGATGGTGCGCAGATCGATCTCGGTCACGGCGACCACCTCGGCGGCCGTCCCACAAACGAAAACTTCATCGGCGATGTAAAGCTGGTCGCGCGACAGGTGCTCTTCCACCACTTGGTAGCCCAGGTCTCGTGCCAAGGTAATCACCGCATCGCGGGTGATGCCCTCCAAGATGGCGGCTCGCGGGGGGGTGTAGATCACCCCTTCCCGCACCAGGAACAAATTCATCCCGCTGCACTCCGCCACATAGCCGTCCGGGTCCAGGAGGATGACCTCATCGAAGCCCATCCTCATGGCGTCCGTCTTGGCGAGCATCGAGTTGACGTAGTTGCCGCCCACCTTGGCTTTGGTCATGTTGACGTTGGGGTGCAGCCGCGTGTAGGACGAGACCATCGCACGCAGCCCTTCCTGCAGCGCCTCTGCGCCGTGGTAGGTCTCCCACTCCCAGGTGGCGATGCACACCACCGGGCGCGTTTCGTCCAGCTTTAACCCCAGCGGACCGTCCAGATAGACCAACGGGCGCACGTAACACTCGCTGAACCCGTTGGCCGTAATCGTCTCGTGCACCGCCGCCCGCAGCTGCTCCAAAGAGTAAGGGAACTCGCGGATGCCCAAGATGTGCACCGAGTGGAGCAGGCGCTGCAGGTGCTCCCGGTGACGGAAGACCGCCGGTCCATCGGGGGTCTGGTAGCAGCGCATACCTTCGAACACACTGGCGCCGTAATGCAAGCTGGGGGTGAGAATATGGACGGTCGCCTGTTCGTAGGGCACCAAGTCCCCGTCCATCCAGATGGTTTTCGATTTCATGGCGTACTCCGTGGGTCTAGGACTCTAAAGGCAGAATCTCGACCGGCACTGAAGACTGATCCCTGCATTGTTCGGCGAACTCCAGGGAGCCGATCCCCCGTCCAACGTGCATGGGGATGGCGACCTGGGGCTGGATCGTTGCGATAACTTCAAGCGCCTCCTCAGCGGTCATCACGTAGGTGCCGCTGACCGGCACCATCAGCACATCTACCTCCAGCGACTCCATCTCGGGGATCGGGTCCGTATCCCCGGTGTGGTAGATGCGCTGCCCGCCCACGCTGAAGACGAAACCGACGTGTCCCGCCTCCTTTGGATGAAAGGGCACGCCCGGGCTGCGGAATTTGTTGACGTTATAAGCCGGCACTGCCTGGATGGGAACCCCTTTTGCCGTCAGCGTATCACCGGGCTTGACGACCTCAATATTTCCTGAGAGCTTCTCGGCGGCAGCCGCGATGGTGACGATGAGGGTGTCATCCTTCTGCAGTTTGGCAACGTCCTGCGGGGAGCAGTGATCTTGATGCTCGTGGGTGATCAGGATCAAGTCCGCTTTGGGACCCGCCCCGACCTGCCAAGGGTCGACGTAAATCACCAGATCGTCCCCTTCAATGCGGAAACCGTCGTGACCCAACCAGTGAATGTTTTCCACGTTTTGCTTTGTCATCAGACCTCCTTTCCGAACTTGGTTTCAGCGGACGGCGCTCGGGTCGCTTCTCGAAGCCTCCCAGGGCAAAAGCGAAGTTGGCGCCAGCGTTGCCCTACTGTGGAGCGTCCGCCCATTTGACCTGATTTTATCACCTGATTTGTCCACAAAACAGGACATTTCTACTTCGCATTGGTAAATAGGTTCTCACGCATAGAGCTTAGCCTCCTACACATGATTGTTGCTCGACCAGACTGCCCGTGTAGTGGAAGAAATCCCATGCCACGGCTCATGCTATAATGGAAACACTATACACAGAAATAACTGAATAGAACTCTACGGAATGTGGAGGCAACGAGCCAGAGACCACATATGGTCGCCTGAACCGTCCTTTGTCGACCTCGTCATACCAGGGGAGGGTCTCTGGGGAGCCAATCGCGAAACCGGCCACGTAACGGCCGGTTTTTGTATTTTCTGAAGGAGATGGAATGTACCAGACGATTAATGTTGGAGAAGTAAAACTGAAAGCTGCTTTTTCACATGAAAGACTGGACTTTTCATCCGGATAGTTGGAGGTGAAGCGATGAAAACCACCATCCGTAAGCTTACTTTTACCCTTCCTTTCTTATTAGCCGCCGGTCTGTCGGCCGGCTTGCTGGCCCTGATGTTTCACACCGCCAGCGGGGTGGCTTCCTTTCAGATGGGCGCGCCGCTATCTTCTCACATCCTCCATGTGGACGTCGACGCCGCCGGATCGGCCACCGGCCTGTCTTGGACCGACGCCTACACCAACCTGCAGGACGCCTTGGCTGACGCGGCTACAACGGCTCCCACCACTACCGTGGAGATATGGGTCGCGGAGGGTGTCTACTACCCCGATGAAGGCGCAGAGCAGGTGGATGACGTCATATCGTCCACCTACCAACTTGCCGACAGTGTAGAAATATACGGCGGGTTCGCCGCTACCGAGACGCTGCGATCCCAGCGGGATTGGGAGGCGCACGTCACCGTGCTCAGCGGGGACCTCGAGCAAAACGATACCACCGACGCGCACGGCGTGGTGAACGACACATCCAACATTGTGGGCAGCAATGCATACCACGTGCTGACCGGCAGTGGAGTGACCAGTACCGCTCGGTTGGATGGCTTCACGATCACCGCAGGACGAGCGGATGGAAACTTCACCGACTCCTGCGGCCCTGCTTGCGGTGGTGGAATATATAATGATGGTGGAAGTCCCGCTTTAGCCAATGGATCCTTCTCCGGCAATGTGTCGGCCTATTACGGCGGTGGGATGTATAATGACGACAGCAGCCCCACGCTGACCAACGTGTCCTTCTCCGGTAACAGAGCGGGCAGAGACGGCGGCGGGATGCTGAACTTCCATAGCAGCCCAACGCTGACCAACGTATCCTTCTCCGGTAATGAAGCAGGTCGTGACGGTGGTGGGATGTTCAACTTCTACGACAGCAACCCCACGCTGACCGACGTGTCCTTCTCCGGCAACGCGGCATATCAAGGTGGGGGGATGTTCTCCACTGAAGGCAGCAGCCCAACGCTGACCAACGTATCCTTCTCCGGCAACGCGAGTTTTAACGGCGGAGGCATGTACAACTCGTTCAACAATCCTAAACTAGACAATGTGACCTTCTCTGGCAATGCGAGTATTAACGGCGGTGGGATGTACAACTCGTCCAGCAGTCCGGCTATCCGC
The DNA here is from genome assembly GCA_050049875.1 of Anaerolineales bacterium. Lineage (GTDB taxonomy): Bacteria > Chloroflexota > Anaerolineae > Anaerolineales > UBA11858 > JASFVL01. The sequence continues at coordinate 6,286 of JASFVL010000204.1, forward strand.
AATAGCATCCTATGGGGCAACCAGGATGGGACCGGGACGCTTGCCTCCGCACAAATCCACAACTCTTTAAGCACACCGGTGATCAGCCATACCCTGGTGATAGGTTCCGGCGGCAGCGGCGGCGGATGGGATGTCACTCTGGGCACGGATGGGGGTGGTAACCTCGACGCCAACCCACTCTTCGTGGCACCGGTCGACCCTAACGACGCACCCACCACAGAAGGAAACCTGCGCCTGCATCCCGGCTCCCCCGCCATCGACGCCGGGGACGACAGCTACGTCACCACCTCCACAGACCTGGATGGCTACCCGCGCATCGTGGGGAGCGCCGTCGACATGGGTGCTTATGAACGACAAACAATAGATCTGACTATGTACCTGCCGCTGATCGTCCGATAGCGCCCGGCGAAACCGGGCCGAAAACCAAGCGATGTGTTTGTAGGATTAACTCCCACAACCACATCTATTGTCGTTTTAATTTCTCTCTGTGTTCTCTGTGACTCCGTGTTTATTCACTGGTCCGTTTCGCAGCCGTAACTGCGAATTTCGCTGTATCGACGCATCACCGCACAGCCCATCTTTAGGGTACCCACGGGACCCCTATGAGGGGTGTTCACCTTGTCTTAGATGGATCCGATGGGTAACAAGATGGTGGCTCTAGGCACCCCTACTTAGATTT
>JASFVL010000020.1:0-25770 GCA_050049875.1 Anaerolineales bacterium
CCGCTCAGGGTTGTGGCGATCACCTGAGACTCGTGGAGAATGGGCGCCTCCACCAGACTGTCTATTCCCGCCCAATGAAATTGTATCCAACGTAATTGGGGTGTCTTATCGGGATCGGGCAGCACATTGTTGGTGTAGAGCACCTCGACCCGCTCCCACAATTCCGGAGGGATGTCCTCCGTTTTTTCGGCTTTGTGGACGGTGATGTTTAAGCGCGGGAAAGTGTCGCGCAGCGGTTCGACTAGTTCTTCTGGAAAGGGTAGGCTGATGAGTACTTCGACTTTTTTATCCATGGGTTATTTGCATCGCAGTTGTAGGATTTGGATGGCTATGGAGAGTCTACGGATCTCAGGAGGATGTGGGATAAATGTGGGTATATTGTGGGATAAATGTGGGTAATTTGTGTGATATGTTGAATTTTTTAATGATGTGGTAGTTCCCGTTCAAGGTAGTAAAGCATTTTCATGCCGAACCCTTTTACCTCAAACTCGCCGCGCTCCGAGCAGACGAATTCATCCTTGATCAACTGGTAAGTGTTCTCGCTGATGGTGATCCGCATGGGCTCCGAGAGGGTCTCCATGCGCGCTGCCAAATTTACGCCGGGTCCGAAGATGTCATAGACATATTTCTGGACACCGACCAGAGAGCCGACCACCGGGCCGGAGTTGATCCCGATGCGGCAGAGCCATGACTCGGCGTGGGCGGAATTGCGGCGCTCGATGTAGCGCAGCATGCGCAGCGCCACGCGAGCGATGTTGTGGGCGTGCTCAGGAGTTTTGTCCGGCAGACCGGAGACCGCCATGTAAGCGTCGCCCACCGTCCTGATGCGCTCGCAGCCGAAGAGGTCGGTAATGCGGTCAAAGACTGTGAAGATGTCGTTCAACTCAGTAACCAGGGAGGTGGGGTCTTGAGCGATAGCCTTCTCGGTGTGCCCTACAAAATCGACCATCAAGATGGAGGCGTTTTCGAACAACTGAGGCGTAACCGTGCCGTAGTCTTTCATCTCCTCATAGACGGATTTGGGCATGACGTTGAGCAGCAGCCGCTCCACGCGGTCCTTCTCGCGTTCCAAATCTCGGGCGTTCCTTTCAGCCATCTTGGAATATGAATCCAACATATACTCCGCTTGCTTTTGTTTGGAAATATCCCAGCATTCGACGACAACCTGCCCTGAAGGGTGATCGGGTAGGGATCGTACTTCCACAGCCACGGGAATGGTGCGAGCTCCCGATTGGGAATCGGTTTCAAAGCTGTAGGTTCGGCCACCTTGGAGGCGCGTCTCAGCGCGAGTGGCGTTGAAATCGTGCAAGCGAGTCGTCAGAGGCTCGTCGGCGTCGCTTTCAGGAGGGAACCACTTAAAGAAGTTGGCATTCTCAAAAACAACCGCCCAACTCTCTGGTTCGACGACGGCAATACCAACCTTCAAAGTCTGAGTCATCTGCCGCAGTGTATCGCTGTCAAGGGCAATGGCTGATTTGTCCGCATCGGAGTTGGTCATATTTAATCCCTCGTGATGATGAAGTTTTTGCGGCTTACCATCTCAGCCTCAACTTCCTGAATATCCTCATCTATGAAGTCAAAATCCTCCATTGTTTCCTTGAGCAGATCGACGCTTTCAAAGAAAGCGGCTTCGGTGATACCGAGACGAGCGTGTACTCGCTCTAAGTGCTCATTGGTATAGCTGACGGGTCCACCCATCATGGAAGCGATGAATTTCGTCTGGTGGTCAATCAAGCGTTTCATGTTGGTGTTTGCGAAGTAAGGGCTGGTTACTGGCGAGTCCAGCATCTTATCGTAAAAGCTCATAACCAATCGGCTCACATTTGAGAAACCACCGTATCGCTCAAAGATTGTTTGTCTCATCGGATTCTTCTCCGTTCTAGTTTCATGATTAGACAGAAATTTTCTGTTTTGTGGTGTTTCGTGGTAGGGAGGAAAAATTTTTTTCGATTATACCTTACTTGTCCCGACCGTTCCTCAATTGGTGTGCCCTCAAATGTTTTCAGAGGGAATACTATTGGTGATCTAAACCAATATCTTCTCTCTGTCTGACATGTTTTGCATGTACACCCTCAATCGCTTTCCGGTGTAAAACGGTAACCGCGTCCCGTCACGGTATGGATATAGCGTGGGTTGGAGGGGTTGGGTTCGATCTTCACTCGCAGGCGCCGCACCAGTTGGGCTAGGCTGTCGTCACGAATGCCGCGTTCGTAGATTTGATCCTCGGGCCAGACTGCCTGCACCAACTCGTGTTTGTCGCAGACCTGTTCGGGGTGAGCGCGCAAGTAATTCAGCAGTAGGTGCTCCTTGGCGGTTAGCTGGGTAGTGTCAAATCCTTGCGGGCCGCGACCGACCTTTAAAAGCGGCACCCCCACCAAATTGGAACTACTCAGTTCGTTCTCCCCCGGCTCGTCCGCCCAAAATTCGCTCAGACGGCGCTTAACTGCGGGGTGTTTCGCTAAGTCGTTTATATCCAGCTTAGTCCCCGCCGCGAAAGCTTCACACACCGCACGCAGCAGCGCCGGGTAGCGCCCCGAAATGTCGATCATCTTGCCACTTGTGGCGCGGTCCCATCTCTCTCCCAATCGTTGGGCATAGCGCTCTATGTTCCAGTGGGCGTCCGCCTCACTCAGCGGTCCCAACCACAGGGTGTGGGCGAAAAAAAGTTCAGCCAGCTCGCTGTGTGGATCAAGGGGACTGCGCGTAGCGGTGACATAGGTGAGTTGGTATTTATAGGCATCTCTCAACGCCCGCAGGTTGCTGAAAGTCACCTGGTGGGATTCCTCGCCGAAGATGTCGAATCGGTCGAACAGCACGGTCAGGGAACCAGGTGGTTGCGACAGACGTCTATGGAGTGCGCTATCCAACGCGGTCAGTTCGTTGGCTGCGGGCTCGACCTCATCCAGGATGCAGCCACGCATCAGACGGTAAAAGGCTGCGGGTTCGACCTCCGCGAGCCGGTTGCAGTCCACCAAGACGGTTGGATGGGGGAAGGCATCCTCCCGATGAGTGATGAAAGCGAGTAGGTTGCTTTTTCCCGAGCCGCTCAGCCCTACAACCGAGATGCACTCGCCCCCCTGAACGGCTGCCAGGATAGTTTGGATTTCTTGTTGACGATAGCTGGAAGGGTAAGTGTTCCATATGGACATGATTCTCATCGCCCTCTACCCTTGAACTGCGTAAGCCTTAAATGTTTGAGTGCCCATGTTGTATTATACTTGTAAGTCAAGATAAACGACACAAAACTGCTTGCTATGTCTCACCGCTTGCGCTTTGCCCTTCTTGCTCTTGGACTGTTGTTCGTGTGTTTCTCTCTGGCCGCCCTGGCTTATGCCTTTTGGCCGCTGGAAGGGCTGCGCGATCAAGCGACCCTGGCGCCTACGCTTTTCGCGCCCCCGTAATGGCGTTTATCCACTCACTAAGACAGCCTCTAGGAGGCTGACAACCAACCCTTTCATACTCAGGAGATAAACATGCCCGACCCACGTGTTGCCAAACTTGCTCAGGTTCTGGTTGAGTATTCCCTGGATCTGCAGCCAGGAGAGCAGTTCGCACTACGTACCAGCCCTGCCGCCGAAGAGCTCAGTCTGGCGGTTTACGAAGCAGCGATTCGGGCTGGCGCGCACGTCACCGTGCAAAACAGCTTGCCCGGAGCGGGAGAACTATTTTATCGCTTCGCCAGTGACGCTCAATTGGAATATGTTTCCCCGAATCGTAAACTGATCACCGAGACCTTTGACGCCCAACTGTATATTGAGGCGGAGCACAACACGCGTGAACTGACCAGCGTGGATCCCGCTAAGAAAGCTAAGTTGAGTAAAGCCTACACCGAAATCACCAAGATTTTCTTGGAGCGTGCCGCTCGAAAGGAACTGAAGTGGTCGCTGACCGTTTACCCGACTCACGCCATGGCTCAGGAGGCGGAGATGAGCCTGCGAGAGTACCAGGATTTCGTTTACAGCGCCGGTCTACTCGATCTCGACGATCCAGTGGCTGCCTGGAAGGAAGAAGGGGAGCGCCAGCTTAAAATGATCGATTGGCTGGCGGGCAAGGATCGAGTGGTGATAAAAGGCAGCAATGTGGACTTATCTTTTTCCATCAAAGGGCGCACCTTTTTGCAGGCAGCCGGCAAGGAGAACTTCCCTGATGGCGAGATCTTTACGGGTCCCGTCGAGGAGTCAACCAATGGCTGGATTCGCTTCTCTTATCCGGCGATCTATGGCGGTCAGGAGGTGGAGGACATCGAACTGTGGTTCGAGGGCGGAAAAGTGGTTAAGGAGGTTGCCAGCAAGGGTCAGGAGTTGCTCACCACGCTGCTCAACACCGACGAGGGCGCCCGTTTCCTCGGAGAGTGGGGCATTGGCACCAATTACAGCATCCAGCGTTTCACCAAGAACATGCTCTTCGATGAGAAGATAGGCGGCACGATTCATTTGGCGGTCGGCTCTGGGTACCCCGAAAGCGGCAGCACGAACGAATCCGGAATCCACTGGGATATGCTCTGCGATATGACCGAGAGCGAGATGTACGCGGATGATGAGTTGTTTTATAAAGACGGGAAGTTCGTGATCTGATCTATAAGAAGTGCTATGATGCACTGTAACGGCTGGAAAGATGTTCGTAAAACGTAGTTTGATTGTTGTTGGCTTGGCTGTCTTGCTTCTTCTGATGGCTGCCTGCGCACCGGCAGCCGAAGCACCGACGTTAGAGCCGACCAGCCCAGTCGTTGAGGAACCAGAGGGGGAGGCGGAGGAGCCTCAGGAAGAGGCTCAGGAACCTCCCACCGGCATCCCCGCTCGAACAGCTACCCCCGGCGCACAGCCCACTGCCCAGCCGACACCCCCGCCAGAGCGTCCAACGCCAACGCCAACCCCGCTTGTCGAGCCGCGTGTGGTTGAGGTCGAATGGCCGGAGAGCATGCGTCTGGGGGACTCGGATGTCGTTAGGATGGCGCTGATCCCCTCAAAAGATGGCTACACCGTTACCACTGAATTCCCCGAGCACCAGACGCAGACACAGGATATCCCCGTCGTGCGCCCTAGCGGGTACGATTTGTTCGCGGTCGCCCGCCTGGACGGGGTTGGTTTCGCCATCTCCCCGCAGGGGGACCAGGTGCGCAGCCTGCCGATTGAGGATGCGGTGACCTGGCACTGGTCGTTGATGCCTCAGGAGACTGGTCAGCAGCGCTTGTCCGTGACCTTGCTGTTGCGTTGGGTCCCTTTAGCTGGGACTGCCGGCAGCACTCGTGAGGCAGTAGCTTACTCCACGGGCTTGAACGTGCGCGTGTTGTCATTTTTTGGCTTGAAGCGCGGGCAGGCCATGCTGATCGGTTTGCTGGGACTGATCTTTGGTGGCGGTTTGAGCATCTTTGCCTTGGTTTACCGCCCGAGACCCAGCTTGACCCCAACTGAGGCAACTCTTACAAGCGGGGTTTTCGAGGCCCAGCGGGATGATTTGCGTGTCCTCCAGCCTGATCTCTCCGTCGTCGTTGAGCTTCCCGCAACGGTGGAGTTATCCGCTGACGAGCGTGCCCTGTTGCAGACCTTATTCAAGCGCTATGCCCGCTTGGTGGTGCAGAGCGAGTTCTTATCCGGTTACTCAGGGGCGCGCACATTCTTGCTGCTGCCCATTCGCTCTGACGGTCGCGCTGACGCTTACACCATCGCTAAAATCGGCGACCGGAAAGCCATCCAGCGCGAGTACCGCAATTACCAGACCTACGTTGAACACACCTTGCCGCCCATCACGGCTCGCATCCAGCACCCACCAGTCAGTGTCCCCCAAGGGGATAAGGGAGCTTTACAATATACCTTCATCGCCGAGCCGGGCTCAACACCGGCCAGCTTGCGACAGGCTTTGCTGGCGGAGCCTGACCCCGCGTTGCTCGACAAACTCTTCAAGGTCTTTGGGCCCAATTGGTGGATGCAGCGCCAGGCGTACACGTTCCGTCTTGCCCAGGAGTACGACCGCGCCCTGCCGCCCCATTACGTGCTCGAACCGCACGCTGGCGAAGGGCAAATCCTTGATGGGCGCTCCTCTCCCTCTCCAGTATCCCTCGCGCTTGGTGAGTCGGTGCGCTTGCGAAATTTCCCCCTCACGGAGGTGCGTCACGATGGGCGCAGCTTCTCCCTAACCGGGGAGACGACCCCCGGACAGCCGCCTCTGCGGGTGCGCTGGATGGGCGAAGTGCTATCTGAGGGGTTGTCGGGCCGCGTGGTGGCGACCCGCGAAACGCTCTTGAGTTCTTACGCGGCAGATTTTGATCGCTACGGTCTGCCTGACCCCTTGGCGAAGCTGTCCCATCTTTTGGACGAGAGTGTCGTCGGCTCTCGTTCTACGATCCACGGTGATCTCAACTTGGAGAACGTGCTGGTCGGGCCGGGCGATTTTCTCTGGCTGATCGATTTCGCTGAGACCCGCGATGGGCATCCCCTCGCCGATTTCGCCCACCTGGAAACCGAGATCATCGCCCACATTATCGCTCCCCAAATTACTGCCCCTGAAGTGTATCTAGCTGCCTTGAGGGGGGAAGTGCCGCAGGCGTTGGCTCCGTATTACACCCTGCGGGGATCTGTTCACGAAATTGCCTCCCGCTGCCAGTTCGACGCTTCCCAGGGGCGCGAATACCAACTGGCTTTGTATATCTCTTGCCTGGGGGCTCTTAAGTACCGCAATATGAACGCTCATCAAAAACACTTGCTTTACCTAAGCGCCGCGCATTTAACCCAGGAGCTTTAATCGGGCAAGCTTTTTTTATCTCGTTAGGTGGAGACAAGGTGCTCCGCACCTAAAGGTTTAGATCTTGCTCCCCCTTTTCTCCTAGGAGTGGGAGAAAAGGGGGTCGGGGGGATATGAGGGCAACGGCCCAACCAAGCTGTACGACGGGACGCTGTCCCGTCGAGACAGGTCAGCGACCTGTCTTACACTCGCGTAGTGTACTTGCCTCGCTCTCTTTTTTTTCCTTGCGTGGACAAAAAAGGGGGTGGGGGGATAGGAGGGCGACTCCTCTACTTGAAATACTCCTCCAGAAGCCCGCTGAGGTTCTCCTCGGTGTAGTCTGCCAAAAGACTGAAGAAACCCGTACTAGTTGCCAGTTTGCCGCTATTTTTTTGCGCATAGTCTTTCAGAAAGCGGAAGAAGGCCTCATCACCCATCAGTGCTCGCAGGTCCTCGAAGAACAGCCCTCCCCGCAGATACACCGCGTTGACGTAAGGCCGGTAACCTCCGGTGTCGTAAAGCGTGGTGTTCACGTGCCCTTCGGGTCTATAGAAATCCACCCGCGCCTCCCACCACCAATCCAAGTCCTCAGGATGGACGTTTTCGTAGAACAAGCGCTCGCTGTAGGTGCACAGGGCTTCGTCCAGCCAGGGCTCTAAAGCCTGGTCGCTGCCCACCAAGCCGTACCACCACTGGTGGGCGGTCTCGTGGGCGGCGATGGCGGTTAGATAATCCCTGGGCGTCCCAGTGTACAGGTTGTAGAAGCCCCGGCTCAAGTAATGCAGCCCCTGGTATTCCATTCCGTGTAGGAAGTCAGCTTCTACCAACGATAGGCTCTCCCACGGGTAATCCCCGTACAACTCTGAGTACAGTTGCAGGGCTTCTACGGTGGCTTGGAAAGCGGCCTCTCCCGCCTTCACGTCCGTGGGAAAGGCGTACCCCAGAACCTTCACCTCCCCCACGGTCTCCTCCAGAACCACGTAATCTGGGCTCATCGACATGACCAAGTTGCGCGCCCGCTCCAAACGGTAGCGCCGCCACTCCCCCTCCATTTTTGGCAGCGCGCTGGCGGCGATTTGTAACCTTTCCGGCGCGTTGAGCAGGCGTACCCGTACATCTATGTCCGCCACTGGATAGACCAAGTGCTCACCGTAATACCAGGGGTCGTGTACCAACCACCCCCCATCCGACGTGCGCGGCGGGACGAATGGGTACCAGTCCACCACGTTAAGCTGCCGGGAGGTGTACCCGAACGGGTTTGGTCCTATCACCTCCGAGAGGGTAATTTTGGGCAAGTTGAGGTGGTAGTTCAGCGTGAGCCGCAGCGTGCCGCCAGCTAGCAGCGGTTCGACCAGCGGCACCCTCATTTGAATGCCGTTCACTCGGTACCCGTACACCTCACTCCCATCAGCGTAACTCAATTCCCTGACTTTAAAGGCGCCGGGGAAGCGATTTGACTCAACCACCAGAATCAAATCTGAGATGATATCTTGAGACACATTGGGATAAATGATCTCTTGTTGAACGGACAAACGGCGTAGGGGATAATCCAGCGTGGCGGAGATGATGTATTGCGGAATGGGAAGGGTAGGCGCTTCTGAAGTGGGCGTAGGGCTGAGGGGGGTCGGGGTGACGGATGCAACTGGGATGGAGGCAGTCCCTGTTGAGCCGGGTCTTGGCGTCGGTGGTGGGGGGTCGGTAGCTGTCTCCAAGGCTTCGAGCGTCCCTTCTGTCTCAGGGGTTGCGCTCCCTGCTGGAGAGGTAGGTTGACTCGCGCTGTTGCAGGCTGTCAGGGCGATCACAAGTAGCGCAATTATCTGTTTCCAAAGGCTCATCGATGTTTTTTGATTGTGTTTCAGTTTTTCTGTAAATTGCCGGGGTGGGAACTCAGCGCCCGTCCTTGCGCTCAATCCGGTAGGAAGCCCAGGCGATCTCGTTCTCCCAGATTTTAACCGTCAGGGCTTGAATGTTGGGCTCCTGGATTCGCTCGCTGAGCGCCTGGCATAGGATGCGGGCGAAATGCTCAATGGAGGGGTTTAAGCCCTCAAACTCAGGGAGTTGGTTAAGCGTTTTATCCCGGAAATGGGATACCAATACCTCCAGGTTGGTCTCGATATCGACGATATCCACCAGATAACCATGCTGGTCTAGGTTCTCGCCCGCCAATTGGAGTTCGACCTGGTAGTGATGGGAATGGAGCTGATTCTCGGAGCCCCAATCCCCTCCGATGAGGTAGTGTTGTGCGATGAAATCGCGGCGCACGGCGACGGTGTACATTTTTCCCTCCGAAAATTTGCTATTTGAAGGGGAAGATTTGGGGGATTGGGCGGGTTTTGCCTGCCTAATCCCCTCCAATGCCCCCCCAATTTTCAATATTGAAAGACGATTTGGATCGCCTCTTGCGGGTTTTGGTCAAGCAGCGCGTACGCATCAGCAGCTTCCTGGATAGGGAAACGCTGGGTGATGAGCAGTGAGGGCTTCACCTTGCGGATCAGTTCCCAAACCAGATCGAAGCGTCGCGCTTTGTCCCAGCGTCCTGACAAATGGGGCGGCAAAGTGCTAACCTGGCTGCTGATCAAACGGATGCGCGCCCGGTGGAAAGTCCCGCCTAAATCCAAGTCGGCGCGTTGAGTTCCGTACCACGATCCGATCACTACCCGTCCGTGGAAGCCAGTCAGGGCGATAGCCTGATCCAGGGCTGCTGGCTTTCCGCTGAGCTCGTAGGTCAAGTCAGCGCCGTGGTAGCCGCTAGACCGGGTCAAGTGTGCTCGCACTCCTTCTCTGACCTCGGGCAGTTCTGGGTTCAGGCTGGCATGAGCCCCAAAATCAAGAGAAGCTTGGCGGCGCAGGGGGTAGCGGTCCAGGGTGACCAGACTCGCCAGCGGGAAACGCGCCAACAGTGCGGTAGTCAGCAGCCCGACGATCCCCTGCCCGAAGACGGCCACCTGTTCCCCGACCAACGGTCGCCCATCCATCAACAGTGTAACTGCGGTCTCCATATTGGGCACGAAGAGCGCTTCTTCCAGCGAGAGCCCTTCAGGCAGAGGGATCAACTCACTTGGATCAGCGATGAAGTGACTCTCATGGGGCTGAAAAGCGAAAACCGAGCGTCCTTCCCAGGCGGGGTCAATCTCTGAACCTCGTTCGACCACCTGCCCAACTAGAGAATAGCCGTATTTCAGCGGATAGCGGAACGCTCCGGAAAGCGCGGGGAGGGTCTCATCCACCGGCAGGTCGAGGGGGAACAGACCGCGGTAAAGCAGCATTTCAGTCCCTGAGCTGACCGCTGAGAGGTGGGTTTTCACCAAGACCTGATCCGCATTCAGTGTGGGCAGGCTTTCTTGTTCAAGGCTGATTTGCCGCGTAGCGGTGAAGTAGAGAGAGGTGCGTTTCATCTTGAATTCATATTGCCTGGGATTATTTTACCTCTTCAGAGAGGCGACCCCAAATGACCAGGTCATCCCCGGCCTTTTCGACCTGAGCGTTCTCCACGCGCGGGAAAAGTTCTGCTATGTTTGGGGAAGCTTGATAGGGTCGGCCGGGAGGCAGCAGCAAAGACTCTACCGGGTGCAGACCGCCCACGAGAATGGGGGCTATGGTGATGACTACTTGGTTGACCAGGCGCTCCGCTAGAAAACTGGTGATCACTCCCGCCCCTCCCTCGACCATTAAGGTTTCGATGCCCCTGGAGGCTAAGTGCGCTAGTAAGGTGCGCAAATCCACGCGTCCTTGCGGGGAACTTGGCAGCCGCCAAACCTGCGCACCGCCCGCCTCGAGAGCGGCTTGACGTTCCTTGGGGGCTTTTTCAGTGGTGGCGATCCATGGCGGTGAAGGGTGGGAACTTAATTTGCAACCTGAAGGGAAACGCAGTTGGCTGTCCAGAACCACCGGTTGGGGGTCTTTCCCCTCTGCTAAGCGGACGGTCAAGCGCGGGTCGTCCGCCAGCACCGTCCCAATTCCCACCAAGATGGCGTCGTGGGCGCCTCGAAGCCGGTGAGTCAACTCCATGGATTGCGAGTTGCTTAAACGCAGCGGTGCCCCCCGGCGAGCAGTGAGAGATCCGTCCAGACTTTGGGCGAAGCTCAGCGTGACCGAGGGGCGATCCTGGCGTGATCGCTCGCGCCACACATCAGCGAGGAACTTGAGGGGGTGCTCCATTCCCGCCTTTCAAAGTGTCCGTGGGGGGGTATCCAGGCTCATGAGGTGGTGCATGCGCTCCACCTTGGTGCGCAGATAGGGAAAGTTGTCCGAGGTGACGGTAGCCTCTAAGGGTACGCGTTCGCGGACATCCAGACCAAGCTCTTGCAGGTGCTCAATCTTTTCCGGGTTGTTAGTCATGAGGCGAATAGAGTGCACCCCCAAATCGTCCAAGATGTGAGCGGCGGCGCTGTAATCGCGCTCGTCTGCTTGATGTCCAAGGATCAGGTTGGCGTCCACTGTGTCGTGACCCTGGTCTTGCAGATTGTATGCCCGCAGCTTGTCCAACAAGCCAATGCCGCGCCCTTCTTGGCGCAAATAGATCATCACACCCTGTTTTTCACGAGCGATAAGTTGCAGGGCGCAGTGCAGCTGTTCCCCGCAGTCGCAGCGTCGGGAGCCCAGCACATCCCCGGTGAAGCACTCCGAGTGTACCCGCACGAGAACATCGGAACGTCCCTCTACGTCGCCCATCACCAGGGCAAGGTGTTCCTTTCCTTCCGCTTCGTCCTCATACAAGCAGAGCTGGAATTCGCCCCGATCCGTAGGGATGCGCGCACATGTCTTGCGCTGGATGGTAGTACTTTCCATGGGGATATTCTATCGGCGTCCGTCGAACCATAACAGGGCGATCAATACCACTTCAATCGCTTTGGTGATGTAACCCAACGTAACACCTTTATCACCGATCGCCACCCAGCCCAAAATTGTGACCGCTGTGAAGCCGATAAAAATCCAGCGCACAAGATCACGATTTTCTTTCACGAAAGGCAGGGGCAAGAAATACGCGGCTAGCAGAGCAAGATAACCTAAAGCGTTCAAGATAAACATCACACTTGGGAACACCAGGGAAAAGTGAATCCCTGCTGTCGCCAAGGTCAGCAAGATAATACCGATTTGTATTGACCCGAATTTCGCTTGACCGGTTTCCATGATTACCTCCTTTGGAGAGTGCTTCTACGAAGGTTAGATTTCTTTTTTTGAACCATTTGAGAGATAGATTTGGGGGATTGGGCGGGCGCAGCCCGCCCAATCCCCCAAACCTCCCAAAGCGCAAAACATTCATACATAATAGCACAAAAGATGTCCGCATTGGATCGGGTTTCTTAAGTTTACGTAGAAATTGCTTCTTTGGATGGGTTTTGGTCAAGTAGAATGGGAAAAACTCGTGCTATAATGTCGCGCAGTTATGCGATACACATTGCTGGAGCCGGTTCTAGTCCTCAACGCCAACTTTGCACCTCTCAACGTGTGCACAACCCGGCGCGCTATGGGGTTGATCTTCATGGGAAAAGCCGACTTGGTGATGAACGGTCGCGGCGTGATTAAGACCGTATCGCGCACCTACCGGCGTCCTTCCGTAATTCGCCTGGGAAGAATGGTTAAGCGTCCCAGACCGCGTGTTAGGTTGACCAAACGGGAGGTGTTTCGGCGGGATGGCTTCGCTTGCCAATACTGTGGGAAAAAAGCCGCTCATCTGACCCTCGATCACGTCGTCCCAAAGCATTTAGGGGGCACCCTGTCATGGGATAACCTGGTTACGGCTTGTGCTGCCTGCAACCACCGCAAAGGGGGACGCACCTTGGAACAAGCCCACATGCATTTGCTGCGAGCGCCGAAAGAGCCGCCCGCCTCGGCGCGCTACATCTTTGAGCGCTACATTCCAGGGAATTTGGAGTGGACCCCCTTCTTGGAGGGTTGGTGAGCTAAGAATAAAACCTATTTTCACTGCTGTCCCCCACATCTTTCTGCGCGTTTGTACTACCCTAAATTTATCTCCATGAAATCTTCTGCCAGCTGCACGCGCCCGGAGAAAGTCTTCTGCGCTTCAGCGACCAGTTTTCTGGGATCGCTGTTGCGCGTGGGATAGTGAATCAAATACATCGCTTCAGCTTGAGCGCTTTGGGCGATTTCACCTGCTTGGGATGCGGAGGAGTGACCTGGCGTCGCGCCGGCCGACTCGTGGATGAGTAAGTTTGCGCCAGCGGCTAATTTGACTACCTCGGGACAGGGTTCTGTGTCGCTGGAATAAGCCAAGACTTTCCCGTTTTGGGGAAACTCAAACCTAAGCCCAATCGTGGGGATGAGATGGCACACTGGGGATGCGTAGATGCGGAAATCACCGTCGTTGAGCACTGGCGCCATTTCTGCATTTTGGACGCGGTGAAAGTTCACTGGGTAAAAATTAGGCCAGGTCTCCCACTCGTAAAAGGTCATCAACTTTTCGATGCGATCCAATGTGTAAGCTAAACCATAGACGTTCAGGGGGCGTTTGCGTCCGAGCAGCCACATATTCATCAACAGCAAAGGCACCCCGGAGACATGGTCGGGGTGGAAATGGGTCAGGATCAGATCCGTGAGCGTCTCGAAATCCAAGCCCGCTTGCTGCAAACGAAGGATGGGATTGGTAGCGCAGTCCACCATCACCAGCCGGTTTTCATCTTCCTGAAAGAGTGCTAGATGAGTGTTTTCATGTTCGTTGTCAGGGATTGCGTTCGAGGAGCCCAAAATAATCAGCTTTGTCATGCTCAAATCCTACCTTTTAAAGTTTGACGTTAGTTTCCAAGCAGCCAAATCACAACCTTGGGGGTGATGAAGATTTCCAGTGCGGCCGCAGCCAAAAGCAGCGGCAGCACCCATGCCAGCACGATCTTTGCCCAGTCAGCGAGGGCGCGCAGCCACGCTTCTCCGATGGTGCGCCCTTCGGCAGGGCTGGCTAAGGTCGCCCCCAATCGTAAGATTGCCGCACCCACCAGAATGATGGCAGGAATCTCCAGGATGCCGTGGGGAAGCACAAAGGCTGTTAGAAACGTCCACGGGGAAAGCCCGTTGCTGGAGACCGTTGCCATAAAGTAACCGATTAACATAAAGGGCACCATTAAAATCAGCACCCCCAGCACCCCAAAAGTGAATAGACCCATCAGCGTCGCCAGCAGGATCGCCCGCAGGTTGTGGAGCCAAACGCTCCAAACGCCGCCGATGGAGAAGAAGCGCAGTGATTCTAATCCCTGTGCTCCTTCGATGAACCCGTTGTCCAGGTTGCGCCAATTGACCAACTCGGAGGGCAAGGGAAATGCATTAGCTTGCCCGGCGCCGACCCACGCCCCCGCCAGTAGAGCCAGTGACATCAGTAGCAGCGGCAGTCTCATCAGTTTTAAAGTGCGCCCAGCTTGCCGGTACCACCCTGCGATGGAGCGGGCTGATCCCGTGACTGCGTCTCGGAATATGCGCCAACCCCAAGCCAGGTTGAGGGTGTCCAGCTCCCTTCCCAGCAGTTCTTCGCGGTTAAAATGGGCGATTCCGGTTCGCACTAATAGCCCGGAAATCAGTATTTGCCCAAAAATAGCCCACCACAGCACCTCGTAGCGCGCCCAAAACATCACCATACTCTCTCCGACGAGCAAAATCGCCATCGGCACGATGATGAAGGATGCCAGCAAGTTGGCGGCGCGGGTTGAGGTGGTCTGTGACGAGATCACCACCGCCCCACTGACCATCAGGATGGACTGCACGGTCGCCAGCATCACAACCTGAAACAGTAGAATCGGTTCGGGTGCCCAGCCCACCTGGCGTTGAACTCCGATTAGGTAAACGCTGATGCCCAAATAACTAGCAATCAGTGGAGGGATGAGCACAGCCAACAGTTTGCCGAGATAAAGCTGCCAATCAGTCAGTGGGCTGCTGAGCAGCGGCTCGATGCTGCCGCGTTCCTTCTCGCCCACGAAGCTCTCTAAGGCGATCACTAATGAGACCGAGATGGGGAAGAAGCCCACCACCATTAGCAGGAACGGTACCAAGCGATCCCCGATAACCGGCACATTGAAGCGTTCCACGTAACCGACAACCTGGTCTGCGGTGAAGTTCATTAAAGCCGGGAAGAAGAGGGTCAGGACGATAATTGGGAAGATGATCCGCCAGTCGCGAAACTGGTCGCGCACCTCCCGCCGGGTGACGGTCAGTGCCGGGCGAAGGCTATTTAACATCCAGCACCTCCTTGTCATCCACGGTACTGACAGCACGCAGGTAGACTTGTTCCAGGCTGCGGGCTACTGCTTGTAGGCTGACGATCGGCAAACCTTGAGAGATCAACTTGTGTAATATTTGCGGGTTGATCACTCGAGGCTGGTCTGTTTTGTAGCGCACCCAGTTCGAGCCTTGAGCTGTGATCTGTGCTTCACCAGGTAGTTCCGGGACTTGTCCGTTCAGTGGGTCGCTAAAGCGGACTTCATATTCTTCAGGTCCCAGCAAGATCTGTTTTAATTTAGGGGGTGAGCCTCTGGCGATGATCTTGCCTTGTCGGATGATGGCGATTTGATCTGCCAATTCCTCGGCTTCCCCCAGGTTGTGGGTACAGATCACGATCGCCCGATCCTCCGAACGTAAAGCCTTGATGGAGTCCCGCACCAAACGTGCGCTCTCCGGGTCCATTGCCGAAGTTGGTTCGTCCAGCAGCAGAACTGGGGGATCGTGCAGCAGGGCGCGCGCCAGCGCCAGTTTCTGGCGCATGCCTTTGGAATATTCACCAATCCGGCGGCTGCGCATATCCTCTAAGCTGAATTTATTGATTAAATGGCTGATTCTCTTCCGTCGGGCGCCTGCGGGCACAGCGTAGATTTGCCCGAAAAAGTCCAAGTATTCGTCCGCCGGCATGCGCCCGTATAGCCCATGATGCTCGGTCAGCACTCCGACCGAGGCGCGCACCTTGGCGGGTTCCTGGATCACATCGTGGCCGTTTACTTTTGCCCAACCGCGGGTGGGTCGCAGGACTGAGGTCAGCATACGGACTGTTGTCGTCTTGCCCGCGCCGTTCGGTCCCAGCAGAGCCAGCACCTGGCCGGCCTTCACGTCCAGGCTGACCTCTTTAACCGCTGTGAAATCGTCAAATTTTTTGGTTAGATCTTTGGTTTCGATCATTCTCGGTTCTATCACCTCTTGGGAGGGGCGTACTTAGACTCTGTTGGAGGGTTGTCTTGTTGTGATCAATGAGTGGGGTTGTTTTATTATGCAGTCACTGCCATAAATAGTATGGTTTTTGGGGTGTTTATCAATAAGACAACAGTCCTCTTGCCAGCCTCAATAGATGAGCGCTCCTGGGTGAGTGGTAGAACCAGAATGGGCCACTCTGAGAGTGATTCAAGATCCCTTGCGGCGGTGGCGCCAAAAGATAAATGCACCGGAAAGGATCGCAACGATCAGCATCAAGGTTTGGTTGGCGTTGACGCCGGCAACTTGAGATGAGTCCAAACGCAGGAATTCCAACAAAAATCGTCCTATGGGATAAACGATCAGGTAGATCAAAAAAAGATCGCCGAGGATAAGTTTTTCTTTGTAGCGCCGCCCTATCCAGAGCAGCAAAAGCATATTCCCCAGGTTCCAGAGTGATTCGTACAGAAACAGTGGATGAAAGGTGGAATATTCGGCGTACTCCGGGAGCCGGAATTGCGGGTCAATATGGATCCCCCAAGGCAGATCAGTGGGCAGTCCATACAGCTCCTGGTTGATGAAATTCCCCCAACGCCCAATCGCTTGACCGAGGGCTAGTGCCGGGGCAACGATATCCGTCCATTCGGCGAAGCTAACGTCCTGCCTGCGGGTGTAGATGTACAGCGCGATCAGGCCACCGATTACCGCACCGGGAATGCCCAGACCGCCGTTCCAAATCGCGATAGCGTCCAATGGATGGGTTAAGTAGAAGCGCGTGGTGAAGCCCTGTTCCACCATCGAGGGGGGCGGGGTGAGAATATGCCAGATACGCGCCCCGAGAATCCCGCCGATCAGCACCCATATCAAACCATCCCACACCATATCGGGGTTTTTGCCGCGCCTGCGGGCCTCCCGGTCTGAAAGCCAAGCTGCGGCTAGTACCCCAACCATGATGATGACACCATAGTAGCGGATGGTCAGTGGTCCAATATCGAATCCCGTTGACATAATATAAGCTCCTGGTTTCAACCGGTGGTTGGGTGAATTACTGCCGCACCCAATGCCCGGGTTTATTTCTTATCTCGTTTCATACGCTCGTGCGCTTGGCTGCGGATGTAAAGGATGCGTTGTAGAGCTGTTAAATTTGCCAGCACTGCGATGATCCACAAACCAACCGTCGGGATGTTAAAAAGCAGGGAGGGGGCGAGGACCACATAACGCTCGAAGCGTGTCAAGATACCCACTTTAGCTTGGTATCCTAGGGTTTCACCCCGCGCTCGTACGTACGACACCAGCACCGAACCGGCTGCAGCCATGTACACCACAACACTGGTCAACCAATCCCCCGCCTGTAGGTAATAAAAGAGCAAACCCATATAGATCACTAATTCTATATAGCGGTCGATGACCGAGTCGACAAAGGCGCCAAAATTACTCGATTCTCCCCGCAGACGCGCCATTGTACCGTCCAGCGCATCGATCGGACCCATTAGGAGGATAATTATCCCACCTAAGCTCATCCGACCTTGCGCCAGAAAGAGAGCACCGACGGTGTTGCCCACCAAGCCGAGCACTGTTAGGGCATTGGGTGTAATCCCCAATCGGTTGAGGGATGCACCAATCGGATCTAAGATTCCTTTGAAGCGTATCCGCAACTGATCTGTAAGGGTCAGTTGTTGCTTTTCATCGATCACATTTGCCACGATGGGAGTCCTGCCTTTCTGTGCAGTTGTCTTCTGGAAAAGTCGAAAGTGTATGCTATCCCATGGTCATACTGCTGTCAAGCTCAATCAAAGAGGATTTTCAGTCAGCGCATGTCCTCAGGTAGATTCCCTATTCTTCCTCAGGGTCGATCAACACATCACGATCGCGCCCTCCGCTCACAGCTGGTCCGACAATGCCCAGTTCTTCCAATTCGTCCATGATGCGGGCAGCTCGAGGGTAACCGACTCGCAGTTGCCGCTGGATCATCGAAGTGCTGGCCCGCTGCGTCTCTTGGACTAACTCGATGGCTTCCTCGATGAGCTCGTCTCGCTCAGCAAGGTCGGCTTCTCGCTCCAGCATTTCTTCCCAGGGCGGCTTCTGTTCGTCCTCTACTTGGTAGTTCTCCTGCCAGTAGGTGATCACTTTTTCGATCTCCTGATCGGTAATGATCACCCCTTGGGCGCGGATCGGGTGCGCCGATTCGGGGGGCAGGAAGAGCATGTCGCCATTGCCGAGTAACGTTTCAGCTCCAGCCAGATCCAAGATGACGCGTGAATCCACGGATGATGCTACCGCAAAAGACATGCGTGCAGGAAAGTTTGCTTTGATCAAACCGGTGACCACGTCCGTGCTAGGACGTTGAGTGGCCATGACCAGATGAATACCGGTGGCTCGGGCCATCTGGGCTAGGCGCACTAGGCTGTGCTCTGTCTGGTCAGGCGCCGACATCATCAGATCGGCCAGCTCGTCTATCATCACTACCAAACGTGGTAAGGGCTGGCCGCCTTTACGGCGGCGCATCTTGCGGTTGTAGGTGTCAATATTGCGGGAGCGCGTTTCTTCAAGCAGTTTGTAGCGCTGGTCCATTTCGACCGTCACCCAGCGCAGCACGCCCAAGATGCGCTCCAAATCGGTTTCCACCTTACCATAAATGTGAGCTAGTCCATTGAAGCGTACCAGCTCTACCATTTTGGGGTCGATCATCACCAAGCGCAGATCTTCCGGGGTGTTGTTCATCACTAGGCAGGTGGTCAGCGCTGCAATGCAGACTGACTTGCCTGATCCCGTAGTGCCGGCGATCAGCAGGTGGGGCATAGCGGCCAGGTCGGCCACCACCGGCTGCCCGGAGACGTCCCGTCCTAAAGCGATGGCTAAGGGCGAATCGATCCGGTGGAACGCTTCTGTCTCCAGAACGGGGCGCAGCCGCACCAGAGCAGATCGTATGTTGGGCACCTCAATTCCGATATAGGGTCGCCCGGGGACCGGGGCTTGAACGCGCAGTCTTTCAGCTGAAAGCGCAAGCGCCAGGTCACGGGACAAGGCTGATATTTGGGAGACACGCACTTTTTGTTGTTTGGATTCCCCCTCAGGGCCGTTTTTCTCGATATAACCCGGTTTCACCGCGAACTGGGTCACCGTCGGTCCAACCTGGAATCCGATGACTTTGGCCGGGATGCCAAATTCATCCAACGTCTTCTCAATCAACCCGGCGGTTAAATTTATATTGCGTTCGTCGGGACGGGCTGTTCGCCCACCCACCAACAATTTTAATGGGGGCAAACGATCGTCCCGCGGAGGGGCGGAAGCGGGGCGTTCTTCCTTTGCTGGCAGGCGGAATTGTTTGCGGAATTGTGGGGGCAGGCGGGTGCGTTTTTTCTTCTTGCTTTTATCAGGGCTCAAACTCGATTCAACGCCCTCCACAGGCGCTACGCTAATGCCGCTGTCCTTGCCCAGATTTTGAGATTGGGAATTGGATGCCCATTCGATCAGCTTCTGCGCTCCGGCTGCCAACCATTCCCCTATCCCGAAGCCGTAGATGGTTCCCCCAAAGAAGATCACGCTAGCGACCAGAATCAACCAGAAGGGACTGAGCAGCAGCCCCGTTAATTCGGTCAGCCCCCACCCGATCACCCCGCCATCCAACCCTGACTCGGCGCGTTCTAATGAATTTCCTCCGAACAGGGTCAAGAGGATCAGCCCAGCGAATGCGGCACCTTCCAGCGCGAAAACCCGGCTCCAGCGGATGGATAGCTTGCGACTTGCGCGGCGACCGAGCATCGAAAAACCCAGCACGGCCGTAGCCACCACCATCATGAAACTCCCCCATCCAAGCCAATGGCGCAGGACCTCTGACCACCAGATGAGCAGTGCTCCGCGGGTCAGTTCGGGGAAGACTAGCGCCAATAAGGTCATCAACGATACAGCCAGCAGCAGCACACCGCCCACATCCCAGGCAAAGCGCTCAAAGCGCAGCCAGAAATCCAGCAGGAATTCCAGCCAGGGGGGTTGAGGTCCTGTCGAGGAACTGGAGGATTTGCGGGTGGATTTGGATGGTTCACTTTTAGCCATAACGTCTGTGTCGTCCTGACGGTTTTTACAACAGCATTATCAGAAATTACGCAGTTGCATTTACTGTGTGAGCCCCTACGCTTATAGTTCCGGCTGGGTTTGCAGCGTTTGAGTTTCCGCTTCACTACGCGTTGCAATGTATATACCAGCTAAAATAAGTATAGCACCAAATATCTTCAAAGTGGTGGGGGTCTCATTTAAAAAGGCGTAAGCCAGGATCGTGGAGCCGATCGGCTCGCCCAGCAGGGTGACCGAGACATAGGCTGCGGAGAGGTAACGGAGCGCCCAGTTGAAGGTTGAGTGCCCCATCAATTGGGGGACGATCGCCAGCAACAAGAACCACAAATAGACTTTCGGGGGGTACCCCAGAGGAGAGCCTCCAAATCCAAACATGATAAAAACCAACAGCACCGCAGCCATCCCGTACACCACGAAGATGTATGGCACCAAGGACATCTTGCCGCGCAGGCGGCGGCCGATGATCAAGTAGCCGGCGCCGGTCAGGGCGCCAGCCAAAGCCAGGAGATCGCCCAGAAAAGCATCACCCGCCAGGAACTCTCCCAGGGAAGGGCAATCGATGCCGCTCCCAGTGGAGATGCAGGAGTCGCTCACCCCCACCACCGTGCCCCCAAGCAATGCTAACCCCATCCCGATCAGGGTAGCCCGCGAAAGGGGTTCCTTGATGGTCAGCGGTGCCAGCAAGGCGACCCATAAGGGGGAGGTGCTCACCAGCACGACGGAACTGGCGACAGTGGTGTACTCCAGCGAGGTGATCCAGGATGCAAAATGCAGGGCTAAGAAAAATCCGGAAAGCAGCCCCAGTCCGAGTTCTCGGCGGTTGAGTCGCCGAAGCTCAGTCCGGTAGCTCAGGATCGCCGCGGGGGCGAGAATTAGGGTTGCCAGGCTCAACCTCACGGCTGCGATCACCAAAGATGGCGCGTACGCTTGGGCATAACGGATAAACACAGATGCAGTTGAAACGGCTATGATGCCAAACACGATCGCAATAAAAGGCGGCACTGGAGGCCGGGAATCCGTTTGATTCATGGTGGCTAGATTTAAGCTTTACGCTTAGTTGTTCGCATGACCCCCATTATCGTCCTCGTTTTGGGATGTGCCAGATCACCTTGCCGATCAAGTCGCCTTTGTCGATGGGGCCAAAGTGTGTGCTGTCCACACTGTGGTGGTGAGTCCCGACGACGTGGATTTGATCGCGCTGTGAGGTGATCTGATCGACCTTCTTGATCAGCGTTCCATAGGTTTTATGATTGAAGACGATGATGTCACCCCGACTTATTGAACCGAAAAGGAAGGGGATTGTGGCGATGACCACAAAATCCCCTTCCTGATAAGCAGGCGATAGGCTCTCACCTGTCACCTTGAGTACTTTGAGCATTACAAGTCTGGATAGACCATCTCAAGGGCGGGCGCATAAGGTGCTTTTGCCCGCTTGGTGCCGACCTCCTTGATCTGCCAAAAGATCTCAGCGAATTGGTTGATCGTCTCTACCAATTGGACGCCGTTCTCGCGATCGGCCGTCTGGCGGCTCTTGGAGCCCAACTGCATGATTTTGTGAACCAGGTCAGGCAGTTCGGGAAATTTCTCTACGTGATGAGCTTTGATGAAGTCGCCCCAGATGACACGAATTTCGTGTTTGGCTAGCTCTGCGTGCTCCTCTTTGACGGTGATATAGCGTGACATGCTGTTATCATAGGCAGCACCTTGCCCACCACCACTTTCTAGATCAGCCATCAGATCCATCATGCGCACAACTGTCAAAGCGGCGATTTGTGCCGTGATGGGATCATAAATCCCGCACGGGATATCGCAATGCGCCTTGGCGCGATCGAAGCTGTGCTTTTCATCCAGCTTATTTAAAATCTCGTGTATCATTCTACAACCTCCTTTGGTTGGGTGGTAAGAAATAGATTGAAATACAACACGGATAATACTTGACAGAGAGCTTTCCTGTCAAGATAAGGGGTTCTCGTGATGGTTAAAAATTTGCCAGATTAGGCTAGAGTGTTTGCATACGCCGTGTAGTTTAGATGCATTCCGAAAAATGATGAGAGGGGATAGATTTGTGGGGCTTTTCCACACCCCCACTTCATTCCCCCTGACAATCTTTGAGCGCACACTTGCCAAGTTTGGGGTGGTAATTGTCGTGAGAATTGTTATAATAACGGAAATAGCGGCGGCCACCACGTGATCGAGTTGGTGGTTGGACACGCTCGCTAAATTTAAGGTAAAATATCTCGACGAGCATTAAAAGAAGTTTCGCAGTTTGGGATATCCTATCCCAACGACTGCGTGAGTACTAATAAAAGATTGTTCACTTATCCAGATGGAGGTAACCAATGACGTATATCATAACTAGCCTTTGTTTGCGTGACTCGAGTTGCGTGGATGTCTGTCCGGTGGAATGTATCGTGCCTGGCAAGCCAGAATCCGAATGGCCTTGGTACTACATCGACCCGGATGTGTGCATCGACTGCGGCGCCTGCGTGCCAGAGTGCCCTTATGAGGCCATTTTCCCTGAGGACGAAGTACCTGAAGTGTACGAGGCTCAGGGCGAGGAAGTTCTATCTATGCCCGTTGGAACGGAGGGCTTTAATGAGGTGTACGACGGTGAAAACCAATTCGGGGAGCCAGTTCATTTGGAAGCTACCCGCACGATGGAGGCCGGCGAGGTTGTAGACTTGACCCAGGATATTCAACCGAACTTCGATTACTTCATCGATGGGCCAGGCTACAGCGCTCTGGACGAGTGATAGCAACTAAAATCTCTCTCAGAGAGGAAGCCCGCGGGCTTCCTCTTTGTGATTTAATAAGCTCACGCTTCTGATTCAACTGCATATGTTCCAATCAAAATTGATTGTAAAGTAGCGTAGATGGAGGATCGATATGGAGAAAAACCCCACCCGCACAGAACGAGACTCACTCGGTGATGTTCACGTTTCTGAAAACGCCCTTTACGGCGCGCAGACACAGCGCGCTATGGAGAACTTCCCCATCTCTGGCTTGTCTCCCTGGCGGGCGTTCATTTGGTCTATGGCGACCATCAAGCGCGCCGCTGCCGAGGTCAACCGTGACCTGGGTTTACTGGACCGTGAACGGGCGGGGGCGATCACCCAGGCTGCCCAGGAGGTCATTGAAGGGAACTGGGACGATCAGTTTGTGGTCGATCCCTTCCAAGCTGGGGCAGGCACCAGCCATAACATGAACACAAACGAAGTGATCGCTAACCGCGCCACACAGATCCTGGGGGGAGGCCTCGGGGAGTACCACGTTCATCCCAACGACCATGTCAATATGGCTCAATCTACCAACGATACGATCCCAACGGCCATTCGCTTGGGATGCCTGTGGCGGCTTGATGATCTATTAGATGCGGTTAATGAATTAGCGGAGGCATTGGGGGAGAAAGCGGCGCTGTTTGACGATGTCGTCAAGTCGGGACGCACCCACCTGCAGGATGCCGTGCCTGTGCGCTTAGGGCAGGAGTTCAGCGCTTACGCCCGGGCGGTCGAGCGCGATGCGCAGCGTATTCAGCGTGCTGCGGAGGGGCTGCGCCGTTTAGGGATTGGCGGCACCGCCGCGGGCACCGGGTTGAACGCCCACTCCGAATACCACACCCGTATGGTCGCGCGCCTTTCGGAAATAACCGGCCTGACCCTGTACGAATCCGATAATTTGTTTGAGAGCATGCAATCCATGGCTGACATGGTGGAATTCTCGGGCGCGCTGCGCACACTGGCTGTCACCCTAACTCGTATCGCCAACGATTTCAGGCTGCTCTCATCCGGCCCCTCCACCGGTTTGGCGGAAATTCAGTTGCCCGCCGTACAGCCCGGTTCCAGCATTATGCCCGGCAAGGTTAACCCTGTGATGGCGGAGATGCTCAACATGGCCATGTTCCACGTGCAGGGCTGCGACCTGACTGTATCGTTAGCCGCTCAGGCAGGGCAGCTAGAACTCAACGTGATGATGCCGGTCATCGCTCACAACCTGTTCGAAATGATCCAGGTGACCATCGGCGCGTTGCGGCCTTTTACAGAGAAGTGCGTTCGCGGTGTCCAGGCCAATCCCGCTAAGGCGGAGGGCTGGTTGGAGAAAAATGCCATCGTGGTTACCGCTCTCAACCCGCTGGTTGGATATGCTGCTGGCGCTACGCTGGTCAAAGAGGCCTTGGCTCGCGAAAGCACCGTTCGACAGGTAGCTGTGGAGAAAGCCGAAGCTGGTGAATTGCAGCATCGCGATGGTTCCCGGGCGGTCACGGTTGAGGAGATTGAAGCAGCTTTGGGCGACCTGCGCCGGCTTACAGAGGGTGGAATTATCGGTTAGATGGGACCCTCTCTGTCCCCCGTACCCTCCTCCTTCAACTGTGCACGATCTTCTGTTTTAAGCTATGGCTGCCAGGTCGGAAAACCGTCAAATGAAGGGTTGTCTGTTAGTTGGACTTGCGTAGATATATCAGGGAATTTTCCCCCTTCGATCCCCGCACCGCCGATGAGGGGCAGCGGCATGATGAAGATTTCAAAATTTCCGCTGCGGTCGGAGTAGAACGCTAAAAATTGACCATCGGGCGACCACACTGGGTTGATGTCCCATCCCTTCACTTCTGTCAACTGGATCGCATATCCCGCCAAGCTGCTCTGAGAACCAGTGGCAGGCATCAGGTAGATTTCCTGGTTTCCGTCATCCTTTTGGTCGGAGTGGAAAGCTATCCAGCGACCTTCGGGCGACCAAGCAGGGGATGCTTCGTCTGATGGGAAATAGGTCAGCCTCCTTTGATTGGATCCGTCGCTGTTCATGGCGTAGATTTCAATGTTCCCGTCCCGGTCAGACTGAAAAGCAATTTGCTTTCCGTCGGGCGACCAATTAGGTGAAGTATCCCAGTCAGTGTTATCGGTCAGGCGGGTCAACCCCGAACCGTCCGAGTTGATCACATAAATTTCGAAAATCGAGATCCTCCTAGGTCTGCCTGTTCCTTTTTGAATGTAGGAGTTCCGATTGGAGGTGAAGGCGATTTTAGTGCCGTCCGGCGACCAGGCGGGGTCTGAATCTACACTGGGATGATCGGTCAATTGAAAAAGACCGCTCCCATCTGCGTTCATCACGAAAATATCCAAATTCGCGCCTCCCGCCCAGGTCAGCACGAAGGCAATTTTGCTCCCATCGGGAGACCAGACCGGCTGGGAGACTCGCTGCTGGTTGAAGGTCAGTCGCGTTTGCTGCGTACCGTCGGCCTTCATCACGTAGATTTCCGATGATCCGTTCCGGTGGGAGGAGAAGGCGATCTGTCCGGAACCGCCGCCTGTTGGGATCTCTGGTAAGAGGTTGGTTTGAGTCTCATTAAATGGAGTTGGAATGGATGGGCGGGTTTGGGGCGTCGGAGAGGAGTTTGGAGCGGTTTTTGTGGGCAGTGTTTTATGCATTTGGCCTGTAATGGGGGGTACCAGCGCGGCGTTCATCACTTGCTCAGATTCCAGCGCGTGCTTCGGATCAGCTTCCCCAATGCCGGATAGCAGCAGAATCAGGGCCAGGATCATCAGGCTGGCGAACCTTTTCAGGCGCTTCATTTGCACATCCCATTTGTCTTTTTGGTTTGGCGGGCGAAATTCTATATAATTTACACTATCTTTACCTAATATGCAACCTTCCTGTTGTTAGGTGTGCACGCAAGACTTGTCATGAAGAAGAACGTGGGAACACACCCCACTTAATTCTCTTTGACAACATTTGAGCGCACCCCCCAGGGCAATCGCATATGGAAAAACAGGGGTAGAATTCTCCATTTGGAAAACAACCCAAAGGAGGAGAAAAAATGGAAAAGCACCCTGTTGAGAAACTCAAGGAAAACTTTGCTGAAGTTGAAGA